>CAZWYO010000013.1:0-28483 GCA_964638315.1 uncultured Candidatus Babeliaceae bacterium | reverse complement strand
CGAAACCCAGATGATATACAAAATTCCTTAATTAAGGGGTGCTCAATGTGGGTTTTAATCACACCCCCTCGCGGGGCGGCCACAAAAAAGACCCGGGGGATTATCCCGGGCCACAAAAAGCTTTGGGCTTTTTAAATAAGCTGGTTGGATTTATGCAATGAGCTTGAGCGCGCTGGTGAGGTTGAGAATGGAGGCTTTTTCTAGCTCAGCAATCTGTTGTCCGAGTGCTTCTGCCTCAGACGTGCTTTTCTTAAGACTCTCTATGTCATTTTTGACTGCATCAATTTCACTCTTAAATTGGGTCTGAAATTTATCAACAAAGCTAATGGCAGCGAGTTGTTTAAAAATCTCCGACATCCATGGCAGTATGCTCCCGCCCTTATCGCTTGCAAACGGCTTCCTCTCATTGGTAAGGCAGATGGCCTCCCAAAGGGGTAATATATCTGCATAAGTCCCTACTCCGTATGACACGTTTTTTGAAGAAGTGGGTTGATTCACCAAAATTTTCCCACTTTTGTCATTTGTCTTATAGTCTTCAGTGTGATAGGTGAAGGCAACTGAGGAACCTTCACGGTTTTTCAATTCCAATGCACCAAAAACCTTCCACAAATCGTATATCTTTGATTTCAGCACAGTCTCACTGGTTCTGAAAAGAAGTGTTACATACACGTGGACTCCTTGCACGTCTTTAAGAGATTTTCTTATAACCTCCAAATCTTGTGTGGTAACCGTGCCCTTTTGTACAATGTCAGCAAGACCTTTTTCTAACTTCTCGAATTCACGGACCAAAATGTTATATGGCGAAGCAGGGTTTTTGGTAATCTCCTCTTCTTTTTGCTTCAACTGCGCCTTCAGCTCATCCAGACTCTTCTCTTTTGACGCCCATGCCCCACCGGCAAACAACACCGGGGTTATCGCAATAGCCAGAAGCTTCACGAAATTTCTCATCGAACTCTCCTTACGTTTTGGTAGATAAAACGTGTCCAGTGACACGTGATCAGTTCTACAAAAATTCCCCACTTTTTGCAATGGTCCCGTTCTGATCTTCTGATCGCAGGCCACAAAAACCGTCACTTCTCGCTCGCCCCCTCATCTGGTATACTAACGATAGGGCGCTGTTGCCCCACATTTTTCCACGCGCATGGCCACCAAATAATTTTTATAGGAGAATCTTTTCATGAAACGGCTCGAAGAAAAACGTTGGCTAATGACCACGACCCTCACCACCCCCTTTATCTACTACAATAAAGCCGCCGATCTGACCCCCAAGGCGCAAGAATACCTCGATGAGGCCAACAGCCTTTTTGAACAGAACGACCCGATAAAAATCACCGAAGCATACAAAAAAGCGCTCGAAGAAAACCCACGCTGTGCCGAAATTCTCTGCAACGTCGGCGCAATTGTCGCTGCGCAGGGTGCCATTCAGGAGGGTATTGAGTTTCTCAAACGGGCCATCGAAATTGATTCCAAGTGCATAGGCGCCTGGTACAACCTCGGCACCCTGTTTTTGGTCCACATGCCCGGCAAACTGGCGCTTGAGCACCTTGAAAAAGCGTACGAGATCGACAAAAAAAGCGCCCCCATTGTCAACAACTTGGGCATCGCCAACATCCATCTCTCCCGCCTTGATAAGGCCGTTGAGCTCTTTAAACTGGCCGTTGAATTGGCCCCCTCTTTCGACTATGCTCATCACAACCTTGGCGCAGTACTCTATGATCAGAACCGGCTCGAGGACGCGATGCACCACTTCCATGACGCCCTCAATCTCAACGCAAAAAACTTTGCAACGCTGAACGATCTTGGGTGCGCACTCTATCTTGAGGGCAACACTGACGAGGCGCTCCAGTTCTTCAAAAAATCACTTGAGGCGAACATCAACTACCGGCTGCCATACAACAATATTGGGTACGTAGCATACAAAAACAACTTGGTTTAAAAAAACGCCGGAATCACTTTCTGTGGGGTATCCTGCACCAGTCTCATCTGGACAGCAACTGCCCGCACACATTTCCCGACAGACTCAGCACCAGCAACAAGTGGTGCATGAACGGGATACAGCAGTGGGTCGAGCGTGCGGACAAGATAGCAGGAGACCGCACCGACGGTCTTCGGATTTTTGAAACTATCGGTTTCGTTAGTCTTGGCAATTTTGTCACCCCCATTTTTTGCACCAAAAAACAGGGTTGCAACCGGACGGAGCACTGTCAACAAGTTTAAATCGAACATGCCGGTGAAAAAGCCTGCAACAGCGCCTAGCCCAGCAAAAAATCCGCTCACCGGACTAATCGTTGTCGCCTGGTATGACCTCTTTGCAAAACTACGCACACCCCCCTGTGCCCTACCCTGTTCGATAAACCGGACAATAGTCCCTGCCATGGGGCCGTATGACAGAGCGGCCGACCGGCCCGCGGCACCAGAAAATTTTGAAAACATGATGGAAAGGGAGAGGGGGGCCCAGACGTCCCATCTTTTTATATCGCCCCAATTGTGCCACCTGAAAAATGCGTATGCTAACGACGCACCCATTGCTACTGTGGCAGCGTTGCTGACCAGAGACTCTTTGGTCTCTCCCACATCTATTTTACTCTGGTCTTCAGTACCATTCTGCATCGCAACAAGAGCCCCACACGCGAAAAAAACTACCAAAAACAAGCATTTGTTAAGCTTCCAGATACCCATCACAGCACTCCCTTTTTTAGTACATGATTACCAGCAGACATGTGTCGGGAATAAGTGTATCAATTTTTTAGCTCTCGTCGCGCAGCATCTCTATTTTTAACACTTTTTTCTTGACATTTACCATATTTGTAATAAAATATAAATATATGCTTAATATTAGATAATTTTTAAACAGGAGGACAAAAAATAAAAAACGAAATAAAAAACGGTAGATACCTGCACGCTGAACAACAAAAATGATATTAAAAAATAGATAATTTATAAAATAAGAAAGAACTAATCATGATAAAAAAATATAGTCTTTACGCTTTAATCGCCCTTCTGGGAACAGCTTCGATAGATACTGGCGCAATACTCCAGTCACAAATTCCTGCTGTCCGCAACTATGTCACCAATTTTGTAACTCAGTGGATGAACCAGCTGTTCAACCAAACCCAACAGTCTTTCACTTCCGGTTATAACATAGGAAGCGATGGAAATAACGTTGATGTGCAACGCATACCTTCAACTACGTCTATATCACCAGCACGGGCAAGTGCACGCTTTAACCAAGCTATTACTGTTATAGTAGATGCCATTCTCGATATATTTGATGAAAATGGACCCGCCGAAGGGATAAGGGTAAGCGCTCTTAATAACAATCAAAACGCATATCGCTTTACTCCACATTTTATGGGTAGCTTCGAAAGCGATTCAGGAGAAGACACAGAAGAAGACAACGACAACCAGAACATCGGCAAAGATAATGCCAACACCGTCCCTTATAACGATGCTCCCGCGGCCAATGCTGCATAAAAATGTTATCAAAATAAGAAAGAACTAATCATGATAAAAAAATATAGTCTTTATACTTTAATCGCCCTTCTGGGAACAGCTTCGATAGATACTGGCGCAATACGCCAGTCACAAATCCCTGCCGTGCGTAACCACGTCATTAATTTTGTAGAAAACCAGATGAGACAACTGTTCACTCCAATTCAGCGGGTTTTCACCTTAGGTTATGTTGTTTCAAGGACGGGAAATAATGTTTTTGTGCGACGCGTGGGTTCACTTATGTCGGCAAACCCAGGACAAGCCAGAACACGTTTCAACAGTGCAATCGCTCGGGTAGTGCAGCAAATTCTCGATATATACGATGAAAACGGGCAGCGCGCTGACCAGATAGACGTGAGCACTACAAGTTATCCAAACACCTTCTATTTTACCCCTCACTTTTACGTAAGTTCTGATGAAGAAGTAGAGGATAGCGTTGATGAGAGCGACGATGAGGGCGCCAATAACAACCCCGCTGACGAATTTACTGCACCTAGTCCGGTTGGTAGTAGTAGCTCTGTGAACAGTTTTTCTGGAGACTATACGATTCAGTTTGCAAGATAAATATCTGTTTCACGCTTTTTTGGTGAGCGGATTGACACCCACTCTGCTCACCCCCAAACCGAGCGCAGCGCCACCCAAAAGGCAAAGCTCGTGATTGGGTGCTATAGGGCAACACGCAAAACCAATAAGTGGCGGTAAGAAACCAATATTTACGCGGGGCGAAAAACCTATTATCCTCAAATATGATAGATACTTTTCAATCTTTTTGGACCTTAATATTATGATACTACGTTTTAGAACCCTTATTTTTTCACTGATCACCGCCTGCGTGCTCTTTTTCGGCTATCGCACCACCCGCTACTTTTTCGATCGCACCTACCCCATCATAGCCGTCTCCGGGCTTAAAGAGGGTGATGTCTATGCCGGGGACATCGCCTGCATGCTCCATGGCAGCGATGGATATCGTGTGAAGTCGCTTTCACTCTGGCTCGACGACAGCTCGTTGGTTGAGCAACATAAGATTAACCGGCGGGTATTTGAATACCCATTTGTCATCCCGACAAAACCGCTTCCCGATGGGAAACATAAGCTCAAAATTGCCGTGATCGACAGCTCGTACAGCGCACATACCACAGCAAAAGAGATCGAATTTTTTGTGGACAACGTGCCGTTGCGTGCTGCGTTCACCGTCCACGATGCAACTTTCAAAGTCAATCAAGGAAATACGCTTCACGTCCAATTTCAAGTCAACAAGCCGCTCAAAGAGGCTTACATTGAGGTCCTTTCCGGCAAACACTACTGCTGCCAAGAAAACAGCGGGTCACTGATCTACGAATGCTTTGTGCCGATCAAGAGCGACGAACAACCAAGCGAGTACCCATTTACCCTGCAGATCACCGACCGCGTCGGCAATCGCAGCACGCTCGATGGCAAGCTTGATGTTATCGCCACCCCATTCACTAAGCAGCTTCTGAGCGTTGGAAAAGAAAAGCTGGAAAAAGAAGCTATTATTGGCAGATCAGAACGCGAATTTGAGCCCCTGATAGCAGAAATCAGTGCTCGATCGCCAAAGACTCGGCTCTGGAAGGGGGCATTTTACGCACCATGCGACATGCGCGGTATCACCACGCCATTTGGCACGGTCAGGACCTCACAAGAACGGGGTCGCTACCGACATGACGCAGTCGACATAGCCGCAACTCCAAAGAGTATAGTCTGGGCAGCGCACGACGGAACCGTGGTGCTCAAAGATCGCTTTGTTCATAGCGGCAACACCGTTATTCTCGACCACGGCTGCGGCATTATCACACTCTACTTCCATCTCGACTCTTTTGCCGACATCGCTGTTGGGGACCTGGTCAAAAAGGGCAAGCCCATCGGCCGGCTCGGCATGACCGGTTATGCAAGCGGGTATCACCTGCATTGGGAGCTCAGGATCAATAATGTGCCAGTAAATCCGCTGCAATGGATCGACTATGCTTTCTAAAAATCGATACCGCTCACAAGAACCCTATCGTGCGGGTTTAAAATAAAAAAAAGCCCTTCAACTTTGGGGAAAGCTGAAGGGTTAGGGGGGTGAACAATACAAAGAAGTATTGTTCGTTTAGGGATGTTACAACTTAATAAGACTGGACGAATTTAGCATTGTGAAAAAGGTGTGTCAAGCATACCAAACCAATACCCTATTGTACACGCCATTTTGTTTTCAAACTTTCGATCGTACCGTCCTGCATAAGCTCTTTAATGACATCATTAATGGCATCACGAAGCTTTGGATATTGGGGGCAGACACCAAGCGCTATCTCTTCATCAACGTCTTCTATGGTCATAAGATTAAAGTTTTCTTTGCCATACTGGTCAAAGATTACCCGAATGGTGTTGAGTGAGGTAACAAATGCGTCCCCACTCCCCTGCAAAAGCACCGTGACCGCGTCAGCTATAGTTGGTAACCTTACGAGCGTCAGATTGGACATTTTAGAAAGATAGGCATCGGCGTTGTAACCAACATTAACGATTATCTTTTTATCTAGCAAATCACCAAAGCCATTTATTGACGGCTGCTTTGAAAGAGTCATGATAACGAGCGGGTCTTTGGTTATGTACGACTGCGAAAAGATAACAATCTTCGAGCGATCAACCATGGGGGTAATCCCGGCTGCAACAACATGGACATCCCCATGTTGCAGTTGAGGAATCAGAAGTTCGAACGGCATGTTCTGGAAGGTAATTGGTTTGTTGAGGCGTCGTGCCACTTCAGTAATCAGGTCGATATCAAACCCGGTAAATTGGTCTCCCTGCTTCAATGCAAATGGCGGAAAATCTGCACAAGTCCCAACAATAATGCGATCAGGTATCTCCGGCAACCGTTTTCGATACTCATTACGCAACAGGACGGCAAATGCCGAAACCAGAACTACCGACAGCAGTAACCACGTTGTTTTGCTCATCTTAAAAACTCCTCTCAAAATATATCTACCCGGCAGACCACAGTATATCAATTTTTTTCTTTCTATTTTTCTTTCTGCTAAACTAGTAGCGATTTGTTGAGAATAACCCATAAAAATAACAGTTTTAAAAGGGGATGATATGTTCGTGTCACATAAGTCCGTTTTTTATTTTTTGCTAGCAATTGCTCTGAACGGCGCTGCCCAAGCAATGCATACAACCAGATCTTCGAAAGAGGAGCTAAAAGACTCCAATACGTATACCTTTTGCAGATTGGTAAACCAAGCCCAAAATATGATCCTCCCGCCTCGGGAAAATATTGTTAACAACCTCAAAGCCTATCAGTATGGCCTGACTATCGAAACTGTTATCAACAAGCTAACTGTTGGATATAAAGAACTCGAAACATACAGCAATATCAACTATCTAAATGATACAAAGAACATCTGCCAAGAAAAAAAGTGGTGTTTCACCCCCAATGAACAGCTCGTGTTTAACCATATCATCAATAAACTGAGTATTCTCAGCAAGCTCTATATGGCGTGTACCTCATCACTCTCCGTCCGGGATATAAAATTTATTTTGCTCACCCACGCGCAACAGGAGTATGAGAATATTTTGGAGCAATCTGTTCTGTTGGAAAAAAGCAAAAACATAACACCTTACAACATGCGTGTGCTAATCAGATTATTTGACGGCATAACCTCACGAACCAACTGTTCAGAAGCTACCACACAGAAACGTTATGCGGCACAGGTAAACGGTACTATAAAAACGCTCGCACAACTCCAAAAAATAGTCGATCCTGGCGGAAAAGATTATATTACAAACTACAATTTTGGGTATGCCTCAGGCATGCTTAGAAAGGCTCATTCGGCACTACTAAATAGTTCCTCTGACGACCTGGTAAATCCCTATAAAAAAGCAGCCACGCAGCTTGAAAATGCGGATGACAGGTGTGACGTTATTAAAGAAATTATCAAAAAAAATGTTGATGAAAATAGTTCAGTCCACAGATCTCGGCAGATAGTTTACGAAAAGTTTTATGAAAAACTGGTACAACTACGGTCAGACATATGCAAAGAATATGGCAAAGATGATCCACTCAAAGAGTTAGCAAAAAAAGTGTACAGCCTACAAATTCTTGTCCACGCAACCCTAACCAGATTATTTGCGCCAGTAGCACTCGAGCTTCTTGAACGCACCAAGAATGAGATTGCAAATATGGACGCACAGGACGAAAAAACAGTCTCCAGATTCATAAAAAAATCCCAGGGTATAAACACCTATCTCAAGCTGCCTTCGCAGTCCGTAAAAAAAAATACTCGGGACTGGCGATGGCGATGGAAAGGGGAAAGCTTGCACACACTACTTGATGTTGAAAAAAACATTCAGGACCTTCTCTATGAAAAAATATTACAGATAAAAAGTGAAGTGAACATTATCTATAAGAAGCATCCAAAAAAGAGCGATTTGTCGGACGATATCAATCAGGAGCTTATCGACAAAAAAACATAGCGACGCAAGCTATGTCAACCACCCTTAAAACCAGCCAGCTTTTTTGAATATTACCAACAGCACCAGCGTGGCCAGTCCGCTGAGAAACGATCCACCCGCTGAAGTGCCTCCAAGCCCCAGGGTGCTCCAAACGCCCTTGAGCCAACTACTGCTCTGTTGAACAACCGGAATTTTTGATTTTGAAAGCTCTTCAAGTACATTTTTCATAGTCTCTTGCGTCTTCTGTGAATTTGCATCTATGTTATTGTTCACCAGCTGCAGAATCACCGGGATCATCTCCGGCGGTATTTTAAAACCACCATCCCCGCCCACCAGACTCTTTTTTGCCCTCTGTTTTTCGAGCCCTGAAAAGTTAAACCCCGCCTGCTCTAATAACTCTTTATTGCTCAGCTCGTTCTTCTCATTTTTGAACGTAATAGATTCGAGATTGAAAATATTCTCTTTTTGGTTACCCCCAATCGGGCTCACGGCAAAGCTATTGTGTGGATTGCTTGGCATCACCGTGTTAGCGATATCGCTAGCAATATTTTTGATAATGTTGTCATTTGAACTTATATTAGCTGGCTGCTGATAGTTAGGATCAGGATTGGAAAGATTATTCATTGCACCCAACGACAACCCAAAAAACAGGCCCCAAAAACATACTATAGACTTTACCATAATGCCCTCCATTTATATCAACTTAAACCGCCGCTCATCCTGAGTGTTTGCGAAGCATGTTCACATGCGAGCAAATGTATCGAAGGACATGAGCGTACTTACAATACTTCTAAAGAACAGCATAAAAAAAGGGACCTTCACAAAGCAATAGTCTGTGAAAGTCCCTAAAAAGAGATTTATTGGTGGAGGCGATGGGAGTCGAACCCATGTCCGTATTCCGTCTAGGGAAAAGCGCTACATGCTTAGTTCCAGAGAATACATGTACACATTTTCCGGAACCCAAATGTGTGCACATGCCCGTTATGGTGATTGGAACAAGCTACTACAACGAGATAATCTCACTTGTTCATCCTATTTGGGTACTACGAGTAATTATGCCTTATAGGCAAGACACAAATTACAAGGCTTAACGAGCGCGTATATTAGGCAAAACGCTTCTTAGGAGCAAGGCATAAGCCAAGCATCTGTAAGAGAACAATTATTGCCAACGCAGCAACGTTAAATGGCGAGTGTTTAACACCTGCACTTATTGTTTTGATCATTTTTTTAACGAGCACAAAATCAAAGCTCGGCATGCTCTCTAACGTAGGCCAAACACGTCGAAGCCGGTACGCCCCCAAAAATTTCAAAGATTGATAAAGGATTTAGGCCATTTAACTATCTATTTATAGAATAGAGTAAAAATGTGTGATTGTCAAGAAAAAAACTCGGATCTTCCCCCAAAAACCCAATTTTCTGTTTTTTGACCGCCTCTACTCTTTCCTACTCCTTTTTGACAGAGCATATGCTTTGCAACAGCTGCTTCTCTGCTGCCGTAAGCCCCAATGGTTCTAAATTCTTCCAGGACTGGTTCAATTGAACAAAACCGGTATGTTGCCTGGCAAGACCCACAACCGAAGGCTCAAACCCTTTGCCCCCATTAGTCTGGGTAGGTACGCCAGACCCCTCACACAAGAGTGCCACCGCCCTCATCAGCTGGGCGACTGCGCCGAAATTGGTGCCCGAAACATACCGAGATGTGCCACCCGCGCATAAAAACAGTAAAAAAACGGCCACCCAAAGCCTACAGCCCAATGTTTTCTCCACCCCATAACCCCTAACCTTACGTTTTGTATCCCCATCCCTATCTTTAACATAGGCGATTCAACACAAGCTAGAGTTTGAAAAAAAACAGATAAATTATGGTGTATATATAAAAAATATTTTAACATATAACATGCTAAGTAGTTATTGAGGCCTTTATTGTTGCCTGATGGCCGCTTGATGGCTGAATGGTTGGTCACTGGCTTTCTAAGCAGGAGAAGAGTATGAAGCTCACAAAAAAGACGCTTTTGATGCTGGCCCTTTTATCGATAAATACGGCCCATTATAGCATGGCAAGTAACTTTTTTAAAAAAATCTTCAACAATTTAAACGGGATAGTAAATCTTTTCAAATCCCCCAAGAAAAATGTCGTGGTGGTTCCCGTGATAGTCCCAGTTCAGCAAAACAATCAACCATCCACCGAAAATAATTCGGTAAATAGTATGGAAGCAGCGGACCAAAACAATTTCCTCCGCAGTAACCAGAACAGTGATCTCAACAAGCCTATCGATATGGAAGAAAAAGAAGAAAATAAAACTCAATTAACTAAAGAAGAAATCTCTAAATTTATTGCTGAAAAGATTAATCCCATCGAGACAAACACGGAGGTGACTATCAGCGACCCAAAATTAAAAGATAAAATTCCAGCCTCACTCCTTCCAAACAACGGTGGAGAAGAAAACGAGATGAAGTAAAAAACTAGCTTTTTGCTGACCCTCTTGCTGCAGCCAATGCTTGAATAACCTCGCTCTGCCTGACCGACATCTCCTCACCAGACATCATGTCTTTGACCGTAACCGTGTTGTTCTTCTGTTCATCTTCACCAATCAGGAGCACATATCGGGCGCCCAACTTATTGGCCCGCCGCATCATACTCTTGATGGACGTCCCATCAAAAAAGACTTCACAGCAGATCCCGCTCGTACGGAGATTTTGCGCGCACAGGAGCGCAATCATCTGCTGGTCATGGCTAAATGGTAAAATGGCTACGAGCGCCGGCTTTTGCGCGAGCGGTAGCTGACCCTTTTTTTCTTCTAAAAGAAGCATGAGTCGCTCGATACCAAACCCTACACCTATCGACGGTAACGGATTTTTTTCACCCAGCGCAACGGAAAGCGTGTCGTACCGCCCGCCGCCACAGATCGCATTCTGCGCACCAAGACCAGTACTCACAAACTCAAAGACCGTCTTGTTGTAGTAGTCGAGACCACGGACCAGCCGTGGGTCATGCACATAGCTGATAGAGAGCTGGTCGAGCATTGCCGTTAATTGGCGCCACTCAGCAAGTGACTCAGGGCTCAGGTAGTCGATCAGATTTGGAGCTTCTTTGAGGGCTTCTTTACACGTCTCGTCTTTGAGGTCAAAGATCCGGAGCAGATTGGTCTCCCGCCGCTCAATAATGGCCTTTGGGAGATTCTCTTGCTTGTCCAAAAATGCAAGCAGCGCCCGTTTGTAGTTTTCCCGATCCCCAAGCGTACCCAAAAAATTGAGGGCAACAACGTAAGAATTCAGATGCAGGCCATTCTTTAAAAAATCATCGACCATGGCGATAAATTCAGCATCAAACGCAAGTGACTGAGCGCCCAAAACTTCAACGGTAAGCTGGTGAAATTGACGGTAGCGCCCCTTTTGAGGCCTCTCATATCGGAAGACTGGGCCGTGGGAAAAGATGCGCCAGGGAGCCTGCTGGACCCCATTGGTAACATAAGCCCGCATGACTGAAGCCGTCATTTCAGGCCGCAGGCAGATCTGCTCCCTACTGGTTTTTTGATCATCACTTTTTTTATCTACATTTTCATCTGCATTTGATTGAACCGTGAACATCTCTTTGTTAACCACGTCCGTGCCGAGGCCGAGGGAACGACGAAACAGATCGGTCGATTCTAAGATTGGCAGGGAGATCTCGTCAAATCCATAGCGCGTGAAATGGTGTTTGGCCGTGTCAACAACAAAATTGTAGAGAGTCATATCGAGAAGATCTTGGGTGCCGCGAATATTCTGTATCATAAAAGCCCTCAGAAGGTTGAAAACATCTTTAGTATAGCACCCTTGTGGGTTGGGGAAAATGTCTGCGAACTGCACGCAAATATAAAGCCTCTCCTGTGCAGTTTTTGGCGAAGCACAGATACGTTTTAATGCGGCACAAGTAATACCAAATCTGAAAATTGATGTATAAAAATCCGCACACCCTGAGCTTGTCGAAGGGTCTAAATGTGCGGCAAGTCTGAGCAATTTTCTGCCCTGTCCGCACTCGAGAAACCCTTCGAAAAGCTCAGGGTGTGCGGGTTTTGGTACAGTTTCATAGATATTTAGTCATGACGTTTTCAATATCATGAATTTTTATGCCGAAATGGTATAAGATCATGTAGCCGCTTTGAAGCACTTTATGCCATTTAATGCAAGGCAGCTGTGCCAAGGTGGTGTAGTGGTTTTTTTATCTGAAGTCTCTGGCTCGGTCTTCGGATCCTGCTTAGAACCTACGGTTTCGACCTCGCCCTCCGAATCCTTTCCAAAAACCCTTTTATACGTAACGCCCGCATACATGCCTATGGCAACCCATAGAGACGGATAGTGCGCAACTTTCTTCAGAACAAATTCTTTGGTCCCTTCTTGCAACCAGGTGCTGCCTTTCTTGGTAAACTGGTCCCACGTCAGGTCCTTTGCGGTAACCCAGATGAGACCATAACCTGCGAGCGACATAGCGCTCGTTGCAACTTGATCTTCATCCATCTGCAACAGGTCGTAGCCGACAAAAAAGCGCGCGCCACCTGGCTGATATGAAACAATATCGTTCCGCAGAATCCCCTTACCATCTTTTTTAGTATTAACACCGACCATAAAGCCGCTACCAAATGATAAAAAATCCCCTAAAACTGTCTCCAATCCATCATCCTCTTTCTCCATGCCCCAGACTTTTGTCGGCACAGCCAGAAACAAAAAGCAACATCCCAACAACATCACAATACGCTTGCAGACCATATTTTTGCCCTATCCAAAAAGTCTATAAAAAAGTAAACAGGATAGAATGTAGCGGTTTTGTGGGGCAATTGCAAGAAATATCTTCAAGAAGACAAAAACCAGCAACGACTTGCCAAATAAGTAATAACGCGCAAGACTGGCTGGTAACGTAAAAAACATATCCGGAAGACTGGGGATGGTAAACTAATGAAAAGCTATATTTTTGTTGCGAACTGGAAAATGTATCCCTCGTTCGCCCAGATGGCCACCTGGTGCAACGAGTGCGCGGATGATGAAGCGTTGGAGTGGCTCGAGGACGCAGACGTTATTATCTGCCCAGAATCCACCTATTTCCCCTTTATCTACACTGCCCTGTCACCGCGCATCAATATCGGGGCGCAGGACTGCTCGGTGCACACAGACGGCGCGTTCACCGGTGAGGTTTCGGCTGCACACCTTGCAGAGGTAGATATTTTCCACACGATTATCGGGCATCATGAGCAGCGCACATACCACCACGAAACACCGACTATCACTGCCCAAAAGTGCGCTATTGCAATTGAAAGTGGCCTCACGCCGATAGTCTGCGTTTCGGGGTCAGAAGACGCTCAAGAGATCTTTACACACGTACAAAAGAGCTGCCCAACCCCAAAAGCACTTATCTGTGCCTATGAGCCGCCGGCATCAATAGGAACAGGAATTGTTGCAGAGAGCGCCGACATTGATGAAACTTGTGAAAAAATTAGAAAAATTCTAGAAAAAGAGTTCCCAAAAACGGAGATTGCCGTTCTGTATGGGGGGAGCGTGAACGAAGAAAATGTAAAAAATCTCCGTACCATTCGCCACATTAATGGTCTTTTGATCGGAAAAGCATCTACCGATTTCCAAGCCTTTAAAAAAATTGTATCCTTTTTTATGAACAAGACACTCTAGACTCGAGGTAGAATTTTTATGTTGTATGGACTTTTGGTGACGTTTTATGTTCTCGTCTGTTTTATTTTGATGGGAATTATTCTTATTCAAAAAAGTAAGGGTAGCCTTGGCATCGGCAATATCGGTGGGAGCATGCAGATGCTCTTTGGTGGATCTGGTGGGCAGTCGCTCCTGCAAAAAGCGACATGGGTATTGGGCGCAATCTTCATGATACTTTCACTTGTACTGGCGCTCATGAAGTCTTCACAGCAGACGGCATCCCGTTTTATTGCACAGAGACCCGTTCCTGTAGAGCAGTCGATTCCTGCAGCCCCACAGACGCCATTGACCCCAATTGATCAGCCAGCAAGCCCAATAAACCCTGAACCTGCGGAATAAAAAGTACAGCTTCAAACCGCACAAACATGGAGTAATTATGGTAGTGTCGTTTCTTGACGCAATCGGGCGCGGGACGCTCATATTTTGTGACAAGATCGGCGGCTTTATTGTTTTTTTTGTTAATATTATGGTCACCCTCTTTTCCACGCGCCTAAAATATCGGCAGGTTTTACTGCAGATGGAGATGATTGGCGTTGGATCGCTCGGCATCATATTTTTAACAGGATCATTCACCGGGCTTGCATTCGCACTCCAGAGTTACATTGGATTCCACCGCGTCGGCACTGAAGAATTTGTTGGCCTAGTTGTTACCCTTGGTATGACCCGTGAGCTGGGACCCGTGCTGACTGGCCTTATGGTCACCGGTAGATGCTGTTCCGCAATAGCTGCAGAGATCGGCACCATGCGTATCACCGAACAGATCGATGCACTCAAGACGATTGGTATCGACCCCTTCCAGTATCTGATCGTACCGCGGGTGGTTGCAAGTACGATCATAATGCCCTTCCTGACAATCTTTTCAATGATCTGTGGCATAGTTGGTGGCTACCTGCTCTGTATTTATGGGCTTGGGCTCAACCCAGAATCTTACATCAACATTATCGTCGAACGTGTGGAGCTTAAAGATGTCACCGGTGGTCTTATAAAAGCGGCATTCTTTGGTTTTATATTTTCATGGGTCGGCACCTATCGCGGGTTTAACACGAGTGGTGGCGCGCAGGGCGTTGGCAAAGCCACAACCCAGAGCGTTGTGCTCGGTTCGATTATCATATTAATCGCAAACTACTTCTTGACATCATGGCTGTTCCAGTCGGGGCTATCATGATCCAACTTATCGAAGTACGTAAACGATTTGGCGATGATCAGCGGTGGGTCACCGATGGTATAAACCTCGACATACCCGATGGACAGATGACCTGCATAATCGGGCAGTCTGGCGAGGGCAAATCGGTCCTTCTCAAGCAGATTATTGGTCTTATCAAGCCGACATCAGGGACTGTACTGATCGATGGCCAAAACATCACCCAGATGACTGATCGCGAGCTGCAGGTATTCTTCCATAAGTGTGGCTATGTCTTCCAGTTTGCTGCACTGCTCGACTCGCTCAACGTCTTTGAAAACATAGGGCTTAGCCTCCTAGAAAATGGAGTTCCTGTAGAAAAAGTGCTCCCCATAGTCAAAGAAAAAATAGCACTCGTCAACCTCAAACAGGACATCTTATACAAATATCCGTCCGAGCTTTCCGGCGGCATGAAAAAGCGGGTTGGCCTTGCCCGAACACTTATTAGCAACCCCTCAATCATCTTGTATGACGAGCCTACAACCGGTCTTGACCCAATAACTTCACGCGTCGTACATGAGCTTATGTATGACATGCAAAAGCGGCTCGGTATCACCTCAGTTATTATTTCGCACGACGTCGAAATATTTAAGTATGTTGACAATGTCGCGCTTCTCCACCGCGGGAAAATTCGTTTTTTCGGATCAGCAAAAACCATTTGGGAATCAACAAACCCATACATCTACCAGTTTATACGGGGCCTCGATGAGGGCCCCATCCAGACAGAAACTACGGGACGTGAAGGAATATAGATATCATGGATACTCAACCAACCATAAACCCGCAATACACGGGTGTTAGTGAACATAGTAAAGAACGTATTATTCAGGCCGGAGCTGACACACAACAGATACGGATGGAGATCAAAAAGGCGATTATTGGTCACGATGAGACCATCGACTTGATGCTCACCGCCATTCTCTGTAATGGACACGTGCTGCTTGAGGGCATGCCTGGCGTGGCAAAGACAACCCTGATAAAAACTGTTACCAGTATTCTGGGGCTCGATTTTAAACGGGTGCAATTTACCCCCGACCTGCTGCCAGCCGACCTTATTGGCACCTTGATCTACAACCAGAAGACGAGTGAGTTTGAGGCGCGCAAGGGGCCAATTTTCACCCATATCGTCCTTGCAGATGAAATTAACCGCGCACCCGCAAAAGTTCAGTCGGCGCTGCTTGAGGCAATGCAGGAGCGGCAGGTAACCATCGGTAACACCACACACCATCTCGATCACCCATTCCTGGTCTTTGCGACACAGAACCCTATCGAACAAGAGGGAACCTACACGCTGCCAGAGGCGCAGGTTGACCGTTTTATGTTTAAGTTAATTATGGGGTACCCAACACGGGAACAGGAAAAACTGCTGCTCACCGACGCATATCGCGATCAACAGATTTTTCAATCGATGACCCGCGACCGGTTGATGCAGCTACAGACGCTGGTCTCTTCGGTTTATATTGACGATCTGGTCATCGACTACATAACGCGCATTGTTGCGGCAACACGTGAACCAGCAAAATATGGCTGCACTGAAATCGCACGTTTTATTCTGCATGGAGCCTCACCACGCGCAACGATAGCATTGTACAACGCCAGCCGTGCCTATGCGCTTGTCAAAAAACGCCACTTTGTTATCCCTGATGATGTCAAGGCGGTCTGCACGGGCATATTGCGCCACCGGCTCATTCTAACTTTTGAAGCAGAGGCTGAGCAGTTTACGAGCGATCTGATTGTCACCAAGATTCTAAACAAGATACCGGTGCCCTAAAATCTAAGTGTCGGAAGCTTCGAGGTTCCGCTCGCCCTGAGGGATCCGGAGGGTCATTGACCCGGAGGATCGTCTCGAAGGGTTCTTGCGAGCGGGTCTGTTTACAAAAAATAAAACACAATACAACTCTAAGAAATTATTAATATTGTCTCAAACATTTGATCGAATCGACCATTCAACTATACTGCCGCTCGCAAGAACCCTTCGAGACGCTTCGCATGTAAACATGCTTCGCCCTCAGGGCGAGCGGCCGGGGCAATTCTTGTTGTGTACAGGACTTCCTCAGTTCCATTCGAAGATCCGATTTGAACGTACTTTCGTCTTTTCAAGTCTTGCTCAAAGTCGAGTTGGTCGCAGTTCCGCTCGCCCTGAGGAGCGCGTTAGCGCGTCTCGAAGGGTTCTTGCGAGCGGTCTGAGATTCAAAAATTAATGGAAAAATTCGTGGATTTATTTTTGAAATACGAAGTTTTCAATAGTAAACATGGGCGCAAGAACCCTTCGAGACGGCCTTTCAGGCCTCCTCAGGGCGAGCGGAGTTTATGGGATTTCCCGTCTAGTTCGAATCTTTCAAGCATTTGAGGAAGTCCTGTGTGTAGCAAGGCAAAAAAACTTTTGGTCACACCCCGTCCAAAACGCTCCTAGTGACCCCCGATGATCTTTACAGTATACTTACCAATAGATCTGTTTATCATTCTTCATTCATAAGGAATAACCATGAAGAGAACTCTTTTTTTAACACTCTTACTCGGTATGACGCAGTTTGGACACGCAGCCGCTGATATGGCCACTACAACACCAGCACCTATGATCCCAAGCACGACAATAGCCGACGTCACAACATCCGCTCTACCAAAAATAGAACCTGTAAAAATTGAACAACCAAAAGTTGAACAACCAAAAGCAGTATCAAAGGCCTTCGCAACAAAAATCGCTTTCATAAACATGAACGAGATCAAAAAAGATTCTGGTTTTGCTGAACGTTACAACAAACTCGAAACAGCCTACAAAGATGTTTTGGCAGGATTGCAACAAAAAGAAGTTGAAATCCAAAAGGACGTCAAAGCTGGTAAGATAACCGAAGCAGAACTCTATGGCAAATCCCAACAGTTCGAATTCGAGTTCCGCCGCGCACAGAACGAATTCCAAAAAGGTGTTATGGAGCTTGAAAGCAAGGTGAACGAAATTATCAGCGAGATCACCAAGCAAGAGGGCTGGGATAGCTGTCAGGTCCAGATGTTTGGGTATGTGAATCCAGACTGCGACATCACCCCACGCGTCATCAAGGCCTTAGAAGAAAAATTGAAGGCTGAAGATGCGGCAGAAAAGTTCAAAAAACCTGCAACAACAGTGGCAGATGCAGGTGCAACAAAAACAGAAGTAAAACCTGCGGCCAAATCAGAAAAATCTGACAAGCCTGGCGTGCGCCCAGCTCCAAAAAAGAAGAGCGTCGTTAAGCCTGCTTAGTACGTAACTTTTTTATTGCTCTCCAGCCAGAGCTTAAAAACATCTTTCGCAGACGCACTGACCATGGTATGCATCGGGATCGATCGTTTTTCTGGGTGGAGAGCAATTTCGTTGTAAATCAGTGAATCATCAAACCCTATCGCAGCCGCATCGGCCCGCGAGTTCGCACAGTAGATGGTCTTTATATGCGCCCAATAGATGGCACCAAGGCACATGGGGCACGGCTCACACGAGCTATAGATAACGCACCCATCAAGGTGCATGGTCCCCAACTTTTTGCACGCGGCCCGGATTGCGACAACTTCGGCATGGGCGGTTGGATCGTGCGTTGCCGTGACACGGTTTGTGCCTTCGGCAATAATAACACCATCTTTAACAATAACGGCCCCAAACGGGCCACCAGCATGGGAAAGTACATTTTCTCTGGACAAGTCTATCGCTCTCTGCATACATTGTTCATGCATAGTGGCTCCTTCTCTTAAAACTGGCTCTTAACACTGGTATAACAATATTTTTATTAATTAAGGTATAACATATGACAATAAAAGCTGTTATTGGTCTTGGCAACCCTGGCCAGCAGTACCAATTAACCCGCCATAGTGTCGGTTTTTTGGTGGCAGATGCCCTTGCTGACAAATATGATGGAAATTGGCGAACACGTGATGAGATGCTGCTTGCAGAGATCGACGTCGACGGCCACAAGGTCCTGATCATAAAACCACAGACATTTATGAATAATTCCGGCCGCGTTATCCCTTTTCTTGCCAAACAGGGCATAAAACCTGATGAAATCATCGTGGTCCATGACGAACTCGACTTCCCATTCGGCAAAGTGGCGAGTAAAAAAGGGGGGAGCGCCCGAGGACACAACGGTGTTAAGTCGCTTATTGTGGCCATGGGTGAAGATTTTTACCGGGTGCGGTGCGGGATCGATCGGCCTGCAGATCGTTCTCAGGTACCCAACTATGTACTCCAGCCGTTTACAGAACCTGACGCAGAGATCGAGCAGATGGTGGTCAAAGCCATTGATACAGTTGTGGGATTGGTTAAAGCATAAAAAATTGGCTACCAGTTCTCAAATCTTTTCTGAGACTAAAAAACGCAAATATGGTACTATATAAAGGATTTTAACATCCCATCGGGGGGAAAGGAAATAATATGTCAGAACAAGATATTCTTCAAAATTCACTGCCAGACATTTCAGAAAAAAGTAAAAAGAACGAGATTCTTGATGCATACCACGCACTGTTAAACAAAATAAAAGAAACACGTCCTGAAAACATACAAGTGCAAGGGGAAAAAAAGAAAAAGCAGGAAGATGAGATTGTTGGAAAGGCATCAACAATGACCTTAGAACGCATTATTAATAATCTTGCAGGCACAAAAATTATGGTTGGTCAGACTCTTGATAACCTTGAACAAAGGCTTGTTGAAGAGCATAGGAAATTTAATGAATTGCAAGCGGCAACAAAAATTGAAGCTGTTAATTTAGAAGAGCTTCATAACATTAAACAAGATGCAGATAGTCTTGCTGCGCTTCTTCTTGCACAAAAAGAAAAACGCGAACTATTCGAACAAGAGATGATCAACTTTAGAAAAAATTTTGAAGATGAAAAAAAAGAGGCTCGCGACGAATGGGAGAAAGAACAAGAGTCCCGTTTACTTGAGCAAAAGGAAAAGGATCAAGCTGCAAAACGTGATCGTTTACGAGAAGAAGAAGAATATCGTTATACCTTACAACTTGAACGCAAAAAGGATCTTGATACCTACCAAACAACCAAGCAAAGTCTTGAAAAAGAGTTAGCAGAAAAACGTGAAACCGTTCTAAAAGACCTCGAAGAACGCCAAATTGCCATCAAAGCAAGCGAAGAGGAATTTAAAAACCTAAAAATTCAGGCGCAAAAATTTCCTCAAGAACTAGCGGCCTCTGTACAAGAAGCAGAAAAAACAATTCGCGAAACACTCGAAAATCAATATCAGCACCAGATAGAATTGTCATCAAAAGAAATTGATGGAGAGAGAAAGCTTTCGCAACAAATTATTGCCTCACTTCAGAGCAAAATAAAAGAACAAGAGGCATTGATTAAACAATTGTCTCAAAAAGCAGATGAAACTACCATTCAAGTTCAATCAATTGCAATTAAAGCACTTGAAGGATCTACTCCCGTACGATATTACAGCAGCAGTTATGAAGAATCAAAAAAACAATCAACGTAATCACAATTTTAAACACATACTGCTATTCTGTCCCAACTTGCGTTCAATACAGGCAACAATACCCCCAACAAACTAGACAAACAGAGGATTAAATACCATGGTGCAGAATACAAAAGAATCTCTAAAAGAAGCATCACCAGAAACGATCGACTCTACATGCCGTTTGGTCGTCAAACAAGTTGTGGCCGGTCAAGATGATTTATTAAAAAGAATTGTTGCCCTTGAACAAGCTATGGATAAGTCTGCAAAGCAAGAACCCATGACATCAGAACATCAAGATAAGCTTTTTGAGGCATTGTGCAAAGCCAAAGCGAAAATGACTGTTGATTTTGAAAAGACTGGAACGTCAAACAGGGGATACTTTGCAACGTACCCAGATCTGGTTCATCATGCAAAACCATTCTTGACTGCAGAAGGGGTTGATATTATCCATGAACCCATTGAGCGGGGAAATATGGATTTTTTGAAAACAACTGTTTTGCACATATCCGGTCAGTGGCGTTCATCGATATGTGCCATAAGGCCAGATTTTGAAAAAGGGGCAAAATCACCAAATCAAGCCTATGCGGCAGCACTCACCTCAATGAAACGGTACGTGTACGCGGCATTGCTAAATTTGCATACAGGTGGCGATAAAGAGTAGTAGATGCCCCTTAAGTATGGTTTTTTTTGAGGTGAAAAATGATTATAAAAAGAACTTTAGAGAAAAAAATAAACACTATTTCCCATGCATTAATTGTACTTAGGCAAATCAAATTGCTAACAATTTGATCAACGCTTCTTGCAAATGGCTTAAACATGTGGCATAATATATCCATATTATGGTCAAAAATACCCCCATACGTCAACCATTTGAGTCAAAAAAGAAGGTGTTATGCGTAGATTAATTGATTATCACCTAGCCGCCTGGGCGAAAAATCCATATCGCAAGTCGCTTGTTTTACATGGTCCTCGCCAAGTGGGAAAAACATATGCCGTGCGTCAACTTGGTACAACATTTGATAATTTTATTGAAGTAAATTTTGAGGCCAATCAAAAGCTTGCTACGCTTTTTGAGCATAATCTTGACCCCAAACGCATTCTTCGTGACCTTTGCACGACAATGAATATAAAACTACCAACAGCGGGGAAAACACTTCTTTTTTTTGATGAAATTCAAGCAGTTCCACAAGGGATTATTGCTCTGCGCTATTTTTATGAGATGATGCCGGAGTTGCATGTCATTGCTGCTGGTTCACTTTTGGATTTTGCCATCCAGCAAGTCGGCATGCCTGTCGGACGCGTTCAATCATTGTACATGCACCCCATGTCATTTATTGAATATCTCGTGGCACGTGGATCTAGTAGAGCTGTTGATGCTATCTTCAATCATGATTTTCATGAAGAAATGAGCCCGGTGATTCATAACATGCTCATTGAACAGTTGGCACAATATAGTGCGCTTGGTGGGATGCCACAAGCCGTTGATATATGGCATAAAACACAAGATTTACAAGAATGTGCCTCCATTCACCAATCGCTGCTTGGCAGTTACCGACAAGACTTCTATGCATATGCACGCCAGAAGCAGGTTAATCATGTGCGAGCCATTTTTGATAACATTCCTCTTCAGTTGGGTAGAAAATTTAAGTACAGTGAAGTTGAAGGCAACTATCGTTCACGTGAACTATCACCTGGGCTTGATCTGTTGTGCATGGCAGGGGTTGCGCAGAAAGTTTGGTATTCGGCCGGACAAGGAATTCCCTTGGGGGCACAGAAGTTGCTGGATGATTTTAAAGTTATATTACTCGATGTTGGATTGAGCCAAGCGATTTTGGGTTTGCAGTTGGGGGATTGGTTACTGCAGCCTGCAACTGCTTTTGTTAACAAGGGGGAATTTGTTGAGGCAATGATTGGTCAAGAATTGGTGGCATATGTTAATCCAATGTATGATGCGGAGCTTTATTACTGGCACCGACGAAAAGTGGGCGGTGAGGCTGAGATAGATTATCTTATACAAGAAAACGAGTCTGTTATTCCCATTGAGGTCAAAAGCGGCAAGGGGACAACGCTCAAAAGTATGCACGTATTTCTAGAAAATCATCCCAATTCTCCTTACGGTATCAAATTTTCCACACAAAATTATTCTGAATACCAAAACATTCGCTCTTGGCCACTGTATGCCGTTGCAAGTATTTTTTTGGATAAAGAACGAGCTGCATTTGAATATCTCTGTGGTGTGAAGTAAAAGCGCAGGCATGCATTTGAGGGAAAGAAGATACGTTAGAAAGTATGCGAAAGCTATGATAAATCATGTTATTGCAAATGCTCAATCTTGGGAAATTTACAATGCAATAGCAACGTTGAATTCAAAGAGGTATTAATGATGCATAAGAAAAAATTAGCAAAAAAGCTTTCATCAAAGGTCAGTACCGCGACGATTTCACCCAAAGAATATGCTAAGCTTCTTGAATATATCAAGACAGACATTCTACAAACACAGCTGAAAGCTGCTCTGTCCGTAACCAAAGAGTTGACATTACTATATTGGAGAATTGGCAAAGAACTAGCCTTGAGGTCATCGTGTGAGAAGTGGGGTACAAAAATTGCAGAAAAACTAGCCCTTGATTTACAGAAGGCATTCCCTGGCCTTGCGGGATTTTCTAGAACAAATGTATACCGAATGATGGCCTTCTATGAAGCCTATCCCAATTGTCCCACAGCTGTGGGACAATTAGAAAGCCGTGCCATTTTAATGATCCCGTGGGGACACAATGCGGTTATATTAGAAAAATTGCAAAATATCGATCAAAGATTGTGGTATGCGAAAAGAACATTAGAAAATGGATGGAGTAGAGCAACGCTTACCCTGTGGATTGAATCAGATTTATATAGTCGACAGGGAAAGGCTATCACCAATTTTAAAGCTACTCTGCCAGAGACTCACTCAGACCTTGCTGAACAAACGCTTAAGGACCCCTATAATTTCGATTTTTTAACAATTGATGAAAAGGCAAGAGAGCAAGAAATCGAACATGGATTAATGGCTCATATACAGAAATTCTTACTTGAGCTGGGACAAGGTTTTGCATTCATTGGCGAACAGTATCACATTAAGGTCGGAAGCAAAGATCTTTTTCTCGACATGCTCTTTTATCACGTAATCTTACGATGTTTTGTTGTTATTGAATTAAAAGCTGGAGAGTTCGACGCAAGCAATTTAGGTCAAATCAATCTCTACCTTGCCGCTGTTGATAACAAGCTGAAACACCCTGAAGATAGGCCTACGATTGGCTTATTGTTGTGCAAAACAAAAGATAACTATGTGGCAGAGTATGCACTGAGCGGCATGAATAGACCGATTGGTGTAGCAAGTTACAAGACAAAGCTCGTTGAATCACTGCCCAAAAACCTCAGGAGCAGTTTGCCAACGATAGAAGAAATTGAAGCAGAGCTCAGAAAGCACGATTCGTTGACAACGGCAAAACTAGAAGCGGTTATACCAAAACCTGCAAAAAAGTATGGGAAAAAATCGAAGTAACATTGGAGCCGTGAACAAGAATCTTTTTGAAGCTAAAAACTGCAGATATGGTACTATATAAAGGATTTTAACACCCCTTAAGGGGAAAGGATAGCCTTATGAACCGTAGAATTTTAGCAGCCATACTGCTCGTCACCCTGCCTGCTCTCTCTTCACCACAGCTGCATGCGAAAGGTGATGACGGCTGGGGCTGGGCAGAAGCAATCGTTACCGGAGCCGTTATTGGCACTGGCGTAGCGCTCGCTGGTACCGCCGTGCATCATGCCAGCCAGAGCATCTCCTCATCGTGGAATCATAGCTATGTTACTGCGGTTTCCGGCTCGACAGAGCAACTTTCGCGGCAATACCGGTCACTCATGGACAGTGTGCTCTGCAGCAGCGACAAAAAGTCGCTCGCGCGCAGCCTCTCCGAAAATTACTGCTCAGTCAAAAAACTGATACGTGATTTTGATAACGATGTAATAAATTTCGATAACGCTATTTCGAGCCTCAGAGGGAAAATCGATGAGTGGCGCCAGCAAGACAGTCGGCACGACATATACCGCGAAGGGAAAGACGCTCTGCGCAACGCGCAACCCCTTCAACAGCGGCTACATGAGACAAATGACCAGCTGCAATCGCACCGCTGCTACTTCATTCTGTACGACATCGTCCGCCACCGTGCGCCCGAACTCAAGCGTTACGAAACGTATCCTTACCACGCGCTACTCGACGATCTGGAGCACGCGAAAAGCGAACTTATATCGGCCATCAACAACCTAAGAAGTTGTTTTGACCTCGACTGTTGCGACCGGGAGCTTCTTAACAAGGCAGAATTAAAGTTAGATAAACTCACTGATGCGTATAGACACGTACTTGAGAGCGCACAGTACCACCACGAAAAACTTGAAAAATTACGCGCACAGCGCCAGCGCGAACTCATGGAGGCGCAACGCCGTCTTAGGGAGGCGGAAGAAGCTCGTATGCGTGCAGAGCTCGCACGCGAGCGTGAACTGGCGTATGCAGATTGGCGACGTGAGCAGAGCGATTTAGAACGCCTGCGGCGTGAGTTGCGGGAGCTCGAAGATCTCGAGTGCGGCTGCGTAAGGCTTCCCTATGAGTATGCCGAAATCTCCCTGCACATCGATCTGTAATTTTTAGTTTTAATAACGCACAAAGAAAGGTAATATAGATGAATTTTATGAAAACAAGCTTGGTTGTATGCATGCTTTCCGGCATGGTAACATCGCAAACTGGCCATGCATCGTTTATAACAGGTGAGGCATGCAAAAACTTTTTTCGCGATGCCAAAAATGACACCATTGTTGCGCTTTGTAGCTCGATACCCTTTTTGATATTTTTTGCATACCAAAAGGGAAGGAACGATGCTAGCAAGCTCTATGTAAAAGATGCCAAAGTCATTCTTAAGCAAATGAAAGATTTTGAGAATGAGTTGAGAAATTTTACGTACGCTCAGGTCAAAAATCTCGATAACTTTACCGACGATTTAAATAACCAATTATCCGGACTACTTGAAGATCTACGCCATGCAAATAACTCGCAAAATACAGAAACTAAGTACTTGGCAAACAACACAGAAGATCCCAACAAATACCCCGCCAACATTAGCTGTGGCAACGGCAGCAGTGCCCGAAACGATGATTAAGTCCCTCTCGCCGCGCGACTACCACGAAAAACTGCGGCACCTGCCGATCGTCGACGTGCGTGCACCAGCAGAATATGCTCACGGCCACATTCCCGGCGCCGTCAGCGTCCCTCTCTTTTCTGATGAGGAGCGGGCAATTGTGGGCACAATCTACAAACAGGTTGGGCGCGAACTGGCCGTACGCAAGGGCTTCGAGCTGGTAGCCCCCCATATAACTGCGCTGATAGATGAAACGCAAAAGTACGTGGTCGGCAAGGAGCTGGTGCTCTATTGCGCCCGCGGCGGGATGCGAAGCAGGAGCATAGCTATGCTCCTCGATTTTGCTGGCTACACCATCCACCTGATGGCGGGCGGATTTAAAGCCTACAAAGAATTTTTACGCACACGCACGGGAGATTTTACGCGCATTATTCTGCTGGGCGGCAAGACCGGATCGGGCAAAACAGCTATCTTGGCGGAGCTCAAAAAATTGGGTGAACAGGTGATCGATCTCGAAATGCTCGCATGCCATCGCGGCTCAGCGCTCGGTTCACTCGGGCAGATGCCACAACCTACCCAAGAACAGTTTATAATCGAATGCCTATCGCGACTTGTCAGCTACGACCCATCACGGCCTGTCTGGTTCGAGCACGAGGGTGTGCGCCTTGGGGAGGTGCAGGTCCCACACGAACTTGTTGCGCCCATGGCTCGGGCACCGGTGATCCATATCGACCTGCCACAAGAATATCGCGCAAAACGGCTCATGCAAGAATATGGCTGTTTTGTTGGGGAAGATTTTGGTAAAGATTTTAAGACCTGTGTGATAAAAATGGAGCAGCGGCTGGGAAGTGAGGCAACAAAAAGGGTTCTCGAGTTAATCGATCAGAGCAGAACAGAACAAGTTCTGGCCATTCTTCTTGACCATTATGATCGCGCGTATCTGCACAACATGGAACGAAATACCCACAATACTTTTCATCCGCTCGCGCTCGAGGGCACATCTCCGGCTGAGCATGCGATGTTGATACGGGAGTTTGCAAAGCATGTTTGCGCGTATCCGACTCCTTAACGGCTGTCACAAAACCTTCACCTACACAGTCCCAGAAGACTGGAACAACGAGACGCTCTGCGGCAGTCTTGTCACCGTCCCCTTTCATAACCGACTCGAAAAGGCCCTCGTAATCGAACTGATTAACGAACGATCCAGCGACGAAAAATTTGAAATTCGTGCCCTGGCACAACGCGAACCATTCCCCAACGATCCCACTTACGGCTATTTTATTCAGGCGCTCGCGCACCACTATGCCATCGATCCGTTCGTTTTTTACCAACGGCTGCGCACCTGTTTAAAAACCAGCAAAGAGGGTACAGAGTCTTACTTTCAATCATCGGTTCCTCTCTACAAAAAAATTCAGCTGACACCCGAGCAGGAAAAGATAGTCGCAGAGATTATTCCTGACATCGATCAAGATCTCTTTCGCGCAACGCTGCTGCATGGCGTAACTGGATCGGGCAAGACTGAGGTCTACAAAAAGCTGTTCATCCACACCCTCGAACAGGGCAAGAGCGCCCTGCTGCTCACCCCTGAAGTATCACTGGCGGTCCAGTTTACCGCACTACTGCGCAAGACCCTACCGACAACTATGCCAATTTTTTGCTTTCACTCTGCAACCAGCGCGCCGGAGAAAAAGCAGCTCTGGCGGATGCTGACTGCGGGAAAGCCGGTTCTGATTATCGGCGTGCACCAACCAATCTTTTTACCAATACCAGAACTTGGGTTGATCGTTGTCGATGAGGAACACGAGTCAGGCTACCAAGAAAAAAAACATCCAAAAATCAACACCAAAGAAGCTGCCATCATGCGCGCGCAGCGTGCGCAGATCCCCATCGTTCTCGGATCGGCCACACCGGCCCTCACGTCCTGGTGGTGCACGCAAACGCGTGGATGGCGCCTCTGTTCACTCACTCAACGCTTTGGTGGGAGCTTTCCAACAATCAAGATGGTTAACATACGTAACGACGAAGCAAAACGATCGTCGTTCTGGCTAAGCACCCCACTTGAAGAAGCAATCCGAAAGACCCTTGCAAAACGTGAGCAGATCATTATTTATCTCAACCGTCGTGGGTTCAGTTTTTTTGTGCAGTGCGCAGAGTGTGGGTTTGTCTTCACCTGCAAAAACTGTTCGGTCAGCCTGACGCTCCATGACAACAAGACCCTCAGGTGCCACTACTGCGGGCACCAGGAGCCCGAACCGTCTGCGTGCCCCAACACAAAATGTAGCCCAAAAGCAAAGCTTCTCAAAAAGGGGATAGGCACCCAGCAGGTCGTGTCGATCTTGACGAAAAAATTCCCCCAGGCGCGTATCGCCCGCGCAGACCTTGATGCCACAATTAACAAAAAGCAATGGAGTGAAACAATCGGTCAGTTCACGCGGCGTGAGATCGATATCCTCGTCGGGACGCAGACGATTACCAAGGGGTACCACTTCCCTGGCGTCACGCTGGTGGGTGTTTTGTGGGCAGATGTAAATCTGACCATACCCTTTTATAACGCCGCAGAAGCGACACTCCAACAGCTCCTGCAGGTGGCGGGCCGTGCGGGCAGACAGTCACCTGAAAGTCTGGTGATTATCCAGACATTGGTCGACCATCAACTCTTTAGATTTTTAAACGAGGTCACGTATCCAGAATTTTTGGCGTACGAGCTCGAGTATCGCCAATCGCTCAGCTACCCGCCGTACGTAAGGTTTGTCGAGCTTGAACTCAAACATGAAGATGAGACGGTGGTGCAAACAGACGCACTCGCCTGCGTTGCGTTTTTGAAAGAAAAATTTGGGGAACTTACCATACTGGGGCCAGCACAGCCGCCGGTCCACAAGGTCAAGAATGTCTTTTCGCGCAAGATATATCTTAAAGCCGAATCTTACAAGCCGCTGCTCGAGGCGTATGGTGAGCTGAAAAATATCGAGCGACAATCCAGTCTCTACTTCACCCCAAACCCGCAGCAGTAGAGCGCCTTATTTCAGGACTTCCTCAGTTCCATTCAAAGATCCGATTTGAACGTACTTTCGTCTT
>CAZWYO010000012.1:0-29577 GCA_964638315.1 uncultured Candidatus Babeliaceae bacterium | reverse complement strand
GAAGTTTTCAATAGTAAACATGGGCGCAAGAACCCTTCGAGACGCCCTACTTCGCTCTACGAGCTTCGAAGGGCTCCTCAGGGCGAGCGGAGTTTATGGGATTTCCCGTCTAGTTCGAATCTTTCAAGCATTTGAGGAAGTCCTGTGCGTCAACAAGCTTTATAAAACAATGCAATCATGTCGCGGCCGTCCTCTTGGCCTACGCATTTATTGAATTGGAGAGGGTTTCTAGACGACTCGATAGCGCAGAAGATGCTTTTAGAGCTCTTCGAGAGATGGATTTCAAATCACTAATGGATAGATTATGCGCTCTGAATCAGATTTCACGCTATGCTTAATTTAGTTCTGAGGAAGTCCTGTTTTGATAAACATGTTCATAAATAACTCCAATAAATATATATTTGAGATTAGCATCATAACTATAATCTGTATTCTATTGAATCAGTATTTAAAAAAATACCCCTCAATAAAGCACTTTCTCATTTTACCCCCCCACCACAAAATGTCAAGCAGGAATTGTATGTGGACGGGGCTGGAAAGACGGGAGATGTGGAATGGAGTGGGAGGGAATGTGGTGAAGTTTGGGGAAGTGTCTCTTTTTAAATTTACGGGTAATCTAGAAATAGACCTGTTTCTCAGACACAAAAGGATCTCCCATGGACCGGAAAAAATTACCGATAGGTGTACATAATTTTGCTGAATTGATAGCAGAAAACTACTATTTCGTCGACAAAAGTCTCTTAATAAAAGAGCTTCTTGATTCCGGCGCAAAAGTCACCCTATTGCCCCGCCCGCGTCGTTTTGGTAAAACCGTCAACATGTCGATGATCCACACGTTTTTTGAGAAAACGAAAATATCACAAAGGCAGCTTTTTGACAACCTCAAAATTGCCCAACATCCCGAATGCATGGCAAAACAGGACCAATATCCCGTTATCTTTTTAACATTCAAGGATGTGAAGGAGATGGACTGGGCATCTTGTCACACAGCAATAAAAAAACTGATAGCTGAAGAATTCACACGACACAAGGATCTTCTCGAGAGTGGGAAACTCACCTCTTTTGAACAGAGAAAATTTGTTGAAGTAAGAGAAATGGCTGCTGAGGATATTTTTTATACTGCGGCGCTCAAAGATCTCACCGCTTACTTACATCGTGTCTATGGCAAACGACCAATGCTGCTTATCGACGAATATGATGCACCAATCCATGCTGCCGTTGAGCATAACTATTACAAACATATCGTGAACTTCATGCGTAGTTTTTTGTCCGGCGGACTCAAAGACAATTCAAACCTCGAATTTGGCGTTTTAACTGGCATTTTGCGTGTCGCAAAAGAGAGTATCTTTAGCGGGCTCAACAACCTTGAAGTGAACACACTACTTGGTAACACATATACTGACAAATTCGGGCTCCTCGAAGAGGAGGTGGCAGAAATGTTTGAATATTTTGGCATCAAAGGGCAGATGGCCAGAGTACGAACCTGGTATGATGGTTACCAGAGCGGCGATCATAAAATTTACAATCCATGGTCAATCGTTAATTTTGCCAAAAGGGGTATTTACGAACCATATTGGATCAATACCAGCGACAACGCACTACTCAAAAAGGTTTTGCAACACGGGCCAACGGGTATTAAAGAAAATTTTGAGCAGCTGCTGCAGGGTAAACCCGTTACCAAAGAGCTCGACGAAAACGTCGTCATGTCTGAAATCATGACCAACGAGCGCGCATCATGGAGCATCCTGCTTATGAGCGGGTACCTAACATTCGAAAACTACCGACAAAACGTACGTGAAGATATGCCCAAGGTCGCAGATCTCAAGATCCCCAATACTGAAGTATCAACCATTTACAATACCCAGATCCTCTCGTGGTTCGAAACTTCCGGCACAACACAACAGTATCAGTCGATGCTACAGAGTCTGGTTGACGGTCAGGTGGAAAACTTCCAGGAACGCTTTGGCGACTTTGCCCTGCAAACATTGAGTGTCTTTGATATCGAAGAAAAGAACCCAGAAAAGTTTTATCACGGGCTGGTACTTGGCATGCTTGCAAGTTTACGCGATACCCACGAAGTGGTCTCAAACCGCGAAAGCGGATTTGGTCGGTATGACGTATCACTCTTCCCGCATGACGCCACAAAACCGGGAATTGTCATTGAATTTAAAGTGGTTAATAAAGCCAAAAAAGAGACCCTTCAATCTTGTGCGAAATCTGCGCTCAAGCAGATTGAGGATCGGCAATACGAGGCGACAATGCGGGCGCGGGGGATCACGAACATTATTAAATTTGGCATAGCCTTTGAAGGTAAGAAAAACCTGGTTTTGGTAAAAAAAGGGTCTGGCCTGCCCTTCGTAGCCTTGGCGAAGTAGGTGCCTGCCCTTCGTAGCTTTAGCGAAGTAGGTGCCTGCCCTTCGTAGCTTTAGCGAAGTAGGTGCCTGCCCTTCGTAGCTTTAGCGAAGTAGGGTTTTAGTAAAAAAATTAGCCGCCGCAAGAACTAAATCCTGCAACGGCTCGAAAACTTGCCAATCGCGCCCTTAGTCGGTCACACACAGATCAAGCGCGGCCTTCAAGGTTGCATGCGCCATAATAACGCCAGCCACGGCAAAACCAAGACACAGCCATGCAGAGAAAGGATCCGGCGCAGATTGTTCTCTCTTCTTCGCTTTCTCCTCGTTGGTGGTGTCATTCGGGTTCTGCTGGCTACGTCGAACGGGGCAACAAATCTTAGCAAGCCAGAAATAGAGCCCCATCTGAGCCGTGCTAGACACAAGCCGATATACCTTATCGGCTGTCTTCTGAGTCATGGCCTGTGCTGGCGCCGCCATACCCAGCATAAGGGCAACGACTAAAGTAACTATGCGCATCTTCATATAAACCCCATAATTAAAAAAAACTTTTTACACCTATTTTCTGAGCGCAAAATAAAAGAGCGGCACCGAAAGCATGGCGGTTGAAACAGCCCCCGCAAACATGCCAAAGGCACCGACGTAAGCCAATACACAGAAACCAGACGCCACACAGTCGACGCCCACATGAGCCACTGCTAAAGCATTTTTTGTTGTTTTTAAATCAGCTTCTTGGTCGCAAGCAACTTTGCGCGCACTACGTCCAAAATCTGCAAGAACGATTCCGAAAACGCAGAGCGCGAGCGTTGCCGTAACACACCCGACGCCACCCGTAAAGCAGCCAATCCGCCCCCCAACCCGCGCCACACGATACCAATCGGTAGCCGCGTGTACCTGTGAAGATCCTGACAAGCCGAGTGTCAGTACCACAGCAAAAATCTGTTTTTTTATATTCACTTTACGTGTTCTCCACATGTCTCTACCAAAAACTGGCATAAATTTACCACTGCTTACCACCATTTGAGCCCATGATAAATGCGATACATACCATATACGCCAGCAGTCACGGCACCAATACCGCACCCAATTGCAACTCCTACCCCCCCGCTAAAAAATCCCCAGCTAAAAAACGCGAGGTTCACCGCTCCCATATTAAGCAATCCCACAGCCAACCATTCTGACGCCACCCCGCCAACTATCCACCTACACCTTTTGGCAAAAGTTGGGCCCGCGGACCGTGTGCTTTTGAATTTAAGCCAGGAGTCAGAAGTGGTGAATTTCGAAAGATTAAAATCGGGACCGACAGGTATCGGTTTGCCGACCAATTCGCTATTCATAAACAAGAGCATTGATGTGCCCGTGATGTCGTACTTGCGACGCAACCTACCAAGATCTCTGCGCACTAGATTAACCCTAATACTATTGATCGCTTCACCATGGTCATTTTCGCCTGGGAGCCCGCTAATCATATCATCAGCACTATCGACAGCATGCCATGCCGGGGTGTGAGCAGACGTACCATCGGGAAGTTTGGTCTCAGTGAGCTCATCTGGGTTGAGGGCATAGACAAGGACAACGGTAGGTCCTCTCCCAAGCACCTTCCTAAAAACGGACATCGTGCGCACCAGTTGGGTATCACGCGCATAGAGGTGGCCGAAGGCCATAAGCGCTGTTAGACAGATTAGTTTTTTTATTTGCATACTTCGCCCTACTTCCCAATCTTATTGAGAACACGCGGGGTGATGTTGAGCAGGCGATAAATCTCCTCTGCCGTCAACGTCTTCTTCTTGAGCAGTTCTTGTGCGAGTCTATCGAGTTTGTCGCGGTTATTACCAATAAGCTCCCGTGTCTTTGTCTCGCACTCGTTGATAATTTTGCGCACTTCGTTGTCTATTTTTTCGCTATCTTTTTTGTCTGAGCAGGCCACCAGACCGAGATCCGACATGCCGTATTTGCAGACCATGTCATGTGCAATTCCCGTTGCATACTTCAGATCTTGTGAGACACCCACAAACTGCTTACCAGTGCAAATTTCTTCTCCCACACGTCCTGCGAGAGCCGTCATCATGCGTGCCTCAAGTTCATCCTTGCTGTACGAAGAGCGATCGCCATCTGGCATGGTCGCCGCAAACCCGAGGGCTGCGCCGCGTGATTCAATCGTGACTTTGTAAAGCGGGTCGGTGACATCGGGCATTAAGAGGGTTACCAGAGCATGTCCGGCTTCGTGATATGCCGTCTTTTTAAGATCGGCTGGGGTTCGCGCGAGTGTGTCGTTAGCATTCCCCATCACAATTTTATCCTGTGCTACATCAAAATCCTGCATATCAACTACTTTTTTCTCCTGCGCAACCGCATGGAGTGCAGCTTCGTTGACCAGATTTGCAAGTTGGGCACCACTAAACCCTGACGTACAACAGGCAAGCATATTAACGTTAATATCTGAAGCGCATTTTATCTTGCGCAGACAGGCGGTTAAAATCTCTTTACGGCCGACGGCATCAGGATTGGGTACTTCAACAATACGATCAAAGCGTCCTGGGCGAATAAGTGCCTCATCGAGCATATCGAGCCTATTGGTCGCCGCCATAACGATGATATTGGTCTTTTCAAACCCATCCATCTCGGTAAGTAGTTGGTTAAGCGTCTGCGCATACTCATGGCCGCCGCCATTGGATTCGCCCGTACGCTTGGCGCCGATAGAGTCGATCTCATCAATAAATATGATACAACGGTCATATTTACGTGCCGCCTCAAATAGCTCACGTACAGTCTTTGCCCCATTACCAACATAGAGCTCAATAAACTCAGATCCCTTCACGCTGAAAAATGGCACCTCCGCCTCACCTGCGACGGCCCGTGCAAGAAGCGTTTTACCATTACCAGGCGCACCATTCAACATAATCCCATGGGGGACCTTTACGTCGCCTATCTCTCTATATTTTTCTGGATGCTTGAGAAAATCGACAATCTCCTGCAACTCGCGCTTGGCCGCATGGGCCCCACCAACATCAGAAAATTTTGTCGTAACATTTTTTACGGGTTTGAAGCGCGAAGGCTCTCCGTCGTCTTCTAGCTCCTGCTCCTCAGGATGCTGTCGTTGCTGCCTCTGCTGCTGCTCCCGCTGCTCAGCCAATCTATTTTGCAACGCGCGCATCTGCAGGATAGCATACAGAATTGGCAGTGGGATAAAAATACGATTTGTTACCCCGTTCTGCTCAAATTGAATTTCTAAGCCTGGCTGATCATGGTTATTGTCCCCATCATCAGGAGATAAACCTGCACCTGCAGCAAACGGCTGCAAAAGCCCAAAAACAAGAGTTAGTAGTAGTAATTTCTTCTTCATAATGCCCCCATTAAGATTACCAGTAAGAATACCGGTACGATTACTGATTCGATATCACCGTTACATTTTTAGGCCGCACACCCTGAGCTTGTCGAAGGGTCTAAATATGTTGTTACTTCGGAAAATTTTACATATATTCCGCACTCGAAAAACCCTTCGACAAGCTCAGGGTGTGCGGATCTTAGATGCGTAAATTTTCCTTTTCGGTACTACACTATTTAGTTGCTGCTTAAAATGCACAACCGCTATCGTTATATTGTTTTATATTACTGAAACAGCATAACAGAAAAAAATACTTACGTGAAGTTAAAATTGTTGAGCAGAAGCTAGATTTGGGCAAAAAATTCTAAACTGAATTTTTAAATTACCTTACGAGTCATCAGCAACCGTAATGTTTTCGAGTTACACCCCGAAATCGCAAATCCATTACTGATATAGCTCTGATGCGCAGCAATATCAGGTATCATTGGCATTATTGCGACAATTTTTACGCCCTTCCGTTTTTTAACATCTGCAACGATATGTGTAAGAAGCTTTTGTTTGATGGGATCATCGATCTTATCGGCATCCTCGGCCAAACTATCAGACACAATAGCATGAATAGTGGCGACATCGTTTTTAATGGAAAAGCACGCAACGCCCTGCAAAAGCCCATTAACATCGTACCCATACCAACGCAATCCTGGATGAAACAATAACTTAGAGATCATTTCCACGAGCTTTTGCCGCGCTAAGCGTACCGGCACAGGATTATCAGCAGACTGCCGCTCGTGACAAAAATGTAAAGGTGATTCGTTACGAATAAGCATCTCTAACGCGCCAGGAACATCACCCATGCGTAATGGACATATCTTACCCTTTGTGCCTCCAGCAGACACCTTCTTAGTGGGCCATACCGTTAGCATCACCTGATGAAAGGCATAATCCTCATTACTGAACGCATCACAGAGTAATGCTCTGATACATGAGAAAGATAACTGAGAAAAAATTTTAAAGAGAGCAAACCCGCACCCCTTCTCAACAAGCAGGCGGCAGAGCTCACGCATCTCATATAACTCAAAAGCATCCACATTGTGCGCCTGCGTAAAACGATGCACAATACCATGCTGACAGAGCATCAGTACCATCGGGGAACAAGACGCAAGCAGCTCAAAAAACAACGACTTCTGGCACACCACGCTACTGTCATTACCATTAAGTAACTGGATAAGTCTATCGACTCCTCCCCTCACATAAGCGTTATCTGAAAAAAAGGCTCCACTAGAAAATAGTGGTGGCAAAAAAAAACCCGTTTTATTTTGGTTCACGCAACACAGCGCATTCGGAGCGTAAACAAAAATAGCAAAAAAGAGTAACCGTACCCGCACTTTATTCAACATTATCATCAAGCTCTCTGGATCAATATTTTATACAAGTATACTCGCTTGTTACAGCAGACCATGCAGATAATGATACACAATAATAAAAAAAGTGCCTATTAAATTCTGCGAAAACCGTGGCTACTTGGCAACACTCACTTTTGCAGGGCGCAAGATCGTATCTTTGAGCGCATATCCCTTCTGGAGCACATCAACAATCTGGCCACTTGCTCTGTCTGGCACTTCAACCTGCACCAATGCCTCATGCTTTTCGGGATCAAAGGGGATGTTCACGGGGACTTCAGTCACTCCATAACGGCTCAGCAGCGCCACCACCTCTTTATAAATAAGTTCAAACCCCTGAAAGCGCACACGCTCTGCATCGGTAAGCGGAGCACGCGTAAGCTCAGCAATCGCCCGATCAAAATTATCAACAATAGTAAGCAAGTCAGTAAAAACACGCGTCTGTGCGCTCTGAACCCAGATAGCCCGATCTTTTTCGGTGTTGCGTCGGTAGTTCTCAAAATCAGCGTAGAGATATTTTATCTGCTCCTCGGCCTTCGCCAGCCGAACGCGGCACTGATCAAGCTCTTCAGTACCATCCATACCGTTTTGTATGCAACCATTCTTATTTGTTTCGTCCATACCAGTTCACCAATCCTTCTATTTTTAGTAACATTTTCCTGTCTATCTTTTTTAGTGTACCGCAAAAGCGCTTCAAATGGCAAAAAAAACAGGGCTTGACCGAGAGTCTTTATTCCGGCAAACCAGCACAAAAAAACTCGTCTATTTTCTTTTTTTTGCGCTGCCCGCAAACGGATTCATCGAAGTAACCACTCCCTACCATGCGCGCACATTTCCCGGAGAACCGCGCCTAGACAAACAAGAGCTCTGCTCCATTGATATGCGCATATGTGGCACTACCAAGAGCACCTGTCCCCATCGTCCCAGCAATTTTAACAATCTCCACCTCACGCAGACCGCTTTTTTCTTGGGATGCAACCCCATCAAACACGGTTTTGTCACCATGTTCCTGCCTCTTGTCCGCATAAGCCAGAGCAGGGAAGCAGAAAGACCACTCGAATGCCACACTGCAGGGCCCATAACATTCACGGTCGGCGCGACGGGAAGTATCCTTTCACACCCACGGATAGATTTTATCGATTTTTCAGTAGAAACGGGTCTTACATTCCCATCGCCACACAATATCGGCAGCGCGAGCGCCGGCATCCCTCTCAAGGGCATTGCAAACATAGGCATCTTCGATTGGCTCACCATGGGGCTCGAAGCCGATGCCATACTCTTCTTCAACCCCTGCCCAGGCTTCCAAAAAAATATCTGCTGGTACCTCAAAGCTGACCATTTTATGCGCGGTTTTTCTGCCAACATAGGCTACTCATACAGCGAACAGTCAAACACACCCCTTATCTGGTACCCATCCATCTGCCACTGGTCTATGCACACGCTCCACATCTCCGTCTCATTTGACGCCGCACGCGAGCGACACCCGCACCTTCCATGGCTCGAATTTTTCTATGACCGCGTGCTCAATGGCCGTACCATCGCAGGCTATTCACTCGTTGGCTTTCGCTGTGGCATCTATTTTTAGGACTCGAGACCAGCAGTCGCTAAAGATGCGGGCCGCGCGCTGTATAAGCGCCTCCAGAACCTGTTCTTCACCACCACACTGTGGGGTGCAAACAGCCTGAAACTCCTCAGTCACGCCAGAAAAACGATCGCCAACATCTTCAAACCGCTCTAAAAAACGGCGACATGTACCACCACCAACCTCACAATACGCCGACAACTTCGCAACCTCTTCAAGCACAACAATTGTATCGTCGACAACACCTCGCAAAAAACGCGCACGATGTTGTGGCTGGATCGTAATCGATCGCAATAGACCAAGGACATCCCAAGTGCTTCCCAAACGGGTCCCTATCTGGACAAATCGTTCCGCAATCAGTAGACCAAACTCCTCACCGCGTGGCGCCACATGCACACCACCCCTATCACATGCACCCATCAAAAAAAAGAAAAGGCACAAGACCATTATTACATAGCTTCTATTCATACAACGCCCTTCACAGTTACATCGGGCACCCACCCACTTTCACCATGACAGATTTTTATACAAATTGTCAATAAAGGTTAAATGGGGGCGAATTTGCGCAGGCTTTATTTTGGCATAATTTGCCGCAAAAGTTGGCGGGCGGGTATGGGGGGTGGAGGTGGGGGGCCTTGTACGCCACAGGCATCCATGGGAGAATGGAACGTACATTGATCTTTTCTAACCAACTAATCAGGGTACCACGATGAAAAAACAGTACGTATTACTGGTATTTTCCACTCTTTTTTTATCAAATTGCACGGCCAGCTGCATGCTTACAGAAAAGAGCCCAGAGGTCCTAAAACTCTTGGAAGCAATATATAGCAATAACGACGAACAGTTCGACCTCATGCTTAAAAATGGTGCCAATATTCATGTCTCTAAAGCTGAAGGCAATGTCTATGTGAACTGCGCGATAGATTACGGCAACCTCTACGCGCTGCAGCGCCTTCTGCCAAAGGTCAACCCCCAACAACCCCTTATTTACGCCCTGACCAAAGAACCACAACGGCCGACATGCATACCCGAAGATGTGCTTAAAAGTACTCGCGGAGATGACGAAGCGGCGATAAAAAAACTCAGAGAAAAAGCCCTCTACCTGATCTTGGGACAGCAGCCGCAGCTCGACTGGGTGGCAATTGAATTTATGGCCAGTTTTTTTGGGGCCGTACCCCTGCTCAAAGAGATAGCCGCCCAGCAGAAAAATGGTGCGCTGTGGCCAAAACCGGACAAACAGCACTCCCAAAGCTTCACATATATATGCATGAAAAGCCTATCAGTTGTCCTGTGCCCCCCCGGGCCGCTCATACATCTCATAGCACTCATCAATGCCGAGTATCAACGGATGAATTTGTCGCATGATTATGAACAATTCTTGGACAAACATACAAAAAAATATCCCATAAAATATGGTAGAAAAAGCACACTTCTCACCTCATTCTGCATCCGGGCGCTCAATAAAAAAGCAGAAATAAGTTTTCGGAACCTGCTCACGCTCTGCGTACAGCAGCAGCTTTTCGGACCAGAAATACTCAACAAAAAATACTTAAAAAATAACAGCAAAAAATCACCGCTTATCGACGCACTAAACGAGCAAAAAAACCAGTGGATCTTCGACAATAACGCCTATTTACGGTCTCTTTTCACTGCCTTCGCACCATATGGGATTCAGGCAAATTTGAGGAAAAAGCTGTTGGCAGACAACACGAAGCGCACAGGTAAACAGGTCTATGTGGGCATGCCTAAAAACTTGCGCGATGCGAAGATTTTCTTTGATGTCTGGTGATAACCAAAAAAATCTGGCCGTATCTCAACAGACACGACCAGAAAAAACTAACGTTTAAACTAACAGATACCTATAGGTCGTATATTCTAAACAGCGACAAAATGGTACGAGGCCAAGCAAAAAATTGGCTCATATAAGATCCGCACACCCTGAGCCAGTCGAAGGGACAAGCTCAGGGTGTGCGGGTTTTTGACATCGTTTTTTGTCACTGTTTAACTTATTCGCACTATAACTTAAAATGGCATCTCTTCGTCAAACGGAGCCTGATCAAGTTTTTTAGACCTGGTTCCTGCACCTGCACGAGGCGCCGGCGCCGCCGCAGATTCCGTCTCTGTCTCAGCAGCAGGTTGATCAGCGCCAAAGAGAAACTGGACCGTATTAGCAACGATCGAATGTTTGCTCCGCGCTTGTCCTTCGGCATCCTTCCAGCTATCAAGCTTCAAGCGGCCTTCCACAAGAATAGAACGCCCCTTTTGCAGATACTGTTTGCACGAATCGGCTTGTGCGCCCCAAACGTCGACATCGACAAAACAGACCTCTTGGGTCACCGCTCCGGTCTGCCGGTCTTTGTACTGCCGATTGGATGCTAGATTTAGACGGCACACATTGGCGCCCGATTGCAACTGCCGCAACTCTGGGTCACGGGTAAGATTGCCCACAATGATAACGCGATTATATCCAGCCATGTTTGGCTCCCTGTATCAGTTCTTACTGCATTGTACCTATCAAGATACTCAGATCTTGACTCATTCGTTTTACATCTGCTCTCAATTTTTCTCTACTAGTTTCGTTGTTTTTCCCCGTTTTTTCAAGTTTTTTTTCACCGAAGGTGACTTCACCATTTTTTAAAATTGCGGGCATCGGTTTAAATTTTTTCTCCACACTTTTGAGCCGTTTGCACGACATGCCCGATACCCCTTCAGCTATCTTGCGCATGGTACGACAGATCTCGCTCTCAAGCTGGGCAAGACGCTTAACAAGCAGGCTCGTCTCGCGCGCAAGATCACTATCGCCGCAGAGCGTTATCTGTAGGTCGGCAAGCTGTCCAATAAGCGCCGCCGAAGATTCCATCGTCTGGGCAAGAAGCTCGAGAAGATCATCCCGCACCTGCGTGTATCGCCGCCGGTCACCACCTACTTCACTCTTTTTTACTACGGGAGCTTCTACCGTAAATTCATCAACTGGTGTCGCAGCGTATATCACCGTTTGGCAGCACGTACCAACCACCAACAGAAGCAGGAATCTACTCATAGTAGCCCCGTCGCTGCCGTGTCGCATCAAACGCACAGTAGCCATACTGGGCCAGTGACGCTAAAACAAAGAAGATGGCAACATCGAGAAAGATATGGAAAGTTTTTATTGGCATCCAGTCAAAAATCGAACAGAGCAACAGCCAGATAACCAACGCACTCTGTACAACCATTGTTAACTTACCCAGATAAGTTGGGCGAATCCGAACCACTCCCTTAACGATGGCAAAATAAAAAGCTCCGATAAGCAGAATCAACTCTTTTACCAGGACCACCACCAAGAACCACAACGGCAAAGGCAGGTCAGAGACGGGGAAAAAGACCAGGGTTGCATAACAGGATATGATAAGTAACTTGTCTGCAACCGGGTCTAAGCAAGCCCCAAAATCGGTCTCTTGCCCCCAGAGCCGCGCGAGGTACCCATCAAGAACATCGGTAACCGCCGCAAGGAAAAAGAGCGCCGCCGCAACCAGCCACTGCTGGTAGATAATTGCATGCACTAAAAATGGGATAAGGCCGATGCGAAGCAACGTTAAAAACGTCGAAAATGTCAACCACATATGAAACTTTCGCGCGATAGGATCAATACAGACATTACTGACATTACTATTGTAAAACGTTTTTCAGGTTACCAGGAAAGGAGACTATTGGCTATGCTCGCACGACCGGGTCGATTCTATGACCCCACCGCCCAGACACTCATCACCACGATAGACAACAGCATACTGCCCCGTCGCAATACCGTGGTTGTTCTCATCAAGCAACTGAACTTGGTAGCTATCGTGGCCACAGGCCGTCAAAAGCGCGTCATACCGGCGTGGTCCATGTCGCAGCTTGACCTGCACTGGTTCATCAACTGGAACCTGACCAGTAATCCAGTTGCACCCCCCGACAACGCAGCTATTTCGCTCTTTATCGAGAGCATAGTAGCTGCGTGAAATAAAGACGGTATTGTCGTCGATGTTCTTCGCCACCACATACCATGGTCCGCCCGAAAGACCAATCCCCTGCCGCTGGCCAATCGTATAGAACCAGAAACCCTGGTGGTCACCAACCTTTTTACCCGTCTCATATTCAACCAGATCTCCCGGCCGCTCGCCAAGATGGTACTTGATAAAATCATTGAAAGATATTTTTCCCAAAAAACAGATCCCCTGGCTGTCTTTCCGCGTCTTGCTTGGCAGATCAAACTGCTCTGCAAGCGCACGCACCTGTCCTTTCTGAAATTCCCCGATCGGGAAGAGGGCCCGCGAAAGTTGCTCTTGCGACAAGAACGATAGAAAGTAGGTCTGATCTTTGATCGGGTCAGGCGACATGAGTAGATGCGTGAGCCCATCCCACTCACCCACACGCGCATAGTGGCCTGTGGCAACGCGGTCAAAATTGGCGCCAATCACATCAAAAAAAGCCCCAAACTTTACCCGCTGATTGCAAAGAATATCGGGGTTAGGTGTGCGCCCGGCGCTGATCTCGGCAATGGTGTGCGACACAACCCGGTCCCAATAGGCACGCTGCAGCGGCACCACCTCAAAGGGGACGCCCTGCTGCTCACAGACAGCGCGCACAAAAGCAAGATCCTCCTGCCAGGGACAATCCCCCAAAAACGAGAGCTCATCTTCGAGCCAGATTTTAAGGTAAAAAGCGGTGACATCGACGCCCTGGGCCTTGAGAAGGGCGAGGGCAACAGAACTGTCCACACCACCTGAGAGTAAAACTGCACACTTCATAGGGTAAAAACCTTGCAAACTTCCGCCAAATATCTATACTACTAGTATAGTATCAACAATAATTTTGCTCAAAAATTCGCCACTATTTTATACTTTTCCCGTCGCAGTCATTACGTTCGATCTGTGTTTGTGGTACTCCCAGATCAAACAACCGATATGCCTTCAAAGTTTAACTTTACGGCAGCTGCGACGGGATTTTTGTGGTATGCTCAGGGTGTACGAAGCAAAAAGTTCAACCCAGAAAAATTTAGTCAGGAAAAATGTAACCATGAACCCACTAGATACCGTCCGCCGCGCATTTCTCGAACAGTCAACGGCCCTGTTTGCTCAGCAGAACGCCACTACCAAAAACATCAGCGTCACACTCAACGACGATCCGCGAAAAGCCGGCTTTGGCGATTTTTCGACAAACGTCGCCATGATCTTGGCTCCCGTGCTCCAAAAAGCACCCCGTGTCGTCGCTCAAGAGATCATCGATGTCTTTTCCCACCCCTTCGTCGCCTCATGCGCCGTCGCGGGTCCCGGATTCATCAACATCACTCTGACCGACAGCGCCTGGGCACTGCTTGCGCAGCAGCTCTTTGCAGATTTTGAGCCCTTTTTCAAGCTCACCGACGAACAACCAAAATTCAACTATTCGATCGAATTTGTGAGCGCCAACCCGACCGGCCCGCTCCACCTGGGGCACGGCCGCGGCGGCATTATTGGCGATGTTGTGGGCACCGTCTTACGCTTTATCGGCAATCCCGTCACCAAAGAATTTTATATCAATGACGCCGGCAAACAGATCACCACACTCGGTTTTTCATTCAAGACACGGTGCCAGCAGCAGCTGGGACTCGCCGCACATCTGCCCGAAGATGCATACCATGGTGCGTATCTGATTGAGCTTGCAAAAGCACTGATCGCCACAGACCGAACAGCTATCGAAGCCGCACTTGCAGCCAGCAATGACACTTTTTTTGCACAATACGCAAAAGAACAGCTACTTGCCGAGCAGCAAGCGACGCTCAAGCGCTATGGCATCGACTTTGATGTCTGGTTTTCTGAGACCGCACTCCACGAAAGCGGCGCCATCGAACGGGCGATCGCAAAACTTCAAGAACGGGGGCACCTATTTGAGCAAGAGGGGGCGCTCTGGTTCCGCACCACGGCATTTGGCGATGACAAGGACCGGGTGGTCCGTCGCGCCAACGGCGAGCTCACCTACGTTGCCGCAGATCTTGCATACCTGCTCAACAAGCTTGAGCGTGGCGCACAAAAACTTATTTTCGTGCTGGGCCAGGACCATCACGGCTATGTCGTCCGCCTCAAGGGTGCCATGCAGGCATTTGGGTACAATCCGGAAGATCTTGACGTCATACTCTACCAACTCGTCACCATCAAAGAGGATGGCGAAGTCGTCCGCCTCTCAAAACGGGCCGGGCGGATCGTCTCGCTCGAAGGCATTATCGATATCGTTGGTGCCGACGTCGCACGCTTCTTCTACCTCAACCGCAAGCCCGATGCGCACCTCGAATTTGATGTGACGCTCGCGCTGCAGAAGACCGAAGAGAACCCCGTCTACTACATCCAGTATGCGTATGTCCGCACCTCAAGCATCCTCGAAAAGGCGGCAGACAGCGCTGACCTGAAAGATATCTCAGCCGTCGATCTACACGACTTTGACGCAGCCGAACTCATGCTCCTGCGCAAAATCTGCGCGCTGCGCGAATTGCTATCAAACATCAGCCGCAACTACCAGGCGCACCTGCTGACCTACTATGTCCTCGATCTTGCGCACACCTTCCACAGCTTCTACGCAGCCAACCGGGTGATAGACAGCGCTAACCCAACGCAGAGCAGACGTCGCATGGCGCTCATCATCCTGCTACGCAACACCTTCGGCCTCTGCCTGAAACTGCTTGGGGTGAGCAGTCCGGAGAAGATGTGAGAGAATTGACGGATTGAGGGTTATTGGACACAATTGGATAAGTATTACTTTAATATCGTACGTTTATGAAAGGTTAATCTATGAAAATGATAAAATGTGGACTGTTCCTGTTGGCACTATTACCCGTCGCCATCAACTGCAAAATGCAGGCCCCTGCAGTAGGATGCGAAGAACATTATTTTGACAAGAAAGAGAGCTTGATTGCATATCTGAATGACAAAGGCATCTCCGAGAATGATAATGCGATGTGTCAGGACTTCTTTAGTTTTCGCAATTGGCTTACCATACCCTTTGCCTACTCAGAAAAGAAGGACAAATTCCACCGTGTCGCCAAAGAGATCCTGGAAGGGCATCTACAAGACCTACAGGATGGTGAACAATACCACCTTGCGGTCTGTGGGCCGATTGAGCAGGGGTGTATCTCCAAAATTTTCTCTCTGGTCGGCATCAAAATATTCGAACACATTGACTACAAAAAACCAGACTATATCGACATCAAACTGGGCAAACCAGATGAGCTGAAAAATTTGACGTCTTGGCGCAACATGCCGCTTTATACCGGCCCACTACCATAAACCTCTTGGGGTGAGCAGTCCGGAGAAGATGTGAGAGAATTGAAATAGATGCGGGTTTATGGCACAATAAAACGAGTTGATACGTTAATTGTTTTGAGATGGACAAGAAAATGAAATTTTTAAAATATATGGTTATCTGCATGACGGTGGCGTCGTGCACGCCGGCTTTTGGTACACGCCATGTGACAACAAAACCCACAGCTGATGTAGCCGCTGTCACGAAAATCCTCAAGGACAACGACGTAAAAGGTGGATGGATACTGTCGCGGCATATCATAAGCAACTGCGTAAGAGTGTCTTGTGAGGATGATAAGTGGAACCGTCGGGAGGATTTTAAATCAGTCGACCAGATCATCGCGCTGCTCCCCCGTTTGGTTGGTTCATTCTTCCCAAGCTGGAGCTGGCTGCGAGCCAAGTTCAGTGGCACGCCACAATACCAAGTCACGCTCACCTTTGAAAATCAACCTTGGTATAAAAGAATATTTGGACCAAAAGAAACCGTCTCATCTTTTTGTATCAGAAACGATGTTGACGATGATTTTGCACCAGCTGGGACCATCTAAACAGACTACTAACCAACTTATCCCACATTGAATTTTCACAGTGGCGGCAGCAATGTCGCCACTCTTTTTTAGCTCACCCGCTTTTTTTGCTCCACGCGCCAATCATCCATAATTTTTTGTGCTATTGCCGCCGTCTTGCCATCGTCCCAACTCGCGTTATCGAGTGAATCAACGTAAAAACCATAGAGCGTGTCGCGATAGCGGTAGACATAGAAGAGTACGTAGTGCTCATTCTTGTTTTCAAACATGTACTCATAGGAACCACGAATGCCGGTCCCAAAGACTTCGCCCAGCTTTTTAGCAGGCTCTACGTTAAACCCTGCAACACCGCTCATCATAGGATCGAAATCTTTCAACGCAGCATATTTTTCGAGCGGCTCAAAAATCGTGGGCTCTATGAGTTTGATGTAAATCAAATCAGAAAAAAGCTTAAATACTACGTTGCTCGGTGATTGCGAGAATGACGGCCCCTTATCGCTTAGGATAGTGGTAAGATTTTCGCCTCCCTGCTGTATTATGTCGTAGGCATTAAACATGTCTTCGACATCATGTGCAAATAAATCAAATTCTTTTTTATCCATCAGCCGCGCATACTTCGCGCTGGCCTCAGCAAGATCGCTCATGAGCAAGTCACGTAATATGTACCCATCCCAAAAGAAATAGGTTGCCCAATCTATGGCTTTTGCTATTGTGGCCTGCGGCACGTCTATCCGATAAATATTCCGATCTGCATCAAGCAGGTGCAGATGCTCTTTACCTATCGCCGCACCGAGCAGCTCTATAAAATTGTCAGCAGACAGCTGTTCGAGAGATTGAGCAAGTTTGATAACGCTACCATCGGTATCCTGCACTCCGCGGCTCGCCACCGCCAAAACAGCAACCATTGTAACAACCAATATAAAAATTTTCTTCACGTAGACTACCCTCTCACACTCCCATAAAACAGATTGCCAGCCAGTGGAATCCTACCAAGCCAACGAGCCAATAGTCAACACTATTTTGCATAGAGAAGCTCTCCATCTTTCTCTATCTTGTGGCACAACGTCGTCATGTCGCGCGCCGTCAACGCTCAAACTCTCCTAAGACACCGCCACATACGGGAATGCTTTGTACAACTCCGCCAAAACGTTTTCAACATCCGCCCGGCTCCGAACAACCAAAAGGACCGTATCATCGCCAGCAATGGTGCCTAAAATTCCTACCCCCCCTATTTTTTTAACCGTATAATCGACATATTTTCGGTCAATATAGTATGCTAAACTGCTCGCTTGCCCTGGATGTGTATGCAGCACAATAAGACCAGACTCTGCAGCCTGCATATTCAGAATAAGGGGCAGATTCGGCTGGTTAAAATCGATTACCTTATAAACACCAGAAACCTTAGCTATCTTAAGCTTTTTTAGGCGCCGGGACAGCGTCGCCTGGGGTATGTCATACCCCCGTTCTTTTAAAAGCTCCTGCAGGTCACCCTGCTCGTGAACATCGTTATTTTGCACAATATTCAAAATGTGTCCATCTAAAACCGTATCGCTCGACATCACATACCCCTAAAACGAATACAAAGTCACGTTATTTGAAATTATATCCATTTTTATTTGACATGGCAACAAAACTTTAATATAATCAAAAAGTGGATATTATTTGAATATACAATCAAAGCTTTTTAGGAGCAGAGACATGAAAAAATATATGGTGGGCGCGTTTGCTTCGATAATACTGCTATTGAGTGGGTGCAACAGGGGTGGGTCGAATAAAACGATCACATTTGCTTTGTCTGCCGATTATCCCCCTTTTGAATACTACAAAGACGACAAAATTATGGGATTTGATATTGAACTCGCAGAGATGCTCGCCAAAGAGATGGGCAAGGAAGCGAAATTTGAAAATATGCAGTTTAGTGGCATTTTGCCCGCACTTCAGCATGGATCGGTTGATGCCGCTATTTCAACGATAGCGGTCAGTGAGGAACGTCAGAAAAACTTTGACTTCTCAGACACTTATTACACCGAAAGTCTGGCGGCGGTATTTAAAAAAGACAGACCCATAGCAGACAGTTCGGGTTTCGTAGGGAAAAATATAGCCTGCCAGCTTGGAACAACTATGGAAATGTGGCTCAAAAAAAATGTCCCTACCGGCAATTTGCTCCTAATGGATACCAACAACCAAGTAATAGAAGCGCTCAAAGCCGGGCATGTGGACGTTGCTCTTGTTGACGGCGTGCAGGCCACTGCATTTTGTCAACAAAATGGCATGCTGGACTACACGATTATTGCACAATCTGATACTGGATATGGGGTGGCTTTCAAAAAGGGTTCGCCCCTGCTCGATGCTTTAGATAAAGCCTTGCAGTCTTTAAGAACAAAAGGTGCGCTAAAAAAATTAGAGCAAAAATGGTTGGGAGATAACCTATGGAAAAACTAATCTCGTCCCTCCTCTTTATAGGGACAGGACTTACGACCACCATACAGCTCCTGGTGGGTGGGATAACAATAGGCCTGATACTGGGAACGGTATTCGCGATACTACGATACAAGGGCGTAGCCAGTCTCTTTATCAACGGGCTGGTCTCTGTTTTGCGTGGTACGCCCCTCCTTCTGCAGCTTGGGCTCCTCTACTTTGCTACCCCTTCACTTATCGGGATTAAGCTTGGTATCATCGTAGCGGGAATAGTAGCCTTCGGCCTGAATAGTGCGGCATATACTGCCGAAATTCTAAGGGCTGGCATCGAACATGTCCCGCAAGGGCAATTTGAAGCTGCAAAGACGTTACAGATCCCCACCTTTTTTATGTGGAAGGACATCATCCTCCCGCAAGTTATACGAAATGTTTTACCAGCCATGGTAAACGAAGTTATAGCACTCTTAAAAGAGACGGCGCTCATAGCAACAATTGGCGGCATGGATATCATGCGGAGGTCACAAGTACTCGCCGCTGAACAGTTCACCTATTTTATCCCACTCTGCATGGCGGGTTGTTACTATTATGGGCTTGTACTTCTGATTGAATATATCGGGAAAAAAATAGAACACAAAAATAGCCTGACAAGGAAACAACCATGATAAAAATTGATCACGTTTACAAAAAAATAGGTGATAACGCCGTACTCAACGACGTCAGCCTATCGATACAGAAAAACAGCATAGTCGGCCTTGCTGGGCCCTCGGGCAGCGGCAAATCAACACTGCTCAGATGCATACAAGGATTAGAGCAGATTGATACAGGCTCCATAAAATGCAATGGCAACGCCGGTTTTATGTTCCAAGAGTTTCAGCTCTTTCCCCATATGACGGTACTCCAAAATTTAATCTATGCGCCCGCGCTTCATGACAAAGCATCGGATTATCAGGAGCGGGCGACACACATGCTCAAAAATTTGGGCATTGCAGACAAATCAGCTGCCTACCCGCATGAACTTTCTGGCGGGCAAAAACAGCGTGTTGCCCTAGCGAGAAGCCTAATGATGCAACCAGAAATTCTTCTCTGCGATGAGCCGACCTCCGGCCTTGATATTGCAACCACAACGGATGTCGTATCACTCCTTGAATCGGTACGGAATGGCGGCGTTACCATGATCATTGCGTCGCACGATCTCGATTTTCTAACAAAAATAGCAGACCGCATGGTAATTATACGGGCTGGCACAATTGTTTTAGATGTTACTACCAAAGAGCTGCAAGACCCAATTAACTTTTTAAAAAACTATTATTAAGGAATAGAAAAATGGCGAAAAAATGCAAAAGGATAGTATTAGCTTACTCTGGTGGATTGGACACATCGGTTATGATCCCCTGGCTTAAGAATAATTATCGTGAGGCAGAAATTATTGCCGTTACCGTGAACCTCGGCCAATCCGAAAATCTCGACTACATAAAAAACAAGGCCCTTAAAAGCGGCGCCACCAGAGCTTTTGTGGTAGACGTCCGTGAAGAATTTATCACCCAGTGTCTCTGGAGGCTTGTCAAAACCGGTGCTCTCTATGAAGACCAGTATGTCCTTGGAACTATTTCGCGGCCACTTATCGCACAGAAGCTTGTTGAAATAGCCGTACAAGAGCAGGCAGACGCCGTTGCTCATGGGGCAACCGGCAAGGGAAACGATCAGGTACGTTTTGAATATACAATAAAAGCGCTCGCACCCGCATTGCATATTATCGCCCCCTGGCGCCACTGGGAGATCAGGTCACGTCAAGATGCGATAGCCTATGCCCAGCGACACGGTGTTGATGTCCCCGTAACACCTAAGGCCCCCTATTCCCGTGACCAGAACATCTGGTATACCTCACATGAGGGGGGCATCTTGGAGGACCCTTCGCAAGAAAGACCAGACGACCTGTTGCTCATCACAACCCCGCTTGAGCAGACACCTGACCAATCGGGAAAAGTCTCGATTGGCTTTGAGCAGGGGGTGCCCGTCTCACTCAATGGTGAAAAAATGGACCCCATACAGTTACTGACCAGCCTAAACCAGATCGCCGGCAGGCATGGTATCGGGGTCGTAGACATGGTGGAAAATCGTCTTGTGGGCATGAAGATCAGAGGCGTTTATGAAGCTCCCGCCGCCGCGGTCCTTTATAAAGCCCATCAGATGCTCGAATCACTCTGTCTCGACAGAGAAGTACTACACTTTAAACAGACGCTCAAACAGCTGTATGCCACGCTCGTCTATGAGGGCAGGTGGTTTTCTGCACAGAGAGAGGCTCTCGATGCGTATATTGATGTTAGTCAGCGGTATGTTACCGGCACGGTCTTGCTAAAACTCTTTAAGGGGAATAGTATTCCGCTGAGCATGACATCACCATTTAGCCTGCACAATGCCGCACTTGCAACGTTTGAAAAAGATACCGTGTATAATCAGGCCGACGCCGAAGGTTTTATTAACCTCTATGCCCTGCCAGCAACGGTTTATGCGACCGTCCACAAGGGAGAATTCGAAGGCAAAACTAATGGAAAATAAGACATGGGGCGGTCGCTTTAAAAAGACCACCGATCCACGAATGGTTATATTTAATGCTTCGCTCCCCTTTGATTATGTTCTGTACACCTATGATATTTTGGGCAGCAAAGCACACGCCACTATGCTCGGTGCCCAGGGGCTACTGACGCCGGATGAGACACAGATGATCTGTCGAGCACTTGACGAGATTCAGCATGAACTTGCTGAGCGGGCGCACACGCTCGATGACTCGTGTGAGGACATCCATATGCTCGTCGAGCAGCTTCTCATTAAAAAAATTGGGGACACGGGGAAAAAATTGCATACCGGCCGGAGCAGAAACGATCAAGTAGCGCTTGATTTGAGGCTCTACAGCAGGGATGCCTGTGCCAAACTTGAAAAGCTAATCGCCCACTTAACAACAACGCTCAGCTCGCTTAGCCAAAAGAATATGGCTGCAATCATGCCCGGTTATACGCACCTGCAACAGGCTCAGCCTATTGCTTTGGGCAACTATTTCGGCGCGTATGTTGCTATGTTTGAACGTGATATGAGCCGTCTACGCGACTGCCATGCACGCATGAATTTTTCTCCCCTTGGCGCCGGAGCGCTCGCAGGAACCAGTCTGCCATTGGATCGGAAAAGTGTCGCAAATCAATTAGGTTTTAGTGGGATCATCGAAAACACCCTCGACGCGGTAAGCGATAGGGACTATGTAATAGAAATCTGCAGCATCGCATCTATTACCATGGTCCATCTCTCACGCCTGTGCGAAGACCTGATTATATGGGCAACACAAGAGTTCAACTTTATAAAACTAGATGATGCCTTTTCTACCGGTTCATCGCTCATGCCAAACAAAAAGAACCCCGATCTGCTAGAACTTATCCGTGGGAAAAGCGGACGTGTATTCGGTCACTTGATGGGAATATTAACGGTCATGAAGGGCCTGCCAATGGCGTATAACAAAGACCTACAAGAGGACAAAGAGGGGCTTTTTGATACGGTCAACACACTGGTCGCTTGTCTCGAAATACTGCCGCCGTTCCTTGAAAGTCTGCAATTCAATGTCGACGAAATGCGCAAACGTGCAACCTCTGGCTATCTTGATGCAACTGCCGCAGTGGAGGCTCTGGTTTTACAAGGGGTACCATTCAGGGATGCACACCACAGTGTTGGATTATGGGTAGCTGAAGCCATCGCACAGGGGGTGCCGCTGCGCACTATTATTGAAAAAAATTCTGGGGGAAAATAGCGCTTGAGTAGAGAGGATCCTACCAAGCCAACGAGCCAATAATCAACACGGTTTTGCATAGAGAAGCTCTCCATCTTTCTCTACCCTATGACACAATGTCGTCACATCCCGCGCCGAACGCTCAAACTCGTCTTTGGTGCAGACAATCAGATCTTTGGCGATCCCCAGTCCAAACAGGGCCCGTTGCCCGGGGCTTGGGCGGCGGTAGGTCTTCTCATCGAAACGCTCAACCACAATCAAGAGGTCCAGATCGCTATCTTCTGTTGGATGCCCCCATGCGTATGAGCCAAAAACATATATGGCCAATGGGTCATAAACGCCCACTAAGCGGCGCTTGACCTCTTCAAGAATTTCGGCGGTTACCATTAAAAAAACCTTTCGTAACTTGTCCAATTAACTTTCGGATTTTGCCCCAAATTTTTCAACCAGCATCTGCGCCCGCTGCAAGACCTGCGCGGGCAGATCGACCTGCTTGGCAACCTCAATACCAAAGCTCCCATCCGCACATCCCGGCACAATCTTGTGGAGCAGGATAATTCCATCAGGCGTCCACCGGCTCGCGGCATGATACGCCAAAATTCCAGAACCATTTTTTGCAAGCGCGGTCAGCTCATGAAAGTGGGTAGCAAAGAGCGCACAGGGCCGCACCGCCGTATGCAGGTACTCGACCACCGCCTGCGCGATCGCAAGCCCATCATAGGTGCTCGTTCCTCTCCCCACTTCGTCCAGAATAACCAGACTTTTGGCAGTTGAACGGTTACAGATAAGTGCCGTCTCCTCCATCTCAACCAAAAAAGTGCTTTTGCCCGCCGCTACATTGTCCGATGCCCCGATGCGCGTAAAAATACGATCAAAAATGGGCAACAGCGCCGCCGATGCAGGCACCCAGCTTCCTGCCTGGGCCATCACCGAAATAAGCGCAACCTGGCGCAAATAGGTGGACTTGCCCCCCATGTTCGGCCCGGTAATGATCCAGGTCCGTGTCTCACCACCAAGATGGGTATCGTTCGGCACAAAATCGCTCCCAAGCGCCGCGGCAACAACGGGGTGTCGTCCGTCTTTTATAACAATCTGCTGTTGGTCATCATCCGACATAACCGGGCAGACAAACCCAAACTCATAGGCCGCACGCGTGAGCCCAACAAGCGCATCGCACTGTGCAAGCGCCTGCGCCGCACGACGCAGAGCCCCGGCCCACTGCTCAACATCGACGCAGACCTGGGCAAAGAGCCGCTCCTCAATCTCGCCCGCCTCACGCTGCGCACGCACAAGCGCATACTCAAGATCTTTTAACCGCTGGACGGTGAAGCGCTCGCCGCCCACGAGCGTAGTGAGCCGTACGTAGTCTGCTGGCACGGCCCCCAGATTGGCTTTAGTAACCTCGATTGCGTAGCCCTGCACCCTATTATATTTAACTTTTAACGATGTAATACCCGTCCGCGCCCTTTCTTCCTGCTCAAACTGGGCAATGGCCGCAGTCCCCTCATGTGCCAAGTGGCGCACCCGGTCAAGCTCAACCGCGTAGCCAACGGCAATCGTGCCTTCAACCTCTTGATCAAGATTTATCGCCGAAACCAGAAAACGTCGCAGGGGCTCAAAATCTGCCATGGCCTCATACAAGCGGGCCATGAGCCCTGCCTGGGCATGGGGCGCCAAAAAATTACGGACCCGGTGGACGCTCTCGAGCGAACGGGTGAGCGCCTGATAGTCGTAGAGCTGCGCGCGCCGAAGCACAATCCGGCCAACAACCCGCTCAAAATCTCCCACATCGCGCAGGAGCGCAGAGAGCTCTTCGTGCACCCGAAAGTCCCGATAGAGCAGACCAACCGCTTCGTGGCGGGCCATGATCTGCTGGCGTCGCACGAGCGGACGGACGAGCCACTTTTTAATCATGCGCGATCCCATCGGCGTTACCGCACGATCAAGAATCGAAAAAAGGGTATGGTCAGACGACCCGTCTTGTAAGTTTTTGACAAGCTCAAGATTGCGCTGCGTAGCACCATCGAGCATCAGATAGTCGTCGGCTGCATAAAAAAAGAGCCCTGAACAGGCATCGAGAGCACGAGTCTGATTTTTTTGTAAGTAAGCGTACAGGAGCCGCAAGGCCGACATAACCGCTTCTGACCGCCGCACGAGATCGAGCGAGGTTGATGGCAGCTGTGAGAGCCATGTTTCAAATCCGGTAACTTCACTGTCACCAGCAGCGGTACCACCAGTAGCAAATTTGGCCGTCACAAACGAGAGACGCCGCACGTTCTGTTCAAGTGTTTCACCCGATTTGGTATCGGGTACCAGCACCTCGTCGGGCGAAAAGCGGCGCAGCTCAGATTCGAGCAACACGCGATCGTCAAGCGGCATGACGGTGACAAAGATCTGTCCGGTGAGAATTTCGATAAACGCGCAACCACAGAGATCGTTGGCAGGATAGAGCGTAGCACAGTACGAAGCCGACTTTTCGTCGAGCATGCGCATGTCGGTCAACGTGCCGGGTGTCAGAACTTGCCGCACCTGCCGTTCCACCAGTTTGCCTGCACGAGCAGGTTCGCTCTGGTCACACAAGACGACCCGAAAGCCGCCACGCACCAGTTTGACCAGGTAGTGGTCGAGCGCATGGACCGGTACACCGCAGAGGGGGACCGGCTTACCCTCGTGCGTACCCCGCTTTGTCAGCGTGATACCAAGAAACGACGACGCCGTCCGTGCATCGTCAAAAAACAGTTCATAAAAGTCGCCGACCTGGAAAAGGACCAGCGCATCAGAAAACTGCTCTTTAACCGCAAAATACTGCAGCAGCAGCGGCGTCGTCGTCATGATAAATCACCCATACCAATTACAAAATTTCACGTATGCCCCAAAGATCCGCACACCCTGAGCTTGTCGAAGGGTCTCCCGTGCGGATCGTACATATATTTGTCGAATTACTCCGCACATTTAAACCCTTCGACAAGCTCAGGGTGTGCGGATTTGGTTACATTTTAAACATAAAAAAAATTCACGTAATATACCGCCTTACTCCAGTATGCCGGCAGTCAGACCTTCGTGAACAAAACCATTGAGCAGCTGTACCGCGCCAACCATCTCTTCATACTGTTTTTGTGCGACCAGATCAACAAGCTTATTTGTCATGCCGACAAGCTGTGCGCGTCTGCTTGCAAGTACTTTTGCTGCCATCGAAGAGCTCTTTTTGATCTGTGAGATCTGGTAGTCGACATAGCCAAGAATCTTCTCAACATCCCCAACAAGGCGCGTAGTCTCGACACAGAAGGCATCATGGACAGCTTGTTGTTGGTAGTAGATAATCAACAGACCGCACCCAGAAGCAAATCCGGTCTTGTGGGTCAAGAACCAGCCAAACGACGGTTCAGATTTTGCAAACTCCGACATTGGAAGCTTAGCAGACATAAAGCCAAGAGTGGCTCCCGAAACAATACTCGTGGCAACTTGGGTAGGCAGACCGGTGAAGATACTCTTACCAAACGAACAGATGCTATCTGTCCAGTTCTTCTGCTCAGTCTCACCTGGTGCCTGTTTAAGCACGCGTTTCATGTCTGCTTCAAGCGCATCAAAACGCGCATCAGAAGAACGGGACTTCATACCAACATACCCATTATAGAGCGTGTATCCCACCACTCCAAGAAGCGCGGCTCCACACGCATACCGCACGGCATTAAAAAATCGAATGGACGATTCTACGTCAGCTTTACCCTTAGCAATGTTAGCCTCAGCTACCGGACGCAACCCAAGCTCCTGCAGCGCAGTCTCCTGCGTAACTGGTTGCTGTTCTGTGCCAGACCCCATCATGCTGCCAGAAAGAATAACTGTTCCTAAACACAATCCCATTAACATACGTTTCACGAGAAGTTCCCCCGCACACCACTGTGTGCATTGATTATGACAATACCTGTTTTAAATAACGACCGGTGTGGCTCTGTACACATGCAGCAACCGCCTCTGGCGTGCCGCGCGCAACAACCACACCCCCTTCATCACCACCCTCCGGTCCTAAATCTATAAGATAATCTGCCGTCTTGAGAACGTCCAGATTATGTTCGATCACCAACACCGAATTCCCCTTATCAACGAGACGATTAAGCACCTCAAGCAACTTTTCGCAGTCGCATGAATGGAGCCCCGTCGTCGGTTCGTCAAGAATGTACAACGTCCTATTCCCCCGCTTTGCAAGCTCATAAACAAGCTTGATCCGCTGGGCTTCGCCGCCCGAAAGCGTCGTCGCCGGCTGGCCAAGGCCCACATACCCAAGCCCAACCTCAGCGAGCAACGCCAACTTTTTTTGTATATTTTTGTGATGCGCAAAAAACTCGAGTGCCTCATCGACCGTCATATCGAGCACATCAGCAATCGTCTTGCCCCGATAGGTGATCTCGAGCGTCTGTGCATTAAAACGCTTACCCTCACATGCACGGCAGGGAACAGTCACATCGGGCAGAAAGTGCATCTCAATCGTCAGCACCCCATCACCCTGGCAGGTTTCGCACCGTCCGCCACGCGCATTAAAGCTAAACCGCCCCACCGCATACCCACGCGCATTGCTCTCCGGCAACGACGCAAAGAGTGCCCGAATCTCATCAAAGACCCCCGTGTAGGTCGCAGGATTTGAACGGGGCGTCCGCCCAATGGGGCTCTGGTCGACCACCACCAGCGAGCGCAGCTGCTCGCACCCCTGCACGCGTCCGGTGCCACCCATCCGCGCACGTGGTTCAAGCACATTCTGGACCGCTGGTACCAGCTCATCCATAACGAGTGAACTCTTACCAGACCCTGATACCCCTGAGATGCAACAGAGCACCCCGAGCGGAATATCGACTGCTATATTTTTTAAATTATGTGCCGTAGCACCCTCAAGCCGCAGAACCCCAGATGGTTTTCGTAAGGGCACCTGTCGCACGATCGAACGCGCACCCGATAAAAATTGTCCCGTGACCGACTGCGCAGCACGGGTCACCTCCGCTGGCGTCCCAGCCGCAACCACATGGCCACCACGCACCCCGGCGCCCGGCCCCAGATCGATAAGATAGTCGGCACTCCGCATGGTATCCATATCGTGTTCCACGACTACCACGCTGTTGCCAAGATCACGTAGCCGTTTTAGTGTCTCGATCAGCCGGTCATTGTCCCGTTGGTGAAGCCCAATACTCGGCTCGTCAAGCACGTACAGAACGCCGGTAAGCGCCGCACCAAGCTGTCGCGCAAGTCTGATCCGCTGCCCCTCTCCGCCCGAAAGCGTTCGCGCCTCGCGCCAGAGCGTCAAATAGGAGAGCCCAACATCGTTGAGAAAGTGGAGACGATGCACGATCTCTTCGATCAGGCCGGCAGCAATAGCACGGTCAGTCTCAGAGAGTGAAATATTTTTAAAAAACTCAAGCGCATGCCGGACCGAGAGCTGGCAGATGTCGTAGATCGACTGCCCATCAACATAGACGGCCAGTGCCTGTTCATTGAGTCGTTTGCCTTCGCAGACGGGGCAGGCCCGCTCACGGCGGCTCCACCAGTCATCTTCGATAAGCACTCCAAGGCCACTACAGGCCTTACACGCACCAAGCGGTGCGTTAAACGAAAAGTGGCGCGGCTCCATGTCAGCGACCGAACGCCCACACTGGGTACAGTTTCTCTTGGTTGAAAAGAGGTGTTCTTGCGTACCAACACGCACCTTGCAGACCCCCGCAGCGCGCGCGCAGGCCCGCTCAACAGCTTCGGAGAGACGGGACCTCTCGTCGGCATCGCCAGGTATGATCTCAATGGTGTCGATAATTGCATCGATCGTCTGCGCTTTTGTCTTTTCAAGGCCAAGTCGCGCACACGCGTCAGCGGAATCGAGCCGTACTTTTTTGTCGTTTATCACAAAGTTAAAGATCCCGGCCTCGACCAGCGCGGTCAGCTCCGGCACAAAAGTGCCCTTCTGCCGGATGGCAATAGGTGCCGCGATACTCACGGTCAATGATGCAAATCTTTCACCTATTGCTTTAACAATATACTCGGTCGTGCAGCTCTCAACCGGAATGTGACAGGCAGGACAGTGGACAATGCCGATCCGCGCAAAGAGCACGCGCAGGTAGTCGTAGACCTCAGTAATGGTCCCGACCATCGATCGGGGGTTAGAACCGACAGTCTTCTGGTCGATTGCAATCGCGGGGCAGAGCCCTTCGATACGGTCACATTGTGCCTTTGGCGGCATGCCCAAAAATTGGCGTGCGTAGAGCGAAAGCGACTCAAGATACCGCCGCTGTCCTTCGGCATACAGGACATCAAAAGCGAGCGAGCTCTTGCCCGACCCGGACGGGCCGGTAATGACGGTCAGCGAATCTTTGGGAATCACGACCGACACGTTCTTGAGGTTGTGCTCGCGCGCACCGACAACCGAAATAAACTTTTTCGTATCTATTTTTGTACTAATTTTGCTATCTCTATTTTCCATAACGCCCCTCCAAAATCTGCGTATTTCCAACAATTTTTCTACTAAATAACTTAACTAGTATAGCAAAAAACAGGGGGATTTACCAGCAAAATGTGGCGGGGGAAATGGGGGCGGGATCAGAAAAAAACCACATCCGAATTTCATTGCACTTTGATGGTGGATTGGCTAGGATTTTTGAGCAATGGGTTATCTTCTATATTTTCCAAAAAGGTGTTGTATGAAAAAATATCAAATAAAGTTTATTGTCGGGCTGGCAGGCTGCCTACTAGGAACCATGTGGGTGAAGGCGGCAACAGAGGCTGAGCTTGAGAAGGCAACAACAAAATTGAATGCCGTTGAAGCTGAATATCATAAAATATTCCCATATCAGAGCTCACTAGAAAAGACAGGGGCCTTTACTCAGATATATCAATGCTTCGGACAAAATCGCATAGCCTCAGCATGAAATAGTTCCCAAGTTTA
>CAZWYO010000011.1:0-30476 GCA_964638315.1 uncultured Candidatus Babeliaceae bacterium | reverse complement strand
CCGAAACCCAGATGATATACAAAATTCCTTAATTAAGGGGTGCTCAATGTGGGTAAGAAGCTAATCTCTAGCCCCGCCCCCTCGTCAGCTCCATCCACCCCTTTTGTGTAGCTCAATAGCCCGCCCTCGTGCCCCAGCCCAACGTGTAAACTACCCCCTATTTTTGGGGGGTAAAGAAAATTTGACAAATTGAATAAATATGTTATGCTATAAGATAGATAAGGCTCAAATATAAGCCTTTTTAACAGTATTTTATAAGTAATTTAGAAGCCCTTAAAAAAGTCAGGACCAGACATGAAGATAGTAAAAATCAGACAAGCTTTTCTGCTCACGCTCACCCTTTTCACCGCCCTGCAGGCGGTAACGACTGTTTGTATGGAGAATGGGAATGAGAAGATTGAGAATGAAAAGGACTTTCTCTGGAAGATTTTGGATGAAACAACCTTAGAAAAAAAACTCACGGACGAAGAATTAATCACCTACATCAACAAAATCAAAGAACTATACGAAAAGAACTGCGACATCTTTAAAAACAAAAGAGATGAAATCTCGCCGCGCATTTTTGCGGCATTCAACTGTCGTTACCAGATCGGCAAAATAATAGATGATTTACGAGACGCATCAAAAAATAGGTCGACAGAAAAAGATAAAAAGAGTCCTTGTGTCTGGACAGAAGAGATGTCAAAAAAATTGCATGATGCCATCAAATTGGGATTGTCGAAATCCATGGAGGAGAAGGAGATAGTAAAGGAGGAGAAGACGGAAGATTCCTTTGGCGAATGGACTTTAATGATTGATGTGAAAACCGAATATATACAGGTTTTTGAATGTAATCTTTTTGAAAAAAACCAAAAGGACATTGCTAAGCTAAAGGTTTCCTACTATCCGATCCTAGAAAATTTTTATGTGGACACTTTAGAGGTGAACGAATTTTATCGTCGGCAAGGTATCGGTGCACACCTACTGCGCACCACTATCGATGTACTCAGAGAAAATTTTAAAACGGGAAAAATCGCATCAGCGTTATACGCCGTCCCAGATAAAAAGAAAATGTTTTCAAAACTTTTAAATTACTATAAGTCATTCGGTTACGAGCCAACAGAAAAGACAAACCATAAGCACTGCTGCGAATTAAAACTTACGATAAAAAATGGCGCAATAGTACACCGATGGGAAACGCCAATGAGTACGAAATTGGACAATTAATTCCCGCTAGCCCCGCGGCCCCCTTGTCAGCTCCATCCACTCCTTGCGCAGCTCAATAGCCCGCTCAAAGTCAAACACTGCTGCGGCCTGCTGCATCTTCTCTTCAAGCTCACTGATCCGTGCACGAATCTGCGACGCATCAGCCTGCACTGCCTGCTGCCGCTCCTCTTCTGGCTGCTGCTTGCGACGCCCTTTTTGCGCCGCGGCAATCGCCTCTTGCATCTTAGATATGCTCTTGGTCACGTCCCTGAACACCGTCTTGGGCTGCTGCCCATGTGCCTCGTTGTACGCTATCTGTTTGGCGCGACGCCGGTCGGTCTCGTCAATCGCACCGCGCATCGACTGCGTCATGCGATCGGCATAAAAGATAACTTTTGATGCACTGTTACGTGCCGCACGACCAATAATCTGGATAAGCGAACGCTTGTCACGTAAAAAGCTCTCCATATCCGCATCCATGATCGCCATCAACGCCACTTCTGGCAGATCGAGCCCCTCACGCAGCAAGTTAACCCCCACCAGACAGTCGAAGACCCCATTACGTAATTTGTGAAGCAGCTCCGTCCGCTGCGGCGTCTTGAGATCGTGGTGCAGGTAGCAGACCTTTATTTTCCGCTCCTGCAGGTAGCGCGCAAGCTCTTCCGCCTGCTTTTTGGTAAGCACGGTAACCAGCGTCCTAAAGCCTTTGGCTGTCGTCTCTTTAATAGAGGCTACCAGATGCTCAATTTGCCCCTCGCGACCATGGATCTCTATCCCTGGATCGACAAGACCGGTCGGACGAATGATCTGTTCAGCAACAACACTGCTCTTTGCAAGCTCGTAGTCACCGGGCGTGGCGGAGACAAAAATAACATCTTTAAAATACTTCTCAATCTCACTAAACTTGAGCGGCCGATTGTCACGCGCCGACGGTAGCCTAAATCCAAAATCTATCAGGACCGACTTGCGCGCCTGGTCCCCCGCATACATGCCCCGCAGCTGCGGGATGGCGATGTGCGACTCGTCGATCACGAGTAGCAGGTCGTCACCAAAGAAGTCAAAGAGACAGAAGGGGGGGCGATCTGGCTGACGCCCATCAAAATAGACCGAATAGTTCTCGATCCCATTGCAGTAGCCCCGCTCGCTAATCATCTCGATATCGTTCATCACCCGCATCTTAATACGTTCGCGGTAGAGCGGATTTTCAACTTTTGGTAGATATTCTTTAAGCTCGGCCGTGATGCCCGCTATTGCAGCCTGCTTCTTTTCTTCAGTCGTCACAAAGTGCTTTGCCGGGAAGATAAGGGTGTCTTCAAGCTGCTGCATGACGGCACCCGTCTGGCGATGCACGAGCGCGATCTGATCGATACCCGACCCCGCAAACTCGACCCGTAATTTTTCACGCATGTAAGGGAGCTGCACCTCAATAACCGACCCGTAGACCTGGAAGGTGCCAGGGGCTTTTTCCATGTCATTGCGCGTGTACTGGATGAAGATAAGCTGTCTGATAAAGTCGGCCCGCGAGATGGCCTGTCCCCGTTTTACCGAGAAGGCTAAGTTGCGGTAGTCAGCAGGGTTGCCGAGCGAATAGATGCACGAAACAGACGCGACCACAATCGTATCCGGCCGATTGATCAGCGACGCGGTCGCTTCGACCCGCAGCCGTTCAATCTCGGTGTTAACCAGTGTCTCTTTGGGAATATAAATATCCTGCGCAGGCAGGTAGGATTCAGGCTGGTAGTAGTCGTAGTAGCTGACAAAATAGCAGACTTTGTTCTCGGGGAAAAAGAGGGAAAACTCTTCGTAGAGCTGCGCCGCTAGGGTCTTGTTGGGCGACAAGATCAGCACCGGCTTTTCCTGCTGCGCGATCACCTGCGCAATTGTGTAGGTCTTACCCGATCCGGTCACACCAAGAAGGGTCGATTTACCCGGCCGCGCGGCGGCAAGCAGGTCGATCGCCTGGATCTGGTCACCGGCGGGGGGAAAAGGGGCGTGGAGTTTAAAGAGGGCCATAATTCACCGTACTGGTTAAAAAACATTGTTACTTAGGGCTATTTATTCTTTAACCAGTATAGCAGAAAATGGGAGAGATTGCTTCGAATTGGGTGTGATTAAAAGTGTTACACGAGGTGGTAAAAGCGATTGCCCCCACCCGCTCATCTCTATCTACATTTTAACGGCCAAAGCCAATGTTTCAGACGCATGCACCCTCTCCACCGCACATGTCCCTCGATACATTTTTTCTACGGGACAAGTCCCTCCGAAAAAACACCCCAGCCGTCGCCAAGGCTATGGCGGGCTCTCGTCGGGATGAGCGGTGGAGAGAGAACTTCTAAAGAATATTGTTCTTATGTAACACTTTTAATCACACCCCTTCGAATTTTACTTACTTGACAAAAAGCCTGCACAAGCTAAAACAATTCCTGTGCAGGCGAAACAAGCGAACGGCGAAATAAGAGACTCCTCATTTGCTGGCCGTGTTTCTGCTGGCCGTGCTTCCCCTTTTGGGACAGGCTTCCTATCAGATGTTTCTACCCGCCGCCAAAAACCAGCCTCTACCCGCGATGGCGTCATAAGGCCTGAAAAGGCAAACAGGCATGACAGCAGCAGTGCTGGACGCATACTTTTTAAAAATTTCATAAAAAAACTCCAACTTTATAGGTTTTATGCTTCACTATTTACAAATACAAGAAATTAGCAATCGCCTCTCCATCTACAACTGATAATCTATAATAAAAGGTAGCGGAAATCCGCCATCTTGTCAATGCGGTGTGTTAGGCTGTTAAGGCAATGTTATGGCATGTTAGGACAAAGCTATTTTCACCCCACCAAAACCCTACTTCGAAGCGTTTGCCTACGATAACCAGCGGCCAGCGATAATACCGACTGAACTGATAAGAATGTAAGGAATAAACGGCACCAGCACACAACCCGTCTCTGCTGGCTGCGGTATTGCCGCTTCGGCCACATGAGATTGCCCAGAATATTCTCTCGATGCTTTCCAATAGAGATACCCCATGACCGGAGCTAACGCCACCCCGACGATTGTTTCAGCAAGACCAGATTCGATAATGCCGGCGGCACCTGCTCGCGACGGCGTCACAAGGCCTGAAAAGGCAAACAGGAATGACAACAACAGAGCCTTGCTCATGTTTTTAAAAAACCTCATAAAAACTCCAACGTTATAGGTTTTAAACTGGGGTAATAATTTACAACGAATTGACGGTCGTTTATCCCCATACAAACATCAATTCATAAGCAGAGTGCCAGAAATCCGCGATAATATCAATATCCTGCTTCGCCCTACCGGAGTTTATCCTGCGCTCATCGATCCTTTCTAGCCTAGCGGCAGCCATGCCCTGAACAGCCTTGGCAACAATCGTAACACGCAGCACGTCTGACAACCATTTACAACCAGACCGCCATAGACAGGAAGCCCCCCACAAGAGCCAGACCAGCAAAAGGGAACGTAACAATTCCGCCGACAACCCCGCCCAAAGCAGGCGCTCCAAACCGTCCAAACTTCGGATCTTGTGCGAGAAAGTGACTACCAAGACATGCACCTCCTGCAACACCGCACAATAGCGTGGTCAAAAAACCAACAACCGCTACCGCCTCACCCTTGTCGCATATAAAGGAAACTGGGGCACGCTTGTCCGATTCAGATTTGGAGGATTTTTTAAGGCTACGGATGTAGGCTGCCAACCGCCTAAAAGATCCCTCAGTAAACTCTTTCGCCACAATTGCGCCCGCAGAAGCTATGCCTGCGCAGGGGAGCACTACAACCCCGCCCAGAACGGGCGCAAAAAACCGTCCAAATTTCGAATCTTCTCCAAGGAAGCGATTACCGAGACATGCCCCCCCTGCAACGCCACACAACAACGTGGTCAAAAAACCAACAACCGCCGCTTCTTGATAACCGATAGATCTATAAATATGAACACCACCAGAACATAGCTGTGACGGGACCACGCTTGCCAGTAACAGTAGAGACAGAATCAGATTTTTTAAAAATTTCACAGAAGTCCACCATATTTCTAAAATAAAACAACAATTTCTAACAGGTGAATGATTATTAACATCCATCACCCTTACAGAAAAAAGTAGCAGAAATCCGCGTAATATCAATATTCTATTTCGCCCCGTCTTCGCTTCCTACGTCCATACTTCGCTAAAGCTACGTATGGCAGGCCAGGCTCTCTTTCACCCCACCAAAACCAAGCTCTCTTTGCCCTTAAACGCAATACCAAGTTTAATAATATTTGTTATCCCCCGCGCACGGAGATCCACTTCATAGTTTTTTGTCATGATCTGATCGAGAGCTTCTTTTGCACCCGTTAAAAGTTTCTTTTTGGAGCTCTTATCAATCTTTTTAAACTCAACTATAATCCCCGGTTTGGTGATATCTTTTGGCGCGAGCACGACATCATACCTCCCCAGACCACTTTCTCGATTGGATCGTACATCATGGGTGAAATAGAGTGCAGCAAACATCCCGATCGTCAATGCATGATAAAAGCGCTCCGGCTCTTTCTCGGTGATATCAAAATGGCTGAGCGCCTCTTGTGAAAATGACTCAAAAAGACGCTTAAACTCTACGGCATTGCCATCAATCAGATTGGTAAGCATAGTAAGATAGTCTTCGTGTATGCCGGGTGCTTTAAACCACGAGAGCACAAACGTGTGATAGACCGACAGCACCTCGTTGTTAGGAATTTTAAGGTCAGCAAAATGAAAGATCCCCTCTTGACGATAATTCTGAAAAGTCAGATATCCACAGAAGAGTAAAAAGTTCCAGAAAACACTCTGATCATACGTGAGCTGCGGGAGCGTAATATTCTCATTTATCTGTTTTTTTACCGTACCACCACGCATCAAAATCTCTACTTCATCTTTTAGCGTATTTGGTGCACGTTTAACTAGATCCTGGATAAGCAAATTATCACTCGTATTTACCCAGTAGGGCTGCAGAGCGCCGCCGGCATCAGCTAGGTTAAAAATTGACCATGGGTTGTAGACCCTCGATTGCCCAAACTGGTAACCGTCATACCAGGCACACACTTCCGCAATGTTGTTTTTCAGATCAAAAGCCTGCAAAACCTGCCCAACTTCTTTCTCGGTAAGGCCAAATTTGTCTGCAAAATGGTCTGACATTATCGTGCAGACGCGAAGATTATTTACCCCGCTAAAAATACTCTCTTTTGACACGCGTAAGATTCCGGTCACAACCGAGAATTCTACCGAATTATTACCCTTTAATCCACCACCCAGAAAACCCCGCATAAAACTAATTATCTGGTCATAGAACCCATTCAGAAAACCCGCATGGATTGTGGCATCATACTCATCGATCAGGATTATAACCCTCTGCCCATAAGCACGCTCAAGATATAAGGGCAGATAAGTGAGTACGTCCTCAACCTGCCCCTGCGTCGCAGTGCCATCAATAAGACGCTTAATATACGCACGTTCGGCATCGCTTAAGATATACTGGATGGCAGGCAGATGCCGCGCAACTTCAGCACTTATCGCCGATTTTATCTTGTCATATGCGACATCCCAAGACATCTGCTTAACGTTTTTAAACGTCAGAAAAATAACCGGATATTTCCCTTGTTCAGCCATGCAATCCGAATGTTGTTCGATAGACAAACCATTAAACAGGTGGCGATGCGAATTTTCTGTTTTTTCGAAAAAATTGTGAAGCATAGAAATGTTCAATGTCTTGCCAAAACGGCGCGGACGAGGAATAAGCGTCGCCTTTGCTCTTGCCTCGAGCAGCTCTTTAATGAGAAGGCTCTTGTCGACATAGTAATAACCACCTTCGATAAGCTCTTGGAAATCGTCTATGCCTACAGGGATATACTTTTTTTTGATCACCACTTCTGCCATGGCACGCCTCCGCTAACTAATACATGATCCGTAAATTGGTTCATAATATTACTCTACCAAAACTAAGCTCTCTTTGCCTTTAAACGCAATGCCAACTTTGAGAACGTTGGTTATGCCCAGCGCACGCAGCTCTGTCTCATAATTCTGCTCTTCAAGCTGTTTTAGCGCATTTTTTGCTGCCGTTTCGAGCGTACCTTCATCGATACTTTTAAACTCTAGGATGATGCCAAATTTTGAACGGTCTTTAGGAATCAACATGACGTCGTAGCGACCATACCCGCTCTCGCGGTTTGAACGAACCTCGTGTGTTTTTGAGAGGCTAGCGAGCATCCCCAAAACCAGCGCATGATAGAACCGTTCGGGCTCGTCGCCCTTCACATCAAAATAACTGAGTGTTTCACGACAGAAGCGTTCGAACGATTTCTGGAATGGGACAGGCTGCCCTTCAACCAGGTGTTCGAGCATATCGGTGTAGTCACGAATACTTGAGCTGTCTGAAAACCACTTCAGGAAAGATGTCTCATATACCACCAATACCTCTTCGTTTGGCACGCGTAACTCAGCCACCCATGCACGCCCTTCGCGGCGGTAATCTTGAAATGTTAAGTATCCACAGAAGAGTAAAAAATTCCAGAGCGCATTGTCACTCTTCCCAATATCTGGCATAACAATGTTTTCTTGGATGGGCTTGGTGACAATTCCACCGGCAACCATAACTTCAAGCTCCTCTTTCATTGCAGGCGTGCATCGCTTGAGCAGATCTTTAATAAGGGCATTATCGCTTGTATTGATCCAGTAGGGCTGCAAAGTACCGCCCCCATCAACAAAATTAAAAATTGACCATGGGTTATAGACCCTTGATTGCCCAAACTGGTAACCGTCATACCAGGTACGCACTTCCGCAATGTTATTTTTCAGGTCAAAAGCCTGCAAAACCTGTTCAACTTCTTTTTCGGTAAGACCGAATTTATCTGCAAAATGGTCTGACATTATTGTGCAGACACGAAGGTTATTCATGTCGCTAAAGATACTCTCTTTTGAAACCCGCAAGATACCCGTCAACAATCCCCATTGAAGTGCGGCATTGCCCTTAAGTCCGGCTCCCATAAAACTACGCATAAAGTTGATAATCTCGTTATAGTACCCGTTGAGATAGCCCGCATGCACGGGAGAGTCGTATTCGTCAACCAGAATAATTGTTGGCCGTTTATGGTAACTTGCAAGACACCCTGACAAGATGAGTAACGATCTGCGATACAATGTCTCATCAGCAGTCTTATCCAAAATTGCAGCAAAGTTTTTCTTCTGAACCGCCGTTAATGCGTCACTCTCAAGCATATAGTCATGCCGTGAAAATTCATTGATGACTACTTCTTGCATGCTCCGATAGCACAAAGCCCATGTATCTGTTTTTGCATCTTTAAATGTGAGAAAAATAACCGGATATTTGCCCTGATGCTCCATGCAATCAAGATGTTTCTCGATTGCCAAACCGTTAAAGAGATGTTGATTACTTTTTTCTGTCTTCTCAAAAAAATAACGCAACATCGATAAATTGAGCGTCTTACCAAAGCGGCGTGGGCGGGGGAGTAGCGTTACCTTCGCTTTTGAGTCGAGCAACTCTTTGATAAAAAGGCTCTTGTCGACATAGTAGTAATTGCCTTCGATAAGCTCTTGAAAATCGTCTATGCCTACAGGGATATATTTTTTTTTACTCATCGTCACGACTCCTAAAACTTGAAAGACCGCCCGCTCGGCAGAGCCACGCCGTGTCTGATCATGTCGGGATAAGATGAAACGCCGCCACACTCGCAAAGGCGAGCCCCGCTCCGGCCGCCCCACCAAGATACATACCCACGTTCATGACGCAGAGAAAGCCCAATACCCCTCCAAATGTCCACCCAGCCGCGAGGGGTCTTGCCACCGAGACGGTCCCGGTTGCTGCAGCCTTCTCCTCACCATTATCGTGCTCCGCCACATCACTTTTGGGCCCAAATATACGAATGCCCCAGTACCCCCCCACGATGGTGCCTGCCATTGCTCCAAGACAGGGGAGCAAAACAACTGTTGCAGCAAATGCCATATCCCGGTTTTCGATGGCCCACATCTTGGTTGGCTGCACTGCACACGTAAGCGATAGTGCTAAAAAGAGATACTTGAAAAGACGTGTCATACTTGCCCCTGGCGCTACTTCATCACAAAGTTGATCAGCCGGTTCGGCACAAAGACCACCCGCTCGACCTCGCCATCGACCAGCCACTTTGCCACCGCATGGCGTGCCGCATCTTCGACCGCACTCTGGTCCGCACCAAAGCGAACATTGATTGTCCCACGCATCTTGCCACTGACCTGCACCGAAATCGTTGCAGTCTCATGCTGGGTAAGCGCCGCATCAAATGTTGGCCAGGCGCACTGTTCGAGCTTTTTGTTAAAAAGTTTTTCAAGCATTTCGCAGGCTATGTGCGGTGCCATGACCGAAATCAACACAACCACCCGCTCAGCATTTTCCGCCGAAAGGGTCCGTTCATTGGCGATAGCGTCATTGAGCCATTCCATGAAAGCAGAAACAGCCGTATTGGGCTTAAAGAGATCGAGCCGCTCAATAACCGTTTTGAACAGTTGGTGTGCACGGCGGCGTGATTCGAGCGGCTCCTGCTCGGCAGAAACAACCGTCTTGGGATCCGTCATGTAGACCCAGAAGCGGTTTAAGAAGCGCTTCACCCCCTCAAGACCAGTATCCTGCCACTCGCAGTCAAGCTCTGGTGGCCCCATAAAGAGCATGTACATCCGCAGGGCGTCTGATCCATATTCTTTGACAATGTCGTCAGGATTGACCACATTGCCCTTGGACTTCGACATCTTTTCGACCAGGCCACTCTTTTCCGAATACCTATTGACCATCCCCTGGTTAAAGAGCTGTTTGAATGGCTCATCAAATGGCAGATGACCAAGGTCATAGAGAACTTTTACATAAAAACGGGCATACAAAAGGTGCAAGATCGCATGCTCGATGCCCCCCACATAAAGATCGACTGGCAGCCAGTAACGCATATCTTTCTGGTCAAATGGTTTGTCGGCAAGTTTTGGATGTGGATAGCGTAAAAAATACCAGCTCGAACCGGCCCACTGGGGCATTGTATTCGTTTCGCGCTTTGCCGCCCCACCACAGGCAGGGCAGGTAGTGTTGACCCATTCGGCAATACCGGCAAGGGGCGACTCACCCGTTCCCGTCGGCTCATACCGCTCAACATCAGGCAACATAACTGGCAACTGGTTCTCTGGTACCGGCACCACGCCGCACTTATCGCAATGAACAAGAGGAATCGGCTCACCCCAGTACCGCTGCCGCGAGAATATCCAGTCCCGTAGACTGTACCGGACCTGCCGCTCGGCAAGATGGCGCATCTCAAGATATTCGGTCACCCGCTTATGACCCTCACTCTTTGCCATCACCCCATCAAAGGGCCCACTATTAACCATCGGCCCGTCACCCTCGTACGCGCCGGCATCGCTGCCATTAACATCGTTAATAACGCGCCGCACGGGCAGGTCAAACTTTTTGGCAAATTCAAAATCACGGGCATCATGCCCAGGCACGGACATCACAATCCCGGTTCCGTACTGCTTGAGCACAAAATTGGCAAGATAGACAGGGATCTGCTCATGGCTGAGCGGATTAATCACGTACGAACCGGTGAAGATACCGGTCTTTTCAAACGACCAGGTACCACCAACCTGCTGCGAAAACTCGACACGATACGCATCAACAGCAGCTTTTTTATCTGGCGTCACCAGCTGGTCAACCAGGTCATGATCAGGGGACATTACCAGAAAAGTGGCCCCAAAAATCGTTTCAGGGCGCGTGGTAAAGACCGGAAGATGTACAGGCTGGCCGTTGGCATCGACGTGTCCCACGAGCACAAATTTGATGACAACTCCCTCACTTTTGCCAATCCAGTTGCGCTGCATCGTCTTAACTTTTTCTGGCCACTCAAGACGGTCGAGCCCTTCGAGCAATTTGTCCGCATATTTAGTTATGCGCAACATCCACTGCCGAACCTTCTTTTTGACGACCTTAGCCCCTGAGCGCTCACATTTGCCTTCAATAACCTCTTCATTTGCAACAACCGTTTTGAGTACTGGGCACCAGTTAACCTCCATATCGGCTTCGTATGCAAGCCCCGCTTTGTACATCTGTAAAAAGATCCACTGGGTCCATTTGTAGTAGTCTGGATCGGTCGTGTCGATCTCCTTTGTCCAGTCGTAGACCGCCCCCACATCAGCAAGTTGTCGTTTGAAGTTAGCAATATTTTTGGCCGTACTCACCCGCGGATGTATCCCTTGTTGGATCGCATGCACCTCGGCAGGTAGCCCAAAGGCATCCCACCCCATCGGGTGAAGGACGTTGTAGCCCTGCAGCCACATCATGCGGGCATAAACGTCAGAGAGCACGTAACCACGCCAGTGACCGACATGTAAACCCGCGCCAGAGGGATAGGGGAACATGTCGAGACAATAAAATTTTTTACCACTACCAGCAGGCTTTGCACATGCAAGAGGGCACTCAAGCCACTTCTGATGCCATTTGGTCTCAACTACACGAAAATCGTAACTCATATGCCTGTCCCTCGCGCGTAAGCGCCACAAAACAGGCGCCGCGCAAAATTTACCAGAAAACTAACCATGCCGATATAAGTGCCGTCAGAAAAACAGGCAGCTTAATCCATGTAAATCCGAGCCATTTGTAGAGTAGGTTACATACCGTTGTAACAATAATCAATGGGTAGAAGAAGTTAATGAGCGGCATCGAGTAGTCCAGAATGTTGGTAAGCCCGAGACTCGCCATCAGTGCGCAGACACCAAGCACTAGCCCAACAGCCCATGTATATGAGACCTTTTTATGTGATACCTGGTGCACGTAGTCACCAAGCACCGCCGAGAGCGAGACAATGGTCGTCAGGCCCGCAATAAAGACCACTAGCCCAATAAGCATCGCTCCGTAACAACCGGAAATGCGCAGGACAATCTGCCGGAAAATTTCACCCTCGCCAAGGCCCAAAAGACCTTCGCCATAAAATGCACCCATGTAGATCATACCTAGGTAGATAAGTCCAAGCAACAGACCGGCTATAACGCCTGAAAAAGCGGTGACGGTAACGGCCCGCTTGAGGGTCATATGCTCAGATTTTTCTGCATATTCAAAGAGAAGCCGCACAATAATAGCGCCAAAAAATATCATAGCTAAAAGATCGATTGTCTGGTACCCAATAGTCATCGAGTGGCGAAAGTAACCCCAGACATCGAGTGGCACATATATCATTGCCTGTGCGCCCCAGAGCCCCAACAGCACGATGCTTGCGAGACTGAGTACCTTGACGGGACTCAAGAATTTACCGATCAGATCGAGCACTTTGCTCATCCGGAAGGCGATCAAGAAGGCCAGCACTACAAATATAACCGCAAAGAGCCAGACAGGTGTGCAGGGCAAAAGGGGTAACAGAAGGACATAGGATAATGCTACAATACGGGGCATCACGAGCAGCGGCCCAATAATCATCATGCAGATAAATATAAAGATCTTACCGGGGATACGGCCCAGACGAGCAAAGTAGACCTCGTAATCGCCGCTAAATGTTACTATGGCCATCAATCCGAGCATCGGCAGTAGGATGCCGGTAAGTGAGAAACCCAAAAATCCCGCCCAGACATGCCCACTAGATTCGACACCAAGACGCGTGGGGAAGATAAGATTGCCGGCACCAAACATCATGGCAAAGATGGTAAGACTGGTGGTGAAAATTCGAGAAAAAAGAGCGCGCGTCATTGGCGTGTCTCCCCGCTTATCAAAAAAGTGACTCCAAAAAAGATTCTAAAAGAACTGATCTAAAAGAATATGGGGTATAGGGTATAGTGTGCCGAAAAATCAAACTTTTTCAACAGTAGCGGTCTTCCGGCCGGAAATTCGGTCAGGAAAATGTGTAGGACAAGTACATTTAAAATATTTGATCCGAAAGTTTCTTCCCCCACCACAAACAAGAACACATCTCAGGGCGAGCGGAATCTTGAAACTTCCGATACCTAAAGCATTTTAAATACAATTGCCCTGCGGGCATACGCCTCACCCCGCAAGATCTTTGAGCACCTTCACCAACCGCTCAAGACTCCCACCCCAGCCTGGGGGGCGTCGCGCAAACCGCTGCGCAAAACAGCGCGCACGTGAGTGCTAAAAATTTTGGTCTCATGGGCTCCCCCATTTTTTAAAAAAATTCACAAAAACCATTCCCGTGTTACCCTACCACTAGACAGAATTCTTTTTCAAGCCCATATCCCGAAAGAGACACATTTTACCATGAAGCAACAGACAAAACAGACCGCCCCTCAGCAGCCACAACCCGCCGTTCATGATGAACAGGTTCTGGTCGTCCCCGCAGACAGACTCTTTGAGAACGGGCGGTGGCAGGGGCTCAAGCATGATCCTGAGCCAGAATTTTTTGCATCAATTTTTGCCCAGAAGATGTTCATGCCCCGCAGCTTGGCCGAGAACGACCCTGAATTTAAACAGATCATCCCCTATCTGATCTTCCAGTACCAAGACAAGTACTTTTTGATGCAGCGGCAGGCAAAGAGCACCGAAGTGCGCCTGCAGAGCAAATTTAGTTTTGGGATCGGCGGACACATCCGTGAAGAAGATATCACCGGGACAGACATCGCCGCGTGGGCGGATCGTGAATTCCATGAAGAAGTAGCGTACACCGGTAACCTGACCATCCACCCTTTTGGCGTACTCAACGACGACTCAGATGAGGTTGGCTGCGTGCACCTGGGTGTGGTCTATATTTTGGAAGGAGACTCTCCCGCCATCAAAGTCAAGGCAGAGCTCGCCAGTGGCAGGTTGTTTCACCTCGATGAATGCCGCCCCCACTACGAACGGATGGAGCGGTGGTCACAACTCGTTTTTCATGCCCTTAAAGCGCGTGAATTGCACCAGAAATAGCCCGGTAGTTTTTGAGGTTGAAGACAACGTCACGTGATGGGTCGATTGGTCGCCACTCGACCATCATGCGCTTGCCCCAGCGCGTCAGTTTTTTATAAACCTCTTTTTCGCACACGCGAAACTCGGTCTGGCTAACTTCACGCTCAAAACGCCGTTTGTGAACACCCTGATGCCGACATGGCGTGTCGATACACGAAGCTAAAATAACCCAGCAACGCTTCTTTTCAGCTGTAAGATCTGCTTTAAAGTGTGTGCAGGAGCCGTCTTCAACACGATCGAGCGCTGCCACCATAAGAGGGGTCAGCACAACGAGCGGAAGCGGATCCATGAAAGAGAAGATGGGCACTGACCTGCCAAGTAACCACATATTAGTATGTGACACCCGCTTGTCATCACCACCTATCACAAAACCGACATCGGCGCGGACACAATCCTGGTGCTCGTGGACAAAAGTAGTTATATCGGCTACATCGCTCATGCGCATAAAGCTCTTGCGCCGGCTTGTTGAAAAATAGTCCCGTCGCTGGATACTGTCTCCACGTGAATATCCAAGGTATATCCGCCTGAAAAACGGCGATGTTATGCAGTGACCGGTCTCAACTTGCATAGGCGTACCGAACATAAAGAGAAGATCTATAGATAATTTTTTCTGCCGCTCTTTTTCAAAATCAGCGAGCCAGAGGGCCACATTACCACCATGGCTATGGGCAAGAATTCTGATACGGGGCTCAACACCATGCTTTTTGACAACCTGATCACGGTAGGCAACCAGTGCATCGTAGAGCTGTGAGGCCGCGGCATAACGGGCCTGCTGGCTCAAAAAACCGTCCCAGCCAAAGATTGCATGCTCTTCGATGTCTTCGGTTAGGTAAGCTGCGCGGGCGACGTCTGTGTAAGCGGGGATAACATAACAAGCTGCCTCCGATGCGCTTGTCGCAGCGTCATATTTGGTGGCATCAAATATATCAAAACCTTCGGTACCCAAGACCTGGTCGTAGTGCAGAATGGGCTGATTACGGAACGTGTGCATAAAACGCCCGATGGCTGAGCTTTCTGACTCTCTGCTTAGCACCTGTTTTATCCGATCACCAATACCAAAGGATGATCCGACGGTGCCGTGGATCCAGACTGTCAGACCGACAGTCGGCTTTTTGGGCTCGGGGAGCTTGATGGTATCCGCACCTGTGAGACCCTTCGACAGGCTCAGGGTGTGCGGATCTAGAGAAACTTTTCCGGTTGATATAGATTCTAAGACATCATCCATTGCTTGGTTAAAAATACCCGTTCCAACAGACTTTTCAGGATCATTAGGGACATCCAGTTCGACCAATGATCCGCACACCCTGAGCTTGTCCCTTCGACTTTGCTCAGGATAAACTTCGGGTCTAACCGTGCGGTCGTTCTTGTCACCACCAGTAAGAACCGGGTGGTTCTTTTTCTGGAAACACCCGGTAATAAATATCAGTACGCTAGCTGAAAAACAGATAGCAAACGTTATTCTAATTATATGTGACTTCTGCATGGTATACCCCCATAAAATGCAGTAGCGTCAGAACGGCTTACCGTCCTGCCCACCGTTCGCGACGATTGCCACGTGCGCCACCAGTACGGTCGTTACTACGACCGCCACGATATTCGCCACCTGAACGGTATTCGCTCCGGTACTCACCGCCACCCGATCTGTTCTCACGATCGCCGCCACGACGGAATCCACCGCCAAAGCGCCGTTGTGGCCGCTCAGAACGCTCAAAGCGAGCTTCTTGCTCAACCATACGGGCTGACATTTTACGACCTGCAAGGGCCGTATCACGGAGCGCGGTAACGAGCGCCGCAGCAAACTCAGTTGGCACATGGACAAACGTGCGCCGCTTTATCATTCTTATCTTAGTAATTACTTCAGGCGCAATGGAACCATTTTGTATAATATGGTCACGGACCTCGTCCTGGGAGAGTCCATCTTCAGACCCGACAAAGAACATAAGCTCTTGAAGTCCTGGATCTTCAGCCGCATGAGTTGATGCACCCTGATTACGGCTCGAAACCTCATCAAGACGATCTTCACTCACAACCGATTTCAAGAACTTATCATAGACGAGAAACTCAACTATACGAGCCATCTGCTTCTCATCAAACTGTCCCGTGACGCCCTGGAGCGCTGGTTGTAGTTTTTCATCGATACCAGTTCTGCTCTGCAACGCTGAGAGATATTCTGCAGCTTTAACAAGCCGTCCTTGAACAATCTCTTCACGCGATGGCAACGTAATTGGCAAGATAGATATAGAGAACTTGCGTTCGATAGATTTTAATTCACGTACCTGATGGTTGCTCACAAAAGTGATTGCAATGCCTTCTTTGCCCGCGCGACCAGTACGGCCGGTGCGGTGTACATAACTTTCGTAATCTTCTGGGAGCGAGTAGTTGATAACGTGTGTCAAGTCTTGGACGTCGATACCACGACCTGCAACGTCTGTGGCTACAACAATTGCGTATTCACGATCACGGAATTTCTTCAAGACCGCATTACGTTGGGATTGGCTCAAATCACCATGCAGAGCGCCGACGCGATAACCGCGCCGCACAAGCTGCTCGGCAACTTCGCTTGTCAAAACTTTGGTCTGACAGAAGACAAAGCCATAAAAATCTGGTGCTGCTTCAACAAAACGACAGAGCGCTGGTAACCGATGCATCATCGGCATAACGCAATAGTACCCCTTGGTTGCAGAACAACCGACTTGTTCACGACTCGCAGAGACCGAAATTGGATCTTTCATATGCTTGCGCATAAGGTCAGAAATACCCTGTTTAACGGTAGCTGAGAAGAGCCAGATTTCGCGTTCTTTTGGCATAAATCCGAGGATCTCTTCGACTTCTTCACGGAAACCAAGATCGAGCATAATATCTGCTTCATCGAGCACGAGGGTCTTGAGGGCATCGAGTTTTAACGTACCACGCGATAGGTGGTCGTTAAGTCTACCTGGAGTACCGACGACAATCTGCACACCCTTTTTGAGGGCGCGCATCTGATCGGTCATCGATGCACCGCCGTAGACCGTAGAGAGGGATACACCCATCACCTTGGCAAAGGGAGCAATACTCTCAGTAATCTGGACTGCAAGCTCACGTGTCGGAGCGACAATGAGTGCTTGGGTAAATTTTTCATCGGACGAAATTCTATGCAACAGCGGCAGACCAAAAGCGAGCGTTTTGCCCGTTCCTGTCTGAGCCTGCCCATGCATATCGACCTGCTCGCGTGAAAGCAATAGCGGAATGACCTCTGCCTGAATCTTAGTCGGTTCAGTAAAGCCAAGCTCAGCTGCCTTCGCCAAAATTGGCGCCGCAAGAGCAATGTCGGTAAAAGTTGTTGGTTTATTCATATAAGTAATCATCTTTTCTTTATAAAAGGTTTACAGTGGCACACCAAAGAGATAACTCTTTATCATAAGGTAACATCTCATGGATGTGTAACGCCGTTTCCATTCCCGGCGCCCTTACGATCATGCCACGCATCATAAAAAATAAAGACGTCTTACACGAATTAAGAGCGATTAGGAGCGGAATCATTTAGATATACACCGCCGCTCTAGGCGGGTGTCTACTTATAACTATAACATTTTTTCGCATTTTGTCAAATTGCCCCATTACCCCCTCGAGGCGTGTCTCCACCATTTTAGGTACCGCTTGGGATAATTTGTCAATTAATTATGAACCTGTTATAATGTTATCTTGTCTATATGTGTTTAACCTTCATTACCCCAGCGCGCGCACGAAGGAATATTAACAGGTGTGCGGCTGCAGGAGTTTTCATGTCAAAAGAGCTACTCAGGCCATCTCAATTTTGTATGGCAGATGTTGTAGAGGAAGAGTCATTGCAACAGGGTGAACAGAAGTCTGCTGACCTGCAGGCGCTGTACCAACAGGGCAATCTTGACGAATTCAAGCCAAATAATATTATCGACGGAACTGTCTTGGACATCGGTCCAGACGGCGTTCTAGTCGATGTAGGCTATAAATCGAACGGTCTTATTCCGTCCTATGAGTTCAACGAATTAGAACTCAAAGAGCTAAAAAAAGGCGATGTGATCCGTGTGGTCATTGATGAGCTTGAGAATTTCGATGGCGACGTTGTTCTTTCGTACGAAAAGGCGAAAGCGCGTAAGGCCTGGAAAGAAATTATGACTCTCTTTGAAACCAACCAACCAGTCGAGGGGCTTGTCTCCCACAAGGTTAAGGGTGGTTTGAGTGTCGACATTGGCGTTCCGGCATTCTTGCCTGGCTCGCAGGTCGATATTCAACGAGTAACAGATTTTGATCAGTTTGTTGGTCAAAAGATTACGGCACATATTATTAAAATAAATCAGAAGCGCGGTAACGTGATTATTTCACGGCGCAAATATCTAAACGAACAACGGTCAGAAGTGCGTAAAAAAGTCTTGGGCACCCTTGAGGTCGGACAGGTCATTCAAGGTACGGTTAAAAATATCACGAATTATGGCGTATTTGTCGACATCGGTGGCGTCGATGGACTGCTCCACATAACAGACATGACATGGGGACGCATTGCACACCCAAGTGAAGTCGTCAAAATTGGTGATACAGTATCTGTCAAAGTGCTATCGTTTGATCCTGTCAATGAGAAGATCTCGTTGGGCATGAAACAACACACCGAAAATCCTTGGAGCGAGCTCCCTGAGCACATCAAGGTTGGTGAGAAGATAAAAGGCACAATTTCAAGCATCACGGATTATGGGCTCTTTGTTGAAGTTGCCAAGGGTGTTGAAGGTCTGGTACACATATCCGAAATCTCATGGACAGATCGGATAACCGAACTACACAAACACTACAAAGTTGGACAAGAGATCGAAGTTGTTGTCGTATCGCTCGACAAAGAAAATCGTCGTATGTCTCTCAGCGTCAAACAGCTCACCTCAAATCCATGGGATGCAGCAATCGACCAATTCAACATTGGGCAGATTGTCACCGGAACCGTACGCAACATTACCGATTTTGGTGTGTTCGTACAGTTGGCTCCAGGGCTTGATGGTCTGGTTCACATCTCTGATCTCTCATGGACTGAGCATGTAAAACATCCTGCTGACATCTTCAAGAAGGGTGACGAAGTACGCGCAATTATCACGGATATCAACCGCGAAAAACGCAAAATTTCGCTCGGTACCAAACAGCTTGAAGATAATCCATGGGAACATCTCGAGACAAAATATCCTGTCGACTCAATCGTCGAAGGTGAAGTTTCAAAGATTACCGATTTTGGCGCATTCGTACGCCTACCAAGTGGCATCGAAGGTCTGGTCCATATCTCTGAACTCTCAAACGAGAATGTCGAACGGGTTGAGGATATCCTCAAGGTCGGCGATACACGGTCTTTCCGCGTCATTCGCGTAAACCAAGAAGAGCATAAATTGGGACTAAGTCTCAAGCCTAAGGGTACGGAAAAACCACGTCGCCGCAAAGAAGATGGGGCACAAGGGCAGCAGTATTCCAATGGTGGTGGTGCCGGTCGTCGTGAACGCTCAGGCGGTGAAATGCCAAAACAGGCTTCGCGTATGAAATCAAACCTGCAGCTTGAACTTGAAAAGCATGCCGCACGCTCCGGTGAGCCAGTCTCTGAAGAGCACGCAGGCGCTGAAGAAAAACAGGAAGAGACCGAACAGGATAACGAGGAGTAGAGATGATCGAAAGAACATTTGCGCTTATCAAACCTGATGCGGTTACTGCAGGGCATACCGGTGAGATCATTAAGTTTATTGAACTTAATGGCTTTGCGATTGCCCGCATGGAAAAAAAACAGCTGACAGTAGCACACGCCGAGAATTTTTATGGGGTCCACAAGGGAAAGCCATTTTATGGTGAACTTGTTGATTACGTAACCTCCGGCCCTGTCGTTGCACTCATGCTTGAGCGTGAAAACGCAATTCAAGAGTGGCGCAATCTGATGGGAGCAACAGATCCTAAAAAAGCTGCTGTGGGTACTCTCAGGAAAATGTTTGGCACACATATCGGCAGCAATGCAACGCACGGCTCCGATGCGCCAGAAACTGCAAAGTTTGAGTTGCAACTTTTTTTTCCTGGTGTAGAATAAGTAGTAGATAAACAGTTTTTTACAGATGTAATGAGCGGGGGGCCATGACGAAAGTCCGGGCCCCTCTTTTTTTGGCTCTTTTTGCCAAATCAGACATGTGCTAGGCTCATGTGTAAGCCGGCTGGTTACTTATTTTAGATAAGAGGGCATTATGATAACACCACAAAAGAAAAAGTATGTTCCCATAGGAATCGATGACTTTCAAGATCTCATCGAAGGTGGTTATTACTTTGTCGACAAAAGCTTACTCATTAAAGAGCTGCTCGATTCAAAAGCTAAGGTAACGCTACTCCCCCGCCCCCGCCGTTTTGGGAAAACCCTCAACTTATCGATGTTGCGCCGATTTTTTGAGAAAACAGAAAAGAGTAACCGCCATCTATTCAATGGGCTCAACATTGAGCAGTGCACTGATTGTATCGAGCAGCAGGGTAAATACCCGGTAATCTGGTTGACACTAAAAGACGTCAAAACAGACACGTGGGCACCCTGTTATGAAAAGATTCGCACGATCATTGGGGCCGAATTTAGCCGCCACTTGAGCGTGATAAAACCAGTTTTGAGCAACGTAGAGATGGTACGTGTAGACGCGCTTATTGCCGGTACCGCTTCCCAGGCTACCTACGAAAATGCCCTACTGGACCTGTCAATCTATCTCGAGCGTGCCTACCAATCAAGAGTGGTCATTTTACTCGATGAGTATGATGCACCGATACACGCCGGTTACCTTAATGGCTACTACAACGAAGTTATTAACTTTATGCGGGGATTTTTAGGTGCTGGCGTTAAAGGTAATCAGTCACTCAATTTCAGTGTCCTGACCGGCATCTTGCGCGTAGCAAAAGAGAGTATTTTTAGCGGCATTAACAATCTTGAGGTCTGCACCCTGCTATCTGATGCTTATGACGACAAATTTGGATTTCTTGAGACTGAAGTGGTGGCTATGCTGACTCACTTTGGACTAGAAAATCAGATTGATGAAGTACGCAGCTGGTACAACGGGTATCAGAGTGGCGCCTGCAAAGTTTACAATCCATGGTCAATCATTAATCTGGTAAAAACTGGCGGCATAATCCAGGCCTATTGGGTCAATACCAGTGACAACGCCCTCATTAAAGACCTGCTCAGAAAATGCACACCGGAGATGAAGGAGGACCTTGAGATCATCGCTAAAGGTGGTAGAGTTACCAAGCCGATTCAAGAAAACATTGTCATGCCTGACATCGACAAGAATGACGAAGTACTCTGGAGCTTCTTACTCTTTTGCGGGTACCTAACTTTTGAAAACTATCGCCGCGAGGAACGTTCATGGCTAGCTGAATTACACGTGCCAAACGAAGAAGTAGTGGCGGTGTATGAAACATCCTTTAAAAATTGGTTTTTAGATAGCACCGGCATCCGCGATTACACCAACATGCTCGAATACCTGACCGACGGACAAGCGATACCATTTAAAAAATCGTTTGAGCGCTTCTGTCGCGAAACGCTCAGTTATTTTGATGTAAAGGGTGACGAGCCTGAGCGTTTTTATCACGCGCTGGTCTTGGGCATGTTTGCAAGTCTCTCAAAAACACATGAGGTGCGCTCAAATCGCGAGAGTGGCTATGGTCGATACGACGTCATGCTGATCCCCAAAGATCGCGCTAAAACTGGTGTTATTATTGAATTTAAAAGTATCGATGAGGGCACGCTCGAAACAGCGGTCCAGAATGCTCTCAAACAGATCGATGAGCAGGGGTATGAAACAGAATTGCGGGCATTGGGAATAACAAACATTCTCAAGGTTGGTATTGCGTTTAAGGGTAAAGAGAGCATGGTCTTGATTGGCGACGGCCCTTCAAAGCTTTAGCGCAATCACGACATAGCTGATACAGAAAACGTATTCAATTTTTTGTCATAGGCCGCTTGATATTTTTTTTGTCTTGAAGCACAAGATGGGTGATCATCAAACCAACTATCAAACCATGTAGCTATACAGGATGACTCTTGAAGGGCCTTTTTTTGACATTTTTCCTTCTGTTTCTTCAAAGCATCTGCAGGTGAATGTTCACATGCAAATGCATCTGCTCGCTCTTCTAATTTCCTAGTCATAGCTGCTTGCACTAAATTGCCACCTAAAAGAGCCATCCCAATTAATCCCACATTAGCAAAATAATGCAGGCACATTTTTGCGACAGAACCCACTAGAGACCCGCCGGAACATCCAACAATTTTTTTTGTCGTAAATGGTGGCACAAACAACAACGGCGCAAGTGGCACCAAAATTTCCCTAGACAAAATAACGGCGGCGACCAGCTTTGCATCGACAATATGTCCCAACTCATGCATCAAACTAGCCTCATCAGCAACATCAAACTGGCTTAATTCTATCATATTGAATAATGGAAGCGATCGATTGATCGTGCCAATCTTTATTTGCAATGTTGTGGATTTTTCTGGATCAATCTTTTTTAATATTTTCTTAGCTTTATTCAAATCTTCTACCATAATATTGTTTTGAACCTTTCTCAAATCATCGGCTTCCTGTCTAAGAGACCATGCCAACAAACACGTCAATGCCGCTCCGGACCCAAAAATTCCGATGGTCTTGACCCGCCCTTCCATCTCGGGATAACTGGATGCAATTTTTTCCATAATTGTACCCATCAAACCAAGAATTCCGGCGTAGCAAAATGACTGATAAACGGCATCCTGAAGCTCATTTGCTGTTTCGCATCGTTCAGCAGTCAAACACCCAAAAATAATCAAAATCAATAACAATTTATCGCGTAAAAATCTCATAAGATCTCCAAAAAACTTGCCTTCTCTAAATACTACTTAACGTACCTGGCAACAAGTTGTTCACAAGCGTTTCGATACTCGCTCTCGCCGCCCAGTCTCACCCCTCCCTCTCCTCAAACGCAACGGTAAAGCGGACCAGTTCTTCAATAGTTTTATCAAAAGAGCCGATACTTTGAGCAATAGCCTACAATCCCATAAAAATAGATTGGTCTATCGTCTCGCCCTCTTGCTTAGCTTTCAGATTTTCAGAAATCCGCTTTTCATACTGATCAAAAAACTTTTTGGCTCGTGATTCGTCGGATGGATGAGTGTCAAACATACCTCTAGTTACGAACTTATAACATTTATCAAAGGTGTCACGCTTAGCCGCCAGCATCTCACATGCTTTACCTCGGTTTAATAAATCTACAGGGTTCTTTATGTATTTGCATGCAAAATCATCGGCAAATTCCTCACGTTTTCTCGATAAGTAAGCCGAAGCAGCCCCGCAGAGAACATGCGCCCCAACACCTCCACCGATCAAAAGAAAGCATTTAGCATCTTCTTTCGAAAACGGTTTTGAAGGTTTCGATAAATTAATAATATTCTTCCCAATTATCTCTGCACAGACCAGATATAATCCTGTCAAAACAAATCGCCCCAATCCTTTATCCGGATCGGCAATATGTCCTGTTTCATGAAGGGCAATGGTATATTTTGTATTGCTGTTTACCGCCTCCTGGTTAAGCGCTATAACCGGTGGTAAAAACGGTAAGGAACATGTGTACCCATTTGCCACACCCTCTGAAAAATCCTCAGCCACCTTTATCTTTAGAGCCTTTGCCTTTTCAGGAGAATAATTAGCCAAAGCATCTTGGCACGTTTTAAGCAATTGATCGTCTTTCAGATCAGGATATGATCCATCATAAAGATGTAGCGCATATAGTATGTCATCCATCCCCTGTGCAACCCCGCCAGCAACAATGCCGACAAAGCTCAGACTCAATAATACTTTTTTTGACAACTTCATAACAATCTCCAATTAATTATTTATTTACTTTAATTATATTTTTATTTTAGTCTATTTGGATTTTTTGTCAAGAAAGGCAAAAGACAAGAGCCCCAGTCTCACCCCTCCCTCTCCTCGAACGCAACGGTAAAGCGGACCAGTTCTTCAGTAGTTTTATCAAAAAAGCCGATCGAGAAGCTGCCAAACCAGGACTCCTCGGGCACCAAGAAAAACTTCTCCACGGTCTCGTACGGCGCAATTTTAAAGCAGGTATCCGGCCCAATAATCTTCTGTGTGATGCGTCGCTCGATCTGCTGGTTCTGCTGGCTCCACATGAGACCGCATGGCACCACAATAAGGGGGATTGCGGGCCACCAGAGCAAGAAGGATGGGACCGAGAGCCAGAGGCACCGGGTCGGTGTGTCGTAATAGACAAACTCTGCCAGCCGATCAAACGGTACACGAGTAAGGTCGCAATAACTTGGACGGAAGACATAGACGTCCCCGCCCTTGTTAACGACACGTATGCCCACCATCACGTAACCCTGCTCGGTCAGATTAATGCCAAGTTCGCGCAGGCAGACGCTGCCGGTGTGGCGCGAGACATCAACCTGTAGGTCGCGCGAGCCGTGTGAGCGGACGTGGGATATGTGCGGAACGTGAGCACGTTTTTTATGCGACCAGCAGCCGGTAAGGAGGGTTAGTGCGAGAAGAATAAGTGGTAAAATTTTATTTTTCATAAAAATCCTGCTAAATAGTGAACTCAAGATAGTAACGCCCCCACTCCGCTCACCCTGAGCTTGTCGAAGGATCTGAAGGTTAGGTTGTAAAAGATTATTTTTCATATCCGTACCAATCTGCTTAAACTTGCCGAGAATGGCCACACATTTAGACCCTTCGACAAGCTCAGGGTGAGCGGATTTGATATAATATCCTGCCTGCCAAAAAATCTGACTTTGTCCAGGCCTCCTCAGGGTGAGCGGTTGAGTTGAATTCTCGCACTTCAAAAAAATCTCGAAGTTTTGTTTCATGCGGCATAGTCAAACCACCTCTATTCACCTATTTATTTTACAAACAATTTTGCTCTAGATAAAAAATACTCTATAATTATAGCGGAAATACGATAAAAACAAACAATCGAAGAAAAAAGCATGCACAAAAAAATAGTAGTTCTTACTCTCACAGCGCTCTTGTTCACCTCCCCAAAACCGCTCTCAGCGCTTATTTTCGATGGGCTGGTTCTCGACATTCTCGTCATGGAAAAGATGAATGAAGAGAATCGCAAACAACTTGCTGCTGGCGTGAAGAGGCTCTGGTACGGCGAACACAAAAAAACTGAGCAGTGCAATAAAGACGATGCCGCGCTTGAAAATAGCAGACCATCAAGCGACCCGCAGACATTTGATGACCTGCCCGGCATGCCAGAAGACATCCGTGAAGTCATCGAGTTTTTCAACAACAGCGAGCGATTTGCCCGTGTGGGTGCATGCATGCCGAAGGGAATCTTACTCTACGGCCCCCCGGGCACCGGTAAGACATCTGCCGCAAAAGTCATTGCAAAACAGTGTGGTGCCGCTTTTTTTGAGTGTTCAGCATCATCGTTTATGGAGCTCTATGTCGGCTCTGGCCCCCAACATGTGCGTAAAATTTTTGCTGACGCCAACGAGCACGAAAAAGCAGTCATCTTCATCGACGAGATCGACGCCATCGGTGGCAATCGGGGAAACGGGATGTGGGAAAATTCCGAACGGACCAACACCCTTAACGAACTTTTAAGCCAGATGGATGGCTTTAAAAGCCACAGTGGGCTTCTGGTTATCGCAGCTACCAACCGGATCGACATCCTCGACGAGGCACTCCTACGCCCCGGGCGCTTTGACCGGCTCATAAAGCTCGAGCTGCCTGATCCAACCGTTCGGCTCGCCATTCTCGAACGATACGTAAGGGGCATACTCTTTACCGGATCACCCACATACCTAAAATCCGTTGCTCAACAGACTGAGGGCTTCAGCGGTGCGGACCTCAAAAATATAATCGACGAAGCTGCCATCTTTGCTGCGCGTGAAAATGCAACGGGAGTAGATGACACACACCTCAAAAAAGCCCTAGAAAAGGCCTTAAAACGCCCCCGCACCATCCGGCGAAGTTAAGCCTATCAGCAAAATTTTCTAAAAAAAACTTGCTAAACAGACCAATTTTGCTCGATAGTAGGATTAGAGGGGTTAGATCTTTAATAAGGATTAAGGGTGAGATACTGCTTAATTTTTTCGCTGTTACTAGTTTTTAGTTTTTCATGCGCACAAGCAGGACTGTTTTCCATCCCCCAACATACGGAATGGCGCGCGGAAAAACCGCTGCTGGAAATAAATTTTTTGACCCTAAACGATTTTGCTCCCTTTAGTGGACTCCTGAACAACCTGAGCATAGGACTCTTCGCTCTCAACAAAGCAACTAGCAATGAGATGAGTGCTGATGCAAAAAATTATCTGACCAACACTGCCTGGCCAGCCGTCAAACAGGGCTCCAGAGAGCTTGTCGCAGAAATATCTACGGAAATAGTCAAACAGGCAGAAAAAAATATCCCCCCCGTCAAAACTGGCATTGATAACTCAATGGACCAATCGATAAAAAAGCTTTTTCTCGCCGCGGCAGGGCTCGTTCTGGTGATAGCCGGTGGACAGATGGTAAGAGAGGCGCTCGCCGTCTCTTCTAAAAAAAACCATAAGAAACATAACCGATCGTCGCGACGGACGCTGCTCTGTACGATTGGGACGGGGCTGGTAGTAACGGGCATCGGCGCTATACTCTTTTGCGACCGGATTACACAGTTCTTTACACCCCTCTAAATAACTTCAATCATTTTTTCAATAATTTATATTTGACAAAATATTTTTTTCTGGCAAACTTAAATAGTCATAGACATATGAAATAGTGGCTTCAACATAATAAAAAATTTGTGGAATCAACATGAAAAGTTTTAAAAAAATTATTGGTGTTATTACGATGATACTACTGCTGAGCGGTGTGTATGCACCCCTCAAGGCTAGAGAGGGTAACATGTATTCTTTCTGTCTGATTTGTGGGATCGGTGCATCATCCGTCTTGAGTGGAGTATATAGCGCATGTCATTTACCCAAAAAAAATCTGTGGTGGAGTATTCCACTAATAATCTTTGGAGGCTTAACAATGGTTAACGCTGAGGGCATGGAAAATCGCATGACAAATATTATATAACAAATAATAAAATTAAAAAATGGAGGTATTATGAAAAATTTTCTGCAGAGATCGCTCGTTCTTGTAGTGCTGGTCACGGCGCCACTTGTTGGGATGGATAACGTTATCAACAAAATAAATAAAAATTGCAGAGACATCGGGATCGACATCCTCAAACAGACAGCTAAAAAAATATAAAGAAAATGATCTCGTCGGTCGGGTCCAAGCTTCTTTTTAATGGCAGCACCCTCATCGCCATCAATGCGTTAAACCAAAAAGGGGAATATAGTTCCAAAAATTTTATAGGTGAGGCCGTCCTCAGAGCAATTGAAATAGCAAGCATCCTCAACAGTGAAAAAATCAGCAATGCCATAACCATAAAAAGCATCGAAGTCCCTTTTGATAAAAGTCCCAAAACTACTCGATTCCTGATAAATCGCTATCTCAAAAAACATGACGTGGGGCTTGAACCGACAATTATGGAAGCAGTAAGCGCAGTGTCACAAGAAACTTCGTTGGGCATTATCTCAACAGAATGTGGCATCAGGGGCATACAACAGCTGTTCAGAACTTTTTCCGCTCCCGACGACCAAAATCTACCCCGTCTTGCCAATGGCCTCTTGAACATGGGACTGAGCGCCAGCATCATCTTCGGTTCGCACGGATTTATGGCGATAAAAAAGCAGGCTGCCTCTCTATATGAGCAAAAAGATATTAAGAAATTCGAACAGACAGTCGATGAGTTTCTCAAAAATATCACCACCTATATTGTCAAACCCACATTAGCAAAATGGATAAAATTCTTAAGCCTTTCCGCGATCAGCGGAGCCGGAGCAATCTATGGCGTTAAAGCAATGACTGAAGCAACTACAGAGCTGACAAACAAGAAAAATACGTCCATAAAAAATATTGGCAAGCTCTTATTTGGATCGTTTCTCTTTGGCGGCGCAGCCATAACTATCGTTAACATAGAAGGGCTATCAGATTTCGCTGTTCAAGAGTACAATCAAATGTTGCCAGTAAACACCTTTTTCAACCGAATAAACAACCTAGTTGCCAGCAATATCGACGACCATTTTTCGCCAAATCAGCCCTGCAGCAACCTCTTCGATAATTTTCTATAAAAAGTTTCTTCTATCAAACCGCAGAAGAGCCAGTACGCGTACTGGCTCTTCTGCTAAAAAAACGTGACAGTACCGCCATTACTGGTATACTGTACAAAAATGATGAAAAATAAGAGCTCTGCTGCTCCTAAATCTTACATAAAACAAAATAAGGTTTTTAATGACACCACATAGACTATTCAAATTTTTGGCCCTTTTGGCTGTTTTTGGTGGCATGGCCGTTGATCTAAAACCCACCAATTCTACTAACTGCCTTACCAATAATACGTTGGAAAACGTACAAAAATTCAATGAAAATGCCAAAAAAAACAGTTCTGGTTCCTTTATAGATACAATCAAAAGTTTCCTGGGGTTCCCAATCTCCATGACGCACTCATTTGGGCACCCGGCCGAGAACACGCCAAGCAAGAGCAAGCCAAGCGAGAATAAGCCAAACGAGAATAAGCCAAGCGAGAATGCGCCATATTTTACAGTGCCAGTCAAGCACTACCTTGATTCAGATGCAAAAAACACAGTTAACGATCTCACCGAAAAATTTGAGGGGCTCACTGGTCAAGCAACAGTAATGAACAAAAATTGGAATAACTCAAACAAAGTCGTAGAAGAGGGCATAAAGGAGCTCACAGAGAAGGCGACAGAGATTAGCAACAAACCAGAAATAAAAAAACTCATCGATACCGTCTCTGACCTTAAAAATGGTGGCCTTGAAAACACGGTACTCAACATGCTAGACAGCTCTACTAACATCGTGGCAATCAAAATCGTCGGTTTGCTCTCGACTGCCGTAGGCCTCGCCACCCTTTACCAGTGGCTAAGCTCGCTAGAAAATGGCAAAAAACCGACCTGGGTCATGTGGTTACAAAAGGTTATTACTCCTGCTACCCAAAATCCTGAAAAACAGGAATCTACACAAGTGGATAGTGAAAACGACGACCAAAACGAAGATGAACTCACCGATGACGAAGACACCAACGAAGAGTTAGCGGACGATAAAAAAGCAGGTTTTGGCGGATTTATGTGCAAAATTATACCGCCAACTATCGGCACCATCTTTGTCCTCACTGGTCTTACCTGCATCCTCAAAGCACGCGCCATCTCGGCTTTTGTTGTGGGGCACGGCTCAAAGCCCAGTTAACAATCACCACGCTACCCCCAGCCAGGACAATTGCATCTAAAATTTCGCAAGTATCGAAAGTTTCGAGATTCCGCTCGCCCTGAGGGATCCGGAGGGTCATCGACCCGAAGGATCGTCTCGAAGGGTTCCTGCGAGCGGGTTGTTTTGCAAAGAATAAATACAATTTAAGCAACCCTAAAGAATTATTGATATTATTTCAGATCTGCTATCAGGTCAAGCTTTCTTCTATGCTGCCGCTCGCAAGAACCCTTCAAGACGCACTAACGCGCTCCTCAGGGCGAGCGGAATTTTTAAATTTTTGGTACTTACGGTATTCAAGACGCGGTTGTTCTGCGAGGCCACAGTGCCCTAATCTTGACATTTTTGGTCAATATGGCACACTGAAGAAGCTTTAAATAACGCAGACAATGGAGGTTGTCATGATTAAAATTTCTGTTATAAAAAAATATTTATTTGTTGGGCTATTTTTTGCGGGGTTGGGCATCACGCAGCAGGCGTACACAAAGACCTGGACTGAGTGGTTTAATAACCCGCTAGCTATTCCCAAAACAATAGAGTCTACAATAGCTCAACAATCCGCCCGCATGCTAGCGGTAGCTGCTGGCGGCGCAATAATTGCCGGCCTCAGCATACATGAAGCAGTCAAAGGGTTCTTTTCCGAAGACAAAAAACAGAAGAGAGAACGGGTAGATGCTGACAAACAAGCAAAAAATAGAAAAAGAGAAACAGAGCGGACTAAAAAGAAATCGCTTCTGCCCAAAATCTCTAGGTACACATTGGCTCTCTTGGGCCAGATAGGCTTCGGACTTGTTTGTATCGCCTGGCCGAGCGAGATCGCAGACGTAATTGGCTTAGTCCTTGATAAGCAACAACCAGCTCCCTCACCACAAAAATAAGCTCCAATACCGCTCATCCCGATTCCACAAAATAAGTTTAAAAACCCGCACACCCTGAGCTTGTCGAAGGGTCTAAATGTGCGGGAAATCTGGACAAATTCACGTATGATCCGCACCCGAGAAACCCGGAGTTTATCCTGAGCCAGTCGAAGGGACAAGCTCAGGGTGTGCGGG
>CAZWYO010000010.1:0-31902 GCA_964638315.1 uncultured Candidatus Babeliaceae bacterium | reverse complement strand
TAGGATAAAATTTAAATTATTTTTTTCGTCTTGGTAAGCTGCTCAATGTGGGTTATAGTATTGTCGCTTAGATAGGACTTTTCAATCGCATGATGAAAAAGTATGATGAAAAGTCCTAACCACAAACTACGCTGGATTCTCTGGATTGGCCGCAATAATTAGCACGCGCACAATCTTCTTGTTAGTCATCTGCTGCACCTGGAAAGTGTATCCCTTGTACGTGAGCTGCTCGCCTTTTTCAGGCAGATACTGGAACTGTTCCACCAAAAACCCGCCCAGTGTTGTAACTTTAGATTCCGATTCGAACGTGATCTTGAGTATTTTTTCGAGCTTATCAAGTTCCGTTCGTGCATCGACGAGCCAGTTACCCCGCTGTAGCGGCATGATGCGCTCGATGATCGACTCGTACTCATCGTGAATTTCGCCGACAATCTCTTCGAGCACGTCTTCTAATGTCACCATTCCCGTAACACTGCCATGTTCGTTGATGACCATAGCGATATGCATATGTTTGCTCTTAAACGCCTTCAGGAGCTGGTTGACTTTAATACTCTCTGGGATAAACAGGATGGGGCGGAAGTATTCTTTGAGCGGTTTTTCGATCTTCTGTGCGATAACTGGCACGATATCTTTGATGTGTAGCATGCCGATGATGTTGTTTGGATCGTCTTTAAAGACGGGTATGCGAGAGAATTGGTACTTGTTGAAAGTCTGGTAAGCCTCTTGCACACTCTTTTTTGAATCTACCATAATGATATCTGGGGCAGGGACCATGATCTCTTTTACCGGTGTGGTGCTGAGCCTAAAGACGCTCTGTAACATACTGGTCTTCTCTGGGTCCATGAGCCCTTTCTCATCGATGTACGAGATAAGAAATTGAATCTCTTTTTCTGATGTTACCGCATCATCGCCAACCGCCGTAGGGCCGATGATTAGCCGAACAATGGCATCGGTAAATTTGCCGAGCAGGGTTACGAATGGGTAGAGGCTATAGAAGGTGAGATTGGTGAGCCAGAGCGTTGCCGCAAAAAAACGCTCCCCGCGGAATTTGACGATATTTTTAGGTATGATATCCCCAAATATGAGCAGTGCACCGGTGATCAATAGGACGCCAATTGAGTAACTGACGGAGCTTGGCAGTGCTGACAAGAGCTGCTCGATCACGAAGGTACCCGCCGTTGCAGCGATAGTATTTGCAAGATTATAGGCGATTAGAATGGCGTTGAGTAACCGGTTGGGATCTTCTTCCAGCGCACGAAACAGCTTCTGATAGCTTCCCGTCCGTTGCGCCAGCTCTTTGAGCTGGAAGAGGCGCAAGGCCATCATGCTCGTTTCAAGGAATGAAAAGAGCGAACAGAATCCGAGTGAAATAAGAAAAACAATAAAGTTTATTAACAGACTACTACCGTCCGCGATGTCCATGTGATCCACATCCTAATATAAATTTACACAATATAATGTTACGTTACGTCAGAGCGTTATTCATCACTTTCAATGGGGCCAGCCTTGCTGACATCATATTCTTTTTCGAAGAATGTTTTAAGTTTATTGCTTCGCGAAGGATGACGCAATTTTCTGAGCGCCTTGACCTCGATCTGGCGAACTCGCTCACGCGTGACACCAAAATCTTTGCCGATCTCTTCAAGCGTGTAGCCAGAAGCCACGTCGATGCCATACCGCATCTTAATAACCTTCTCTTCGCGCGGTGTGAGCGTTTTTAATGTTTCACGCACGTGCTCCTTAAGGTCATTGAGTGTCACCGTGTCCGCGGGTGATGACTCATTCTCATTCTCTATAAAATCCTTAATAAACGCATCATCGCTATCCCCGACCGGCGTCTCAAGCGAGATTGGTTCTTTTGAGATTTTGATAATGTTCTTAATCTTTTTCTCATCAAGATTGAGCTCTTTGGCAAGCTCTTCGTGGCTCGGTTCGCGGCCAAACTCCTGCAAGAAGGTTCGCTTGGTCTTATTAATACGGTTAAGCGTTTCGACCATGTGGACTGGGACACGAATGGTGCGCGACTGGTCTGCTATCGCACGGGTAATCGCCTGACGTATCCACCATGTCGCATAGGTCGAAAACTTGTACCCACGCTCGAATTCAAACTTTTCAACAGCCTTCATCAAGCCAAAGTTGCCCTCTTGGATAAGATCGAGAAAGTGGAGACCGCGGTTCACATACTTTTTCGCGATATTGACGACAAGTCGTAGGTTTGCTTGTGCCAGATCATCTTTTGCCGCTTTATCATCCACCTGGCTCGCTTTAAAACGGGCAAAGAGTTCAAACGCCTTGTTCTGCGGCAAGCCCATCTCATGTTCGAGCTTGCGGAGGGTTTTATTAACGATTTTTAACGCTCGGTGCAACTCGTCAACAATCACCTGATCGTCGGGACTCAATTTTTTAACCCGTTCATACGGCGCCAGCGCAGCAAGTGTATCTTTGAGTACCACATTTTTTTCGGCTATCTTAGAAGTGAGTTTTTCGATTCTCTTGCCAAGTGTCCGAATTAATTTGTTTGAGAGCCGTATCTCTTGAATAGCGAGGCTTATGTCGATCTTGTTTTTCTTAACCTTTTCGAGCATCTCTTTTTTCTTGCCAGGCTGCTCGAGCTTGTCCCGATATGATCGGTAAATTGCGATTTCATTGTCGACAAGTTTTTTTATGTTGGCGAGACTTGTAAGTAGCGCCTTCTTCTCTTCGTCGTAACGGGGAAGATTTTCTTGGTCAAACTCAGAAAACTGAATAACATCTTTGAGCGGGAGCGTATTCTTTTCAAGACGTTCACCAATAGATATAAGTTCACGATGGATACAAGGGAATTGCGAAAGCGATTCGATAGAACTTGTTTTGCTTCGCGCAATTTTATCTGCGATAACTTTTTCAGTCTTTTTGTTAAGAAGCGGTATCTTGCCAATGTCGCGCAGGTAGCATTTGACGCCGTCGGCTATCTGTGATGGCTCGCTTGTTCTTACTGTCTCTTCGTCACGTTCAGCATCCTCTTCTTCTTCATCCTCAGGGATGACCGCGGCGATACTATCGGCACGAAGCGCCTCGGCACTGAGATCTATCTCCTCGGCGTGGGGCTTCTCGGCGTTTATTTCCCCTTCGACAATGAGCTCGATATGTTCACGCTCAAACATTTTTATAAGCTGTTCAAGCTCTGCCTCAGAAAAATCGTGTTCGTCGGCGACTGCAATAACCTCTTCATAGGTGAGTGATCCTGCATGTCTGCCCCGTTCCAAAAGATCGTCTACGATATGCGCATCGCGCACTTGGGGCTTTTTGACAGTATCAGTCTTGGCGGGTTCTTCAGTTTCAAGATCCGAAAGGTCGAGGGTTTGATCCTCTTCAAAATCTGCTGCCTCTTGCATCTCTGGCGGCATGACTGGTTTAGGAGTTGCAGGTTTTACAGCTAATTTTATAACCGGTTTAACAGCCGGCTTTGTGGTCGTTTTTTCTGCTGGTTTGACAACAGGTTTGACAAAAGGTTTAACCGCAGGTTTTGGTGTAGGCTTTGCTGCTGGTTTGGCAACAGGTTTAACAATTTTTTTCGCCACAGGCTTTGCCACAGGCGTGGCAACTTTTCTGGCTGCTTGTTTTGGAGCCGGCTTAGCCACCGGTTTTGTAGCTACCTTCTTGATAGGTACTGCGGGCCGAGATTTTTGTGGCTGAACGGGCTTCACTGTTTTTTTAACAGAGCTCTTTGGGGTAGGTCTTGAAACAACTTTTTTTGCGACAGGTTTCGATGTCTTTTGAACGACCTTACGTGTAGTGGCAGCTCGCATCGGTGCCTTGACTGATTTTGCTACTATTTTTTTGACCGATTTTACGGCCGCTTTTTTTGGACTTTTTTTCATAACGATCCCCCACGCATCATTGTTTCTTGTAGACTGCGCAATTCAACAAGCATTTTCTGTACAACATCTTTATCTCCGGCATTCCGCGCCTGCTCAAGCCGCACCTTCATATCACCTATCTCTTCCCGCCACTTCTTTCTCCTGAGATGCGCCAAAAGCTCTTGGAATGCTCGCTCAGTAGGTGCCCCCGATACCATCGGTTCTGGTGAGATAAGTGCTAAACTGCTGACCAGGTCCCTATCCTCGTCTCCCAGACGAGAAAAGAAGTTGCCAAAATCCCACGCCGCCTCCTTCAACAGGCCAAGAAGCCGCTGAAATGGTTGCGTAAGGTGTGTCAGCAAGAAAGTTTCGTCTTGTGCACGCAGATTAATTCCACTAGACAGTATAACAGAAAATATTTTTTTTTCTAAGTCCAAAGCTTGAGAAGTTGGGGGGGGCACAGGGTTTTTTAGGGTCTGCCCCCCCATTATTTTTCGCAACTCTTGTTTGAGTGATGCTGCTGGGACGTCAAATGCAGATGCTGCCTGTTGCAATAATAGCTCTCTGTGAAGAGGATCGGTGAGTGTTGCTATTGTTTCAAGCAGCTGGCGTATTGTCCCGAGTTTTTCCTGGAGCTGTTGCCGGAGAAAAGTATTTCCCAGTGTGCTAATAAAAAAGGAGAATATTGTTTGCGGCCGTGTAGGAAGGTCATCGAGTGATTTATGTTTTGTTAAAAATGATGCTGGGTCCTCCTCTGGCGGCAATACAATGACCATGAGTTCAAGCCGCACTTGCCAACAGAGCTGCGCGAGGCGCAATATGGCCTGTTGACCTGCGGCATCACCGTCATAGAGTACAAAGACGGTCTGTGTGAGTCGTGCAAGATGGGCTAGATGATCGGCGGTGCATGCGGTGCCGAGTGTGGCCACGCAATTGATGTAGCCCGCTTGTGCCATGGCGATGCAGTCCATGTAGCCTTCAACGAGATATGCCGATCCGGCTGTCTGCATGCTCTTTTTTGCGTGATGGAGCCCGTAGAGGATCTGTTTTTTGCGGAATAGGTCGTGATCGCGTGAGTTGTAGTATTTTGGTCGATCGTCGCCGGGGCGAAAGACGCGTCCTCCAAAGCCACATGGTCTACCCAGGTGGTCGGCGATGGGAAAGATGATGCGTTCTTCAAAGGGGTTGTAGAGGCCACTATTGCCTTCAGATAAGAGGTTTGCGGTAACTAGATCGCTGGTCAGAATACCCTGTTTGCGGGCTTCGCCGATAAATGAACTTACGGCCGCCGATCCGCCCGGGCAGTAGCCGAGTAAAAAGGTGGTGATGGTCTTGTCGCTGATGTTGCGGTTTGTAAGGTACTGATGTGCAGCGTTGTTGGCTAGCAACTGTTGATGGCACCACGAAGAGAAGATGGCACATGCTTTCTCGTGCATCTGTCGATCCGTTTTGCCAGAACTCGGTTCACTTTGCTGTTTGAGTTGGGTTGGTATATCGATGCTGTACCGTTCGGCGAGCATTTGTGCGGCTTCGATGGGCGAACAGTTTTCCATCTTTGCGACAAAATCGATCACGTCGCCGCCGTGCGCGGTGCTAAAACAGTAGTAGATGCCCCGCGCCGGGCTGACGGTGAAGGAGGGGGTCTTCTCCTGCCTGAATGGCGAGAGCCCCTTCCAGTATGAGCCGGCCGGTTTGAGGGAGACGTATTCGGAGACGACATCAAGGATGGAGACCCGCTCTTTGATGTAGCTAAATAGGTTCATGTTCTTATACCTAGGCGATATGCATTACCCGTCTCCGCTCGCCCTGAGGAGGCCGTAAGGCCGTCTCGAAGGGTTCTTGCGAGCGGTTCGGGCTCAGTGACTGTTTGTCTGGCCATATCCTTGTTCATCTTCTTCTCTTGGCCCGGTATTGTGCAACAACAAACACCAAGATTGCAAAGAGTATGAGCAGAATGCTGATGGCCTGGTGGGTTGAGAGCTCCACAGGCCCGCAGGAGACCAAGAGCCCCCGGTCGCCGCGCCAGAAATCGGTACCAAATCTGATGAGACTGATCCCACCAAGCGACCAGGCAAAAATCTTTCCAGGATGCGGGTGTTTACGTGTGTACCAGAGCAGCCCCAGAAAGAGTAGCGCAAGTAGAATAACGTTGTAGAGCTGGGTTGGATGGAGTGGCGTGCAGAGGGGAGCGAGCGAGAGTGGGTCGGTATAGGTGATGCCCCAGGGGAGCGCGGTTGGCGCACCGTGGCAGCAGCCAGCAAAGTAACAGCCCATCCTGCCGAATGCCTGCACGAGCGGCGCGTAGAGGCCGAAGAGATCAAGTATAGCAAAGAGTGATATTTTTTTTATGAGTGCATAGAGGCCCAGAGCGAGAATAATCGCAAGTGCCGAGCCGAGCACGGAAAACCCACCATCCCAAAAGGCGAATACGTCGAACCAAGAGTCGATCTGGTCGGCATCTGTGAGGATACTTAGTACCCGGCCGCCGATAACACCAGCGATAATGCTCAGGTTTATGAGGGTTATGAGCGCGTCGTGACTAATCTGTTTTTGCCACGATGTGTTGCGATAGGCAAGCAGCAGCGCGACAACGACACCCGCGGCGATACAGAGACCGTATGGGTGGATGGCGATGGGGCCAAAAAGGGGGAGAATCATGGCGGAAGTTTCCCATAAAAGGTGGAAAAATAGTTGCGTGGTCTGCGTACTTTCTCTATGATAACAGAAACTAAAACGAAGAGTAGCGATGACAAAAATAGATTTTCAAAGCACCGACTGGGACTTGTCAGATTGTAGGATTTATTCATGCATATCGCTCTAAAGAGAATTTTAATTATTATCACCGTTGTACACAGTGTGGCCTTTGCACCTTCAGCCTGCGCAATGGAGGGGGGGGACGAGGGGGATTCTACTCGTTGGTTCGTTGCTTCAGCCGGCCTGGGCCTGGTGGGGCTCGGGGGTTTGGGCTACTTTTTACTGGATAAGATCGAGAAAAAGATAGAGGAGAACGAGAAAAAGATAGAGAAGAACGAGAAAAAGATAGAGAAGATCGAGAAAGAGACAAAAGAACTTGGTGAGACAAAAGAACTTGGTAATGTGGATCCATGTGATGAGATTGTTAAGGAGAGCGAAAACAATAAAACCGTGTGCGAAGTTCTTGCGGAGTTACGCGAGCGGGAGAACGATCTTGGCATTGTCGTTGACCCTCTGACGGAGGAAAAGAGACAAGAGGTTGATGATTTTCTTAACCTCACGATGCCAAGGGAGAAGGCCATGACTTTGCTGAGTGGGTGTCTCAGCGTGGGGATGTGGTCGACGTATGTTGAAGTAAAAAATGTTCCGCAGATGCGTTATTTCATGCTTAGGCTTGTTCAGAAACTGGCATCCACGTCCGCTAGCATATTCCCTTTCTGGAAGGTAAAAATAGTTCGTTCACTTCGGGCCAAAAAAAAAGATGATCATACGGCTCTGGAAGCCTATGGCTACCGCTGTAAACTTGCGTTGAGAGATGCCCTCTTCATTTACTTTTTGAGGCATGAAGCTTTTTGCACGAACTATTTTGTTGTTGATGGTTTTTTGAATGCAGATGCTTGCGAGCTTATTGCACATGACCTTGGGGGCGGCGCATACTACCGTGGATTCAACTCCCACCAAGAGTTCAGCTATGGCCCGGATTGGTATGACTTTCTTGAACTCTGTATTTTGGCGGGTTACCAGAAATTTTTCAATAAGGCCGTCGTCGAACGGTTTCGGAGCCTAGATGGTTCTCTGGGCTATCTTTTTCGTTTTGGAACTGAAGCTGACCTGAAGAACTGTCTAAAGCAAGACTGGCTGCCATTATTTCTCGCAGAGATAGGTAAACTGTCCTATATCAGCGATTACCTCGCCGTCTGTTACGGAGCCTTGTTTGTGAATGACGGTCTTGGGAAAGATACCGTTGTTGCGTGTATAAAGAAACTTGATGAGGCGATAAAAAATTGGGTTGATCGAACACATAAAAAGAACGGAAAGTGGGAAAGTCTGTCGTATGTTTGCGGGTGTCTGCCGAACTTTTTTTACAAAGAATTTTTGGATCTTAAGTCTGCATCTCTCTCTGCTTTGGTTTTTAGTCGGAAGTGTTTTTCGGTGCAGGAAAAGCTTGAGATTCTTGCGGCCCTAGCTGAAAGTAGGAAGCTTTTTACAAAAGACGCAGTGGAGAAAAACGAGGCGGAGATCGATTTTTGGGGGGAGGCGTTGAAGTCTTGTTTTTCTAAGCGCAATGACAATGAATTCTGCGCGTCTTTGGGTGCTTTTTCAAAATGCGCTCCTGCCACTTCCAATTCAGAAAGTTTTTTTAGGTCGCTTTGGCAACTTCTAGAAAGGAATCTTGCTAAAGCACTTATGAAGCGCTATTTGCTATCAAAAGGGAACCCATTCGATGGGTGTACCAAGGAGGAAGTGAAGACTTTTATGACGTTGCTTGACTCCCTCAACTCCTCTGAGAGGGAGGACGCGTGCAAATGCTTTAAAAAATATGCCGATAAGAGAATTTTGCAACTGAAAAAGCAGTGCGTTGAGGATGCAAAGTCAAAAAAGCAAGACGTGGAATTGAAAATTGAGAATTTGAAAAAAGAGCTTGTGAAGGCAGAAAGTGCCCTTGCTAAAAACGCGAAGGAACTTTGGGCATTTCAAGAAACCTTACCCACGCTGCTGCGTGCTTCTCTTGGCAAAACTGCTTGGTTGCTAAAAGAGCTGTATCATCCGGCGGCGGTTTTTGATTACGAAAAAGCCTCTGTGAAGGAGGTACTAGAACACCAAAATGAGACGGACAAAATTCTTAAATGCGACCTTAAAATCCATTTTAATGTTGGGGGCAAATGCCCGTGTGGGCTTTGCGAAAAACGAAAAAAAGATCTCTTGGCTATCACGCCCACCCGCTACAACGCGCTTGTCCCATACAAAGACCCTTCGGCACTGCAGGAGTAATGGGTAACTTGTCTGCCACGAGAGCGGTGACAACACCCGCGGCGATACAGAGACCGTATGGGTGGATGGCGAGGGGACCGATAAGGGAGATAATCATGGCGGAAGTTTCCGCTAAAAATGGTTGAAGTATCTGCGTTCTTTCTTTATGATAGCAGAAAGTAAAACGAAGAGTAGCGATGAACAAGATAAGTCGGTTAAAGAGTTTCTGGAGGGCCAATTGGCATGTTGAAGCAGTTTAAAAAAGTTTTGTTTATGTGTGGGATAGCCATCTTTAGCGTGATGCCGCACGGCATGCGGGCGATGGGGGCAAATGAGCGTAGCGAGCGCCTGCTTTTTTTGATTGAAAATAGCACCAACGAGGATGAGATCTTGGAACATCTGCAATGGTGTACCAAGAAAGATGTTAATTACGTGTCTTCTGTGTGGGTTGATTCCGGCGTTCTTGGTGGGTATGTCCAGGTTGAGTTCCCGCTTGGTGCTGCCGCTGGCTATGCACGGTCTAACCTCGTCTTGTCACTGATTGGAAAGGGTGCCAAGGTTAATAAAAAAGATCCCTATCTAGAACTGACGGCTTTGCATAAAGCCATTGAGGCACCTATGTCTGCGCCGAAAAAAGACGTCTGTGAGACAGTAAAAATATTGCTCGAAAATGGTGCGAATCCGAATGCAGAGAATAGGGATGGATTTACAGCTTTCTCCTTGGCGTGCGTCAACGGCGACGCAGACCTGATAAAACTATTTTTCAATCCTCTGGTAACGAAGATCAAGCCGGATTTGAAAAAAAAGAGCAGCTGCGGACATTCTCTGTTATTTGACATATTGGCTTTTGATAAACCATCATTCGAGATAGTAAAACTGTTTGTTGAAAATGGCGCAGATGTCGATGAACAGATTAAAATTAACGGAAAGGAGTATTCGCTTGCTGCATATGTTAGAGAGTTTAGGGATGCTTCAAAAATATATTATCGATCTGTGAGTGGTCTCTGCTTTTCTTTTCCCAACTATCCCACCCAAGAAATTGCCGATTATCTTGATGTTGCTTTGCTTAAGAAAAAACTGGCCGCCGGCATCAAAAAAAACATATCAGGTAAAGAGCTGCAGGTCATTGCAAATGGCGTCAAGAAGTTTGACAAAACGTTCTGTGAAAGTTTTCTGTCGCTCGATGACTTCCAAGGTAACTTCAGCAAGATTCCTCAGGAGATCTGCTGCAGGTTTGACCCGATCAATACGTCGAACCTGACGTTGGTAGAGTCTCAAAACGAGCAGCAAAAGCGCAGCAACATGGTTAAGTCGGATATAAACATCCATTTTGTCGGGATATGTGAATGCCCCAAATGCGAGTCCAGGCGATGTGAAGAAGAGCAAAAGTCGCTCGTTCCCACCCGGTACAACGCCCTTGTCCCGTACAACCCAGCTGCCGTCGCCGGGTTGCTGGAGCTTAAGAAATAAACTCAGAAATTGCCATATTAAAGCCCCCTTTTTTAGGGTATACTAACCTAATAGGGGGCCCTTATGGAAAATATTAAATTAAGTCATTTTCTTGCCAAAGCCGGCATCTGTTCGCGGCGCAAGGCAGAAGAACATATCAAACATGGCGATGTTATCCTGAATGGAAAGACCATGTGTAACGTTGCTCAGCGGGTGAGCGAGGAAGATGTCATACTCTTTAAAAGACGACCGGTTGTTCTCCAAAAAACTGTCCACATTCTGCTCAACAAGCCTGCGAAGGTGGTAACGACTGCCGCTGACGAGCAGGGGCGCGAAACGGTCGTTGATCTGGTTAAATTGCGCCCACCGGCGCGCCTATTCCCTGTTGGTAGGCTCGATAGCCACACTACCGGGGTTATAATTTTAACTAACGACGGGGCGCTCGCACAAAAGCTTGCGCATCCGAGTTTTAAAGTAGAAAAACGGTATCGCGTAACGCTTACGGTGCCAATTCATCCAGCTGATGCGGATCATTTGCGCGCTGGCGTGCGGCTTGCTGATGGTTATTTTAAACCTGATGCTCTTGAGCCGGTCCCAAACCATCCAACTGAATGGTTTATTGTCTTGCACAGTGGCAGGAATCGGATTATTCGTCGCTTTTTTGAACACCTTGGGTATACGATTAAAAAGCTCGATAGGGTATCCTATGCCGGGTTGTCAGCTACAGGACTCGCACGGGGTGAGTGGCGATTTTTGGATGCTAAAGAGGTGGAGCGGCTTGCCAAGCGGCATGCGCCGGCTCCTGCAGGTCAAAAGGGCAAAATTTTGTCAAAACTGTCTGCTGCGCCAAAAACTTTTGAACCAGAAACTTGTGAGCCAGATGCGCCTGCTGAGGATGTGTTTGAGGACTAGCGAGGGTAGACTCTTTTGCACCAAAGCTCTATCATAGTGGCGGCTGGCAGTTGCGACTAGTCACTGGGAAACGGATACCAAGCTGATAGTTTAGTGAAAAAGGGGAGATATGATTAAGAGGCTTTTTGTACGATCCATTTTTTTTATCGCAATTTTTATCGCTCATGGTCTGGCGGCCATGGAGATGGCAACGACTTTTCTGGGTGTTGCTATTTCGCTTGAGAGCTTGCCGGTAGCTACAGAGGCTGTAAAATACGGGGCAGATCTCAATGGATGCTATAATTCTGACTACAAAGACGGGTGCTCATTTCTCTTTAGCGTCATGCAAAAACAGTATCTCCCTATCTTCTTTTTGCTTGTTGAAAAGGGTGCAGATATCAACCGAGAGTGGGAAAATGGGCTGACGCCGCTTCTTTATGCAATTCGTTTAAAAAATAAGGCTATGTTTACCTTTCTTGTTCAGCGCTATGGCATAAACCTGAACAAGAGGACTAAAGCGGGGCTGGCGCCTCTCTTATATGCTGCGTCTTTGGGATATTTCGATATGGTGAAATTTATGATAAAAAATGGCGCAAATATCACCATTAGAGGTAAGCTTGGGGAGAATGTCTTGCACTGGGCTGCCTTTTTGAACGATTTTTCTGCGGTAAAATTTTTAACCGAAAGGGGAGCACCTGTGAGCGCTTGTGATGCAAGCGGTCTTCTGCCTTACCACTGTACAAATGATATCGGTATAAAATCCTATCTCGAGACCATCTGTCTGTCGACTAGCCGCGAGAAGGCAGTTAGCGCACTATATGCCGAAAAGTTTGCCAAAGTGGTGAACAAGAGCTTCAAGAAGGGTCATGCACAAAAACAGTGGTGTACAAAGGGTCTGGCGCCCGCAGTCTTGATCTGTTCAAAGACGAAGAGACCGAAGGCTACGCCATTTCGACATAAAAAATCATAAAAAGCGGGTAATAATTCAGCGAATATGCATTCCCAGCCGCTCATCCCGAGTGCCCGCGTTAGCGGGTGTATCGAGGGACATGAGCGGTTATTTGAAGTCTTTTTGCTACCCCTAAACTATTCTGTTATTTTTTCGTTTTTTCCGCTCATGTCCCTCGATACATTTTTTCTACGGGACGCGTCCCTGAGAAAAAACACTCGGGATGAGCGGTATGGGAAAAAACCATAGTGTTTTTTTGGATATTTTAAGTTCTAATACCAATTGCTGAAAATTCTTTAACATAGTTTACGTCACGAGATGTACCCATGATCCGCACACCCTGAGCTTGTCCCTTCGACTGGCTCAGGATAAACTCCGGGTCTAAATGTGCGGGAAATCTAGGCTAATTTACGCGTGATCCGCACCCGGGAAACCCGAAGTTTATCCTGAGTAGCTTCCAACAAGAAGCGTATCGAAGGGACAAGCTCAGGGTGTGCGGATTCTAGAATGTAAACTTACTTTCGAAAATTAGTATAATTTCGCGAACTGGATTGGACTATCGTCTCCACAAGAGCTCTCACCTTGCCGATGTAAGCACTCTTTTCAGTCTGACTGCCGGGGAAAAAACTGTGGCTAAAACCCGCAAGCGCAAACTCTTGCATCTGGGGTGGCGTGAGCTCCAATTCACTAGCTACCAGAGTGTATTCTTTTGTGAGGGTTGTGTGGCTTATGAGGCGATTATCGGTGCAGATGACGGCCGGTATTTTGTGGTCTAATAATTTAGGCAGCACATGATTTTTTAAATTTCCCTTTAAAGAAGGGTTGGTCTGAAAATTACTTGACGGACATGCTTCGATGGCGACGTTTCTGGCATGGATAAGGCGCACCAGCTCATCGACAATTTTTGATGCGTCAAATAGATGGAGGCCATGCCCTATTCGTTCCGCGCCCAAAATTGATATGGCATTGTATATGTTCTCGGGTCCCAGCTCTTCACCGGCATGCACTGTTGCGTGCAGGGAGTGGCGTTTGATACGACTGAACGCTGGTTCAAAGATCTGCACATCTCCATCTTTTTCCTCGCCGGCGATGTCAAAGCCGACAACGGCGAGATGCTCCTCTTCGCGTGCAAAAATCGCTGCTTCAGCGAGCTCGTTTGCCGCAATCTGTAACAGAGATGCGTAAGAAGCAAGGCTATTGCGTTTTATGAGGTCAGAAAAATATATCTCTCGATCTGCCGAGAATGATCTCATGCAGCAGGTGGTTATGCTAAACAGAAAAGGTGGCCATGCTCCGCTCGTGACCCGTTCTGTTCCGTTTATCTCTTGCGCAGCGCGCGCGAGCCCCTTATGCAGAGCAAGAATTGGCGTATGCATAGAGAGAATATCTTTTGATAGATGTTTTTGCGGCGCAAAGCGTACTTCGAGTAGACAGATATTTTCTGCAGCGCAATCGATGGCGAGCTCGTAGGCGACCCGTTCGATATTTTCGGGCTCAAGCAACACGGCATTAGTGTAGACAAAGCCTGCAAGATATTCGGTGAGGCTGGCATAGGTGGGTTTGAATACGAGCTCTCTGAGTCCAGATTCCGTGTACGATGGGAGAACGACTTTGGCGGCTTTTGCAAGTTCAATAAGCGTCGAACAACGTAACGAACCGTCGAGATGCACGTGTAACTCGGCTTTTGGTAGTTGTTCAAGATAAGCGTAAGATGTATCCATACAAGACTCCTTTTTTTGTATCGAATTTACAGCTTTTTCAGGCGCGACATTTCTCGTACCCTAAATATAAGTAATGAAATGGTCGCAGGTGTCATGCCTTTGATCAGCGCCGCTTGAGCGATGGTACCTGGTGCATGGTGCGTTAATTTTTCTTGCAGCTCGCGCGAGAGACCCGGCATATTCTTATAGAGTAGTGTATCGGGAATTAGTAAATTTTTGTATGTTTCACTCTTCTCAATCTCTTTTAGTTCACGCTTTTTGTAGGGACCATAGAGAATCTCTGCATACACGGTTTCAATCGCGCGTCGCGAGAGCGTATGGCCGCCAGCACGTGAAATTTCGTTTTTGACGGACTCTGGACGGTTGTTTGAGATAAGCTGCGCAAATTGCCTTAGCATGCCGCTCACTTCAAATTGCTCGATGACCTGAGCAATGTCACGGGACTCTTGTTCTACTTTTTCGTACTGCACCTGGTCGATGAGTCCCAGGCGAAACGCGGCCGGAGCGAGTCGCGTGAACGTATTGTCCTGACGCAGGATGAGCCGCCGCTCGGCACGTGAGGTGAACATGCGGTATGGTTCATCGACACCGCAGCTGACCAGGTCGTCGATCATGATGCCGATATACCCTTCGTTACGGCTCATGATGTAGGGTTCGAGCCCCTTCACTCTGAGTGCAGCGTTTATTCCGGCGATTAGTCCCTGGCCCGCTGCCTCTTCGTAACCGGTCGTGCCATTAATCTGCCCCGCAAAAAAGAGTCCAGGTATTTTTTTTAGTTCGAGCGTGTGGGTAAGCTGGTCTGGGGGGAAATAGTCATATTCTATGGCATATGCATAGGTGGTGATGATCGCATTTTCAAAGCCAGGAATGCTGTGAATCATTCTTTCTTGCACATCTTTGGGGAGCGAATTTGAGATGCCGTTTGGATAGATTTCGTCGTTGGAAGCACTTTCTGGTTCAACAAAGACATGGTGTTCTTCTTTGTGCGCAAAGCGCACGACCTTATCTTCGATCGAGGGGCAGTACCGTGTTGGTGTTCCCGTAATTTTTTTTGAGAAGATTGGCGAGCGGTGGGCGCTTTCAAGAATTATCTTATGGGTCTCTGGCGTCGTATGGGTAAGGTAGCAGGGTATTTTGGTTGTTGCCGTATGTGGTTCAAACTCAAATAGATAGCCGGGATCTTCAGCCTCATCGAGTGTCATGCGTGAAAAGTCGAGGCTTGAGCGGAGCAGCCGTGCTGGGGTTCCGGTCTTCATGCGGCCAACGGTAAGACCGAGTGATCGGAGAAATTGCGCAAGTTCTGTGACCGCAGGTTCGTTCCGTCGCCCCGCAGGAAAGCTTTCTTCGCCGATATGAATAAGCCCGTTAAGAAAAGTTCCACCTGCAAGGACCACCGATTGCGCGCTGTACCGTTTACCTGATGTTGTGACTACTCCCTCTGTTCTGCGACTGTTGTCTTCAGAAAGAATTATCTCAGTAACCATATCTTCAACAATAGTGAGATTTTTGGTCTCGTCCAGAGCTCTGCCTGCTGCTGTGCGGTACGCTTCTTTATCTATCTGGAGGCGGAGCCCCTGAACGGCAGGGCCTTTACGAGTATTGAGCATCTTTGCTTGCAGATAGGTCTTGGTGCAGAGCTGGGGCATGAGCCCGCCAAACGCACTGACCTCAAAAACGATGTGGCCTTTGCCAATCCCCCCGACAGCGGGGTTGCATGGCATGAGGCCAATCTTGTCTTTTGAAATGGTTATGAGGGCTGTAGAGACGCCCATGCGAGCGGCGGCGTATGCGGCTTCGATGCCGGCATGGCCACCACCGATGACAATTACGTCAAAGTGTTGGGTTATTTTGTTCATGTTATTCCAATTGTCCCGTACACCCTGACGCTAGTCCTGCGAAGCCTTGGCGAAGCATGGGGCTTGTTTCTTCGACTGGATCAGGATAAACTTCGGGTCTTACGTATGCAGAATATATCAAAACCGCACACCCTGAGCTTGTCGAAGGGTTTCTTGGGTGCGAATTGCAAGCAGATTTACTATAATTCCCCGCACATTTGGACCCTTCGACAAGCTCAGGGTGTGCGGTTTTTGAAATTCTAATTTCTTTGCCAATAAAACCTACTCATTCTTTTCGGACTAAACTTATTTTTCCCAGAATATGCGCGGAACCACATCACCAGGATGTTCGCGCTCAACTTCTTTTGCTCGGTCAGCAACGCGTTTTGGCAAGAGTTTAAGCTGGTCCTTGAGGTAGAGTTTAGCAAACAGAATAAATGTCGCATTTTTTGCTTTGACAAGGGCAGCAACAAAACCGGGATATGCAGGGTTTGTTTTATTGTCCCTGAGAAGCGTAGCAACGCGGTCGCATAGTATGCGCCACGGGAGCCGTTTACAGACATCGTCGCTCAACTGATTTTCAAGCAGCTCTAAAGCTTTTGCTTCGTTAAATAGGATTTCAAGAGACACCCTTAGGTTTGCCGTGCCAGCCCTGTTCTGGATAATCGTGATGGCATCTTGCACGTCGAGTGGCAACAGATTACAGTTCTCAACCGTTACAGCAATGAGATCTGTTGTCTGTACTTCACGCTTGGCCGCGCAGGCTTCGTCATGGAGCCTCTTAAAACAGGTGTTACAATTAACCAGTTCTTGCATCACTTCGGTAAAAGTTATCTCGGACTTTGCAGCACCGTTTTTGAAGAAATCTGCGAGTCTTTTATTCGAACTTGTGGTAGAATTAACAGCAGGTGTTTCACCATCATTAGCGGGAAGGGCAACTGGAAGAACGAATAGTGCGCTGATAAAGAGGAGTGAAAAATGGAGCACATTACGTTTTATTCTCGTATTCATATTTCTTTGCCTTTCAACTAGAAAATCTTCTTTCGAGATAAATATTATGGATTTAATCTAATGTATGTGAAGAATAAGTCAAGCAGGACTGTTTTTTTGTCGGCTGATAAAGTGTCGAATATGGTTTCTGGCAGGACCATTTTGGGAATTTTGGTGCGCGAACCAGAATCTTTTTAATATTCGGGTTAGGATTTTTTGAGGACTTTATGTTTTTAGTTTCTTTTCTTTCAGGATCATTTTCGCTTCTTGGCCGTACAGCTGGCGGCTGTCTTTTGGGGGGTATATTTTCAGTCTTCTTTTGTTGGCTCTTCATAAAATATGGTAACCGTTTTATACGGTCCGGGGTGCGCGAAGCTATAACGGACCTGCATGCGCATAAAGATAAGACGCCTACTATGGGTGGGGTGCCCTGTCTCTGCGCGCTTTTTTGTGCGCTCTTGTTGGTGCATGGGTTCTCGTCACCGGTTGTCTGGCAGGTCTTTTTGGCGGCGTTCTTGTTTGGGGCGCTCGGTTTTTGGGATGATCTGCAAAAGATTCGTCGCGGGCGAGGCATCTCTGAGCGGGCAAAATTTATCGGGCAGCTTACTATTTCGAGCGGGATTGTTACCTGGATGATTGCTAGTTATACGGTCTTGCCGACGCTAGTCATTCCCTTTTTTGGGTATCATGTTTTTAATAGTGGACTCTTGTTTGTTCCGTGGGCAATCTTTATTATGGTGGGTACCAACAACGCGGTAAATATAACTGATGGGCTTGATGGGCTTGCCGCTTCACTCCTGATCATTAATTTTCTCTTTTTCGCGATAATTGCTACATGCTCAGGATATTTTGAACTACTCGTCTTTGCCATGACGATGTGCGGGGTGCTTGCAGGGTTTCTCTGGTATAACGCTCATCCAGCGCAGCTTTTTATGGGTGATGTTGGGTCGCTTGGGTTTGGTGGTGCGCTCGTGACGATGGTACTGTTGCTAAAATCAGAGTGTCTTTTGCCCTTAACGGGTATTATTTTTGTGATCGAAACACTTTCGGTTATGGTACAGGTTTTTATGGTACAACGTTATCATAAGCGTCTATTCAAGATGGCGCCGTTACACCACCACTTAGAGCTTTCCGGTTTTCCCGAAACACGTATTGTTGCCCGTTTTATTCTTATTACTGCTTTTGTGAGTCTGCTTACGCTTGGGGTGACTGCGCGATCTGTTTGCGGCGTGTAGATGCGCGCATAATCAGACCAGCTGAGATACCGATTGCCAAGATGATGTAGGGGAAGACCCCAAAAGTATATGCATTGATAAATGTTGTGGCGACAAAGACTGAGCAGCTCACTATTCCCAGTATGCCAATGATGCGGTGACGACGGAGCGATCCAAAGCTGAGCCATAAGAACGATAAGACTGATATTGAATATGCAATAGTTGTTGCGCAGGCGGAGATCTGTTGCAGCGGTAGGTTGTTGCCGCGTGACCCGATTATGTAACCCAATATTATGATGCCCGCGACTAGAATGCATGCACTCGGTGCGGCAAATCTATTGCAGCGACGTAAAGTGCTGGCGCAGGGGATAACGTTATAGCCTGCCAGCGTATGGAGATTCCAGACATTGCTATAGAGAATACTGTAACTGGCGCCCAATGCAGACGATGCGATGCCGACAAAGGCTGCCGCTATCAATGTTTTTTGTAAAAAGAGTGTGCTAAAACAGTCTTTTATGACCTCTCTTATAGGTGATTGAAAGGTGCTGAATGCCGCGAGATCACTGCCGAGTGCACCAAAAAGCCCCAGTTGGAAAAGCGTTACTGCTACTAGAACAATAGCGAATGATATAATGATTGCGAGCGGTCCATTGCGCGATGGGTTTTTGATGTTTTTAGATAACGAACAGCTCGCTTCAAAACCAGCAAATCCAAAAAGGACGAGCGGTACGGTGCTAAAAAGTGATGTTGCAGACTGTTCAATCACTGCAAAATTGAGCGGGTTAAAAAGGGCTGTTGCTGCACCGATAACAATAATAACGGGGATGCTCTTAAGCGTGACAAAGAGGTACTGGATAGGGCGTTCGGTCTTGATGTTAAAGAGGTTGAGGAGTAAGAATATGCCGAGAATGCTCGCATCAATCAGAACAGCGTTCAGGGATGCTAGCGCTGGAACGAGCATCTGCGTGGTCGAAACCGATACGTGTATGCTGAGCGCCGAAGACGCTAATTTCCCAATAAAATAGCCCCAGCTACTGATAAAACCAAGCGTTGGGTGGACCTTCCCCCCCAATTCATAAAACGTTGCGCCCGGATAGTGGTTGAGCAGGAGTGAAAATATCGCGATGAGTGGGATCAAAAAAAATCCAACGAGTGGGTAACTTAACGTTGAGAGCGGGCCTGCTGCGCGTGCAAGATTTACGTTATTTATAAATATGCCCGATCCGAGCATGATGTTTACGTTGATCAGGATTGCGGAAGCAAGAGAGAGATGCGCTCGTTCTGGGTGTGCGGTTGTCATGTTAACTTTTCCCATTTAACTTTTCCCATGGATAAGTAAGATATAGTGCGATGGATCCTGCCACTGCGGCATTGAGACTTTCGGTTGTGCCGGGCATCGCGAGCGTTGCCCGCTCGGTGCAGTCTGTCAGCCATTGATCTGAGATCCCATGTGCTTCGTTACCGACAACAAGTAGCCGTGGAGTCTTTGTGGGTAGACTTCTCAGGTCGGTGCCCCCATCAACAACCAGCGCGGTGAGCACAAGGCTATTTTTTTGGGCTGCTGCGACAAGTTCGTCCCAGGTCATCTCTAAAAGCTTTGCATGTGCAAGTGCTCCAGCACTTGCCTGTATAATTTTCTGATTAAACGGATCGACGCCACCAACCAATACAATTGTTGTATCGAGTGCTGCAGCAGTCCGAATAAGCGCACCCGCGTTACCCGGGTCTTGTATGTTTGCAAGCACCAGGCCAGGGCCCAATTCTATCTCTTTACGTTCGTCCTGCGGTATGTCGAAGACGGCCAGGACGCCGCTTGGAGTTGTTGTTGTACTTAATTTTTCGATAACCCGCCTGGTTGTCAAAAAGATCTTTTCTTGATTGATCTTTTGCGCATCCGCCCAGGCTTCATGTTCTTCGGTAACAAAGAGAAACGCGAGTGGAAATTTTGAGGTGAAAAACGGCTCACAAGCACGCTTGCCCTCAACCAAAAAGCGACGCATCTCGTGACGAGTGCGCGCATTATGGAGCTTGGCTACGAGGTGTACCAGCTCGTTCTGTGGGGATGTAATTGTTATCTTCATGGTTTTCAGGCTACCGGTTTTTGGTAAAAAGGCAATAAGAGTGGAAGCTAAATCCTGTCCTCCAGGATCAGTTGCCGATAGCGCGCCATAATCTGTTCCATCATATAGATATTATTGATGGTCGCCAGCGTGTGTGCAGTTGGTTCATGTGCCTTGAAGAGATGGTGCAGGTATGCGGCCGAATATTCTCTGCAGATAGGGGCGGACGAGACCGGCTCGTGCACATTTTTAAAGCTTGATCGGGTGACATTGATGGGGCCCTTGTCCGCCAACAAAATGCCGTGACGCGCACACTTTGTGGGGTATGAGCTGTCGAATGTATCGATCCCATGGGGCATACACTGTTCGAGCGACGTGAGATCGCCGATGCCGAGCAGGTGGCGCGGCTTGTCATCTGGTAGGCAGGGCACGACTGCCGCAAGGACGGTGAGCATGTCATCACGTGTCTTGCCTAAGCTGCCGCCAATCGCAAAGCCTTCAAAGGGTTCCCGACACAAAAAATCGCAACTTTTTTGTCGTAGCAGTGGGTCGACGCCCCCATGAATAACGGCATACATAGCCTGTCTCGCAGGATTTTTGTGGTGCTCGTCAAGCGAGCGCTTTTCCCATCTATGGGTGCGATCAAGTGAGCGTTTGAGCGCCTGTGCGTCGATTCGATAAGGGGGAAGTTCGTCGAGCGGAATAATAATGTCCGCACCCAGCGCCTTTTGTACCTGGATGGACGATTCAGGGGTTAGCATGATTGGTGATCCATCCCGATACGACCGAAACAGAATCCCATCTTCCGAAATTTTTATGACCGATCCACTCTGCTGTTTGACCTCGCGTCGCTTGAGCTCTCCTGTTGAGATTGCACCCGTGTCACGCCCGCTGTAGGCGAGGGCATCATAGGCGAGGCTGAAGACCTGGAATCCACCAGAATCCGTTATGATTGGCTTATTCCGCCGCATGAAGGTATGCAGCCCGCCCGCCTGCGCGACCACTTCGGGCCCTGGGTGGAGCAGAAGGTGGTAGGTGTTGCAGAACAAGAGCTGCACGCCAAGCTCGTTGATAACCATTGAATCAACAGCTTTGATTGATGCGTTTGTCGCAACGGGCACAAACGCCGGTGTTTCGATTACCCCATGGGGGGTATGAATCTTGCCGACGCGCGCGCGGGAGCGCTTTGATTGGTGGATAAGCTCAAATGAAAACATGAATGCGGCTGCTAACTAAATGGTTGTTTTTTTATTGAGTATGTGCTTTGCAAGGGTATTCATATCGGACGTCTCATTGAACGTTAGTGTATCTTCAGGTGATTCTTTGGATAGAACTTCGAGGCAGTATTTAGTCAAGCGGATGAAAAAGTTGTTAAGGTCTTTGTCTTGAAAAAATTTCTTCAAAACATTTTTTGGTAACTTTATTCCACCCAACTGTTCGAGCGTCTGTCTGATATAGAGGTAAAGCGGTCCTTGTAAGGGGTCATCCGCTAGTTGTGTAAGTTTCACGTTAGTCGCAAGTATTTGGTTATTTAAAATTTCTTTGCAGGTGTCTATCACCAGGTCTTGATTGTTATACTTTACCATTTCCTTGTGTAGCGATTCGGCAATGATATTGCGGGCAACGAGTTTTTTAACGTAAGCCATCAACTCTGTGTAGTTTATTTTTTTCTGTTTTTCAAGTTTTTCAAGAGCCATCGCTTTTTTCTGGAGAATTTGCAGGTTTGTTTTGAACGCTTCCCTACCTACATTGAGAGCTTCAGTTTGTACGGTTTCTAGTACCTCTGTACATGAAAATTTTTTTTTGTCTTGTTCGCTTAGCGGTTTTAGTGTATATAGCTCTTTCTTATTGTTTGTCTTTGCTACCACTTGTATTATGAAGCAGGTTTTTATGACACTATTGCGTGGCAGGCTCTCGTCTTCTACCTGTGTACAATTTTTTACTGGCATCTTCTTTTCGTTCATTGCGCCCATTGAGTCGGCGACAAACAACAAGCCAAGCGCGCCAAACAACAAAAATACATTTTTCAAATACTTATTCATACAGATTTTCCTGCTCATTAAAAACTAAAAAAGCTACTTATAAAAGATATTTTCTTATCGTGAAAATGACAAGCGTTACAAACAAAATGCTGTCAAATCTGTCGAGCAATCCGCCATGTCCTGGCAGTGCCTGGCTACAGTCTTTAATTCCAGCGCGTCGCTTGAGCAGCGATACAAAGAGATCTCCTGCAAGCGCAAAAAAATCGACAAAAATTATGAGAATAACAACGTAAACTGGGTGGCGCGCCGCTATAATGGAGAGCGGCGGGATGCAAATAAGAAGAAGCGAAATTGCTATGCCACCGATAAGGCCCTCCCAAGATTTTTTGGGGCTGATAATGGGGGCAATTTTGTGTCTGCCGACAAGGGTGCCGACCAGGTATGAGCCGACGTCAAATACCATTGCGAGCGCAAAGATAAGCGGAACCAAAAAACGATATTCCGGCATGTGATTTAAGATAATCAGGAGCGCAAAGGGGGTGATCGGGTACCAGAGGGTGAGTGCTGCGATACCAACCTTTGGCCACTCAGCAAAGAGTACAAAACCGAGCGCGCCAAAAAGCATAAGTGAGAGAACAAATGGTGGTAACCAGAGATAGGTGGCGGCCAAAATGGCAACAAGCATGGCGCCGGTCAATGCCCTCTTGATGAGATTATTCTGCATCATATCCACTCTTCTCCTGGGGCAAAGGCATTGGGAATGTAGGTGAGCGTAGCACGTCCGTTTTGTTGGACCAGAAGAGCGACATCAAATCGATGGACAAGATCGCCCCGCCATCCATGTTCAGCATTGTACTGATATGCCGTAGCGATAATTTTACGTTTTTTTTGACGTGTTATGAGCTCTGATAGGCAGAAGTATTCGCTCGCGCGTGATTTAACTTCAATAAACGCGCGCACCTCTTTTTTTTCTGCGATAATATCAATTTCGCCCCCGCGGCGCGTGTAATTGCGCGCGCAGATCACAAATCCTTCACGTTCGAGGTGTTTTACCACAAGCGATTCGCCCATGTCCCCAAAAGATCGTTGCGGAGTGATCATATCAGAACATCCCCTTGAAGAACGAAACAGCTGTTACTGGTTGTGCCGCCTCTTCGCCCGCGAGGGGGCCAAGAACAGCAAGGGCCTTCTGGATGCGTGCGACCTGTTCATCGGCCGGTTTTTTGTCAAAATCTTCGGCACGGACAGCGTCCATGACCGATTCGACGTTTTGTTCAATTTTCTCACCAAGATCGAGATTGACGACAACTTTTTCTGCTTCTTCAAGCCGCTTGCCTGCGGCACGGAGCGCCGATATCTTTTGAGTGTAGCTATACCGGTCGAGGTAGAAGCGGGCGCGAGCAAGCTCGCTTCTAGTGAGCAGCTGATAGCCATAGGTGCGCAGTTTCGATACCCATTTTGCATGTTTATCGTTGGCGCCGAACCGTTCTAAGAAGGCATCAGACTGTTCTGCCAGTAGTTTTATTTTTGATTGGTCGTGTAGCACGTCTCTGATCTGTTTTGCGAGAATTTCGACCATTTTGTAGGTCATATAGTTGACATCAGGGTTGCCGGGGAAGAGTTTTGTGTACTGCTCATATACCGTTCCCGCATCTTCGTAATTGCCGATTCGCTCGTGCAAAGCCGCAAGTACATGCATTAGTTGGCCAAGTTCGTCAGGGTCACCGGTAAGCAACACGGCGCGTTCGAGTGCGAGTGCCTGATTCCGGTCGTTGCCGATCTCCTTATAATATTCTGCGGCTTGTCGCGCTTCATCGAGCGTCAAGAGATCGACCTTTTTTGTAGGACGGGCGGCTGACTTTTTGGCCGATTCCTGGGTTGTTGACTGGGATTCTGGATTTTTTTTCTTGGTCGTTGTGTTGGAACGTCGTGTGCACCCGCTTAACAGACAGAGCACTACGGAAAAAATCAAGAGAGAGGTTGTTTTAGGCATATACGCATTTCATAAAAGGTGAAGAAAAAGCTTCTGTATGCACCTTAACACCATATCATACTCGCTTCTTTCGAGCAAGTTCGTCTGGCGGCAGGTTCAGGTAAGAGTGTGAGCAAATGTGGCAGCAACCAATTTGGTGTTTTACTTAGCCTCAATACTTTTCAGATATTTTTCTAGATTGAGAAGATTTTGATAAAGTAAAGAGCGCGTATTCACATAAGGAATGCGTTGCTGAAGATATTGCAGCGGTGTTTGACCATTCTTGTTGGTAACTGTGGTGCTGGCGCCCTTCTCAATCAGATACTTTACCATATCAGTACAACCTGAGTAAGCACTTTGGTGGAGTGGGGTATTTCCTTTGTCATCGGCAGCATTTATTTTAGCACCTTTGGCAATAAGATATTCCGTTATATCTTTTACCTCATCTTTTACCCCTTTTCTTTTTCTTAGGCATTCGCTTATAATGATGTGAAGCAGTGTGGTTTTCGACCCATTGTAAGTATGGACAGCAACATTGATGTTAACATCCTTATTATCAATAAAGAATTGTTTCACCGTATCTAGGGTGATAGTGTAATCTAGAAGGAGAGTCATCAGGCGATCATTAGCATCTCGGGGCGTATAAGCCCTGGCCGCGGCTTTTTGGTGTAACATGGCAAAGCCCAACACAAGTACCATAACTATCTTTACTATTTTCTTCATTTTTCTCACCTGTTTTTAATAAACAACTTTGTGCAAAAATTATCCCTACACCTTTTATTTTAACAAATTTATTTCCTGATAATCAATAAAAATATTAAAATTGATTGTGTGTGGGAAAGGTCAAATTGGAGGGTGATTCATCACTTTGCCACGACAGTTCGCCTTGTGGTAACATTAAAAAATAGAAGTACGTATGCGGGGTTACACCTTTTGGAGAAATGGCCATGGCGGAAAAATCGATAGCCGATATATTGTGTGAGTTGCGGGTGTTGACCACCGCGCAGCGTGATAGTTATCTGCAGCTCAGTCAGGAGGCGGGCATCCCGTTTGAAGAGTATATTATTAGCCACAATCTCGTTACTGAACGCGACCTGTCTATTGCGCTTGCACAGAAATTTGCGGTCCCGTTTCACGAACGGATAACCGAAAAGATGTCTGATCCCGACCTACTTGCCCGGGTATCCCTCTCTTTTTTGCGGCGTCATGCCGTTATGCCGATCACTATCGAGGGCAAGACCTGGGTTGTTTCTGCAGATCCATATAATTTTCAACCGATTGATGAGCTGCGATTAGTCTTCAATGAACAGATTCCGCTTGCAATCGCGCCGCGCGGGGTTATCATCGAAGCGGTGAACCGGTACTACCCGCTCGAGGGCACCAAGGAGATGATCGAGGAGCTTGAAGAAGAGCAGGCTCTCGAAGGTGGTATGGATTTTGGCGCCATTCAGGAAGAAGATATTCTCGGTATGGCGAGCGAAGCGCCGATTATCAAGTTAGTCAACCACATCCTCTACCAGGCGGTCAAACGGAGCGCATCTGACGTGCACATCGAACCATTCGAAAAAGAGGTTCGAGTCCGTTACCGGATCGATGGGGTTCTTTATACTGCGCTTACACCACCAAAACGGCTCCAAGCCGCGTTGATTTCACGCGTCAAAGTTATGGCGAATCTGAATATTGCCGAAAAGCGCCAGCCACAGGACGGTCGTATCCAGATAAAAATTGCAGATCGTGCTATCGACCTTCGTGTCTCTATTTTGCCAGTAGCGTATGGCGAGCGTGTCGTGATGCGGCTTCTCGACAAAACTAAAACATTTGGTATGTTGACGTCGCTCGGTATGTCGGAACGGGATTTTAAAGTACTAAACCACAGCATTTCCCAGCCGAACGGTATCATGCTCCTTACCGGTCCAACCGGTTCTGGTAAGACATCCACACTCTATTCGATTTTGAGTGAGCTGAACAAGCCAGAAGTTAACATCATTACGGTCGAAGATCCGGTCGAGTATCAGATGAAGGGGATAGCACAGGTGCAGGTTAAAGAGTCGATTGGTCTTACGTTTGCTGCGGCGCTCCGATCGATTCTACGTCAAGATCCTGACATTGTTATGATTGGTGAAACACGGGATCATGAGACTGCTCAAATTGCTATCCAGTCTGCGCTAACCGGCCACTTGGTGCTCAGTACATTGCATACAAACAGCGCCGCGGCTTCCGTGACGCGTCTGATCGATATGGGCATCGAGCCCTTCTTGATCGCATCAACAGTGTCCGCAGTTGTTGCACAACGACTGGTCCGACGTCTGTGCGAGACGTGCAAAAAACCATATAAACCGACACCAGATATCTTGCGGCAGATTGGTTTGACCCCTGAGCAGGCAAAATCCATGACCTTTTATCAGGCGGTGGGCTGCGATGCCTGTATGAATCTGGGCTACAAAGGTAGACTTGCAATCTTCGAAGTTATGCAGATGACCCCGGCTGTTATGCGGCTGACGCTTGCCAGAGCTGAGACGTCTCAGGTCCAGGAGCAGGCGCGCAAAGATGGGATGTCGTTGCTGCTTGAGGATGGGGTGCGGAAGGTTGCTGCGGGGCTGACGACTATTGAAGAGGTGCTCTCGGTCGCTGTGTCATCTATGTAGAGATAAAAAAGCCGCACCACTTGCAAATAAGTGGTGCGGCCCAATAGTAAAGTTGATAGTTCTATTTTTTCATCTTCTTGAGATCTTCTTTTTCAAGCTCATCAAGCTCGTCTTTTCGTTTCTTATCGTTGCTAGATTCCACGGGTAGCGGCTGGTTGGTGATGAAAGCATTGATGTTGGCTGCTATTTCTAGTGGTAGGCGACCCTGTGAGTGTTTTACATCTACTAAGACATGTTTTTGGCCAACAAAATTGGCGAGTTGTTTCTTGAATGTGTTATCAGTGCTTCTCAGAGCACGTTGAAACATGAACTCTTCAGGATAGCTGGAATTAATTTTTTTGTTGTCGAGTTTTATTGCTAAATCGATGAAATCGAATAACTGTGGCTTATCTGTAAGAAGGTCGAGAGTAAATTGTAGATTGCGGAATTCGATTGCGCGGCGGAGCAGTAGCATGTACCAGTTGTCCTGACCAAACTGATTAGCTTTTACTGACGTATCTCGCCCGGTAATACTTGCGGCTGCTAGAGTCTTGTCTACTGTGATAAGTTGTTTGAAGATCTTGTATGATCCGCGACCTAGCATCAAGTTTTTGATATCATTAAAATTTGCATTGCGGTTGTTTGGCGTATCAAGATAGATTTTGCAGAAAGCTTGCATAGTCATGCTGCCCTTTACCACCTTATCGAAATCTTCAACCATGGCGAGGTAGGCGACGATTCCAGCGTTGCCACCGCTGCTGTACTGGTTAAATTTTTTTGCTGCTTGGGCGAGAGCTGTTTCGCCAGCCTGATTTTTCATGTCAATTTTCGCGCCGTTGAGCACGAGCAATTTAGTCATTTTTAGGGTAACACTGATATTGTTATTTTGTGGCACGGGGCTATTGGCTATGTAATGGAGGGGGGTGTTGCCGTTAGAGTCGATTGCATCGATGTCTATTTTTTTCATGGAAACCAGATAGCATGCGTTTACCAGAATACGCTCTAGATCTTCTGGCGAGTTATTTTTTGTGAAAGCCATTGTGGCGTGTAAAATGGTGCCATTATTATCTTCACATCTCACCGTCAGGTCTGCTTTAACTTTTTCAACAAGATATGTAAGTATCGATAGGTCCTGATACTCTATTGCAGCCAACAGTTCTCTGGCGTTTATACTAGCGCCCTTTGTGATGAAATAGATGACTATATCGAGTGGCAAGGGTCTACAAAGAGCGGTAGTCAGAGGCGTTTCGTCATTTATGCCTATGGTGTTGATTTTAAAATCTTTCCATGGGCCCTCTAAGAGATATTTTAAAATATCTAAATTTCCGCTTTGGCCAGCAAATGCGATCACAGACGCTTTAGCTTTATCAGAAATTTGGCCCGCTTGCTCCACGAGATACTTAAGAATTTCGAGATAACCATAGGCCGCCGCCGCTTCCTGCTCGTTTTCCTGTTCGTTTTCTTCGTTGTTGTAAAGAATCTTGGCTCCGAGTTCTTCTCTCAAGAACTTAACGATGGGCAAGTGATTGTACTTTATCGCATAATATAGCGCTGGTGCATCACTCCCATTGATAAAACCATTTATTGATTTAACAGGGTATTTACCTAAGATGTATTTAACAACTTCTAAATTCCCGCCTTTTATCGCGTGCTTTAGGGGCAGATTTTCGTCGTCTTCTATAGCAGGAATTGAAAGCTGTGACAGTTTTTCCGCGAAATACTGAACGATAGGTAATAGACCACATTCTTCAGCTAGATAAAGAGCGAAACATAGCTGTTCTTCGGTGAAGTTAATATGTTCGACGAGATACGTGACCATCTCCAATCGATTCTTTTCTACTGCAAGGTCTAATAGCGCATCCCAGCCATCCAAATTCAAGCTGTCAGTGCCATATCTTTTGATGAGTTTATTGAATAACAGCATGTTATCCGTTTTTATTGCAATGTTTAAGTGGTTGGATATTTCGTTTGTGCTCAGGTTATCTATGAGTATGTCCGTGAAGTTGGAATTGTCGGTATTGTTTTCCATTGCCCCCATAATGCAGGGCTGTAGAACGGTCAGGAGTCCTGCTGTTAACGCGAGAAATTGTATTTTTTTGAACATGATTTATATCCTCTATGAATTCATATTATTCTTATAATATTTAACAATACATATTTCTATCCTACCTATTTTTTGCCGAATGTCAATTAAGCAATTTTAAGCTTCTTCAAGAAATTGACAAATATAATAAATTTGTTAAGATTAAGTAATAATGGTTTAAAGTCTAATGGAGTCACCTATGTGTAAAAATAAGAATTTTCTAAAAATTGTTGGATTGGTCCTCCTGATGGTCGCCAATGCTACTCGTGCTATGGAGACAGGTATCGAGACCGCTGGAAACCAGCTCTGGAAGATTTTGCATGAGACAGAACTTGATCAACCGATTGATGGTAAAGATCTTGAAGAATATGCCGGTCAGGTACAGGAGCTGATAGAAAAAAAACCGGTTCTTTTGAAAAAAAAGAGATGTGGGAAGACGCCCCAGTTTTTTGCTGTTGGACGATGTTATTATGAAATTGCGGCTCTTTTTAATAGTGCTTGTAGCAAAAAGACAAAGATCAAGGGTTATCAGCTGAGGTCAGAAGAGGACAGGGCGCGGACAAGCAAGTGGGCTGAATCTTACGCAAAGACAGCAGCTCTACAGCTTGTTGGTATTGTGAAAAAGGCCATGGGCGCAGAAGATGCCGAATTGGAGATGGACAAGACCCCAGACTTTTCCCACGAAAATTTTGATTGGAAGATTTCACGCACTAACACTGAGCTCTCAAGGACATTCACCTGTCGTGTATGCCAGCATAATACAGGTGTTCTCGTGGGCAAGATAAAGTTCACCGGTATCGGTCCTGACAAAGAGTTGGAAGTAACCATCGATCAATTGAAGGTTGCAAAAAAATTTCGTCAACAGGGGCTTGGTCGTGCGCTGCTATTGACTGTTATTGATATCACTACGTTGCTGGGATGTGAGAAAGTGGAGATATCGCTTGAGGCAGAGCCTGATAATGAGGCTATGTTGCCCATTCTTATAAATTACTACAAATCATTTGGGTTTATACCTGAATCTACACAGAGCGAATATCTGAAGCTTTATATCGACAAAAACGGCAAAATTCTCAAAAAATATGAGCTTAAAAAGACAGAGTGAATAAGACAGTTGTTTGTAGTTTAACCCTGATTTTTGTACATCTTGCCCCGAAATTGACCTTGATTTTTGTACATCCCTTAGAAAAATGCTGGAAGTATGTGCTTAAAAAGTAACGCTTTTTTTACAACAACGGATACTTTTGCTATACTCCCTTTTCTATCTTGGCAACGAGCTTCCCCACATCTTTCCAGCCGAGCACGGTGCCGATGCGCCGCTGCTGCCGTTTTTCGCCGCCATAGATGATGTAGCCTTTACTAGGGTCAGCTCCGGCTAGAACACTCCAGGCATTGACCCCCCGGAAGAAGTCTTGGGTTATCGTTTCGCCCGCCTTGATCCCTACAGGGATTTGTACAATTCCCTTATCGATTAAACAATCTACTTCAATTCTCCCGTTGTGGTCACGCCAAAAGTAGAGTGGTGGCTGCTGGCCGGCGTTGCAGTACTGTTTATAAAAATCGGCGATAATGTAGTTTTCAAAGAGATGTCCACGGAAGTGGCTTAGCGAGAGGTCGTTGGCAGATCGTATGCCCAGAAGCGAGCATGCAAGCCCCGTGTCGAGAAAGTAAAACTTGGGGGTTTTGGTCATTATTTTTTTAAAATTATTAAAGTGGGGGCGAAGAAAAAAGAGGATGTAGCTCGCTTCGAGAAGCGATAGCCATCGATCTGTCGTTTTTCTGTTAATCCCACAGCTCGTTGCGAGTGTGGTAACGTCGAGAGATTGGCCAATATGGCCGGCGCAGAGCCGTACAAAATTTTGAAACGTGTGCAGATTTTCGACGTTGATGAGCTGCCGCACATCCCGCTCCAGGTAAGTCTGAATGTACAAAGGATAGAGATCTGTGGGGCTAAATTTTTCCGCACCCATCAACTACCATTTTAGACCAGGTATTGCAGGGGGAGTCAATGATATTACCCCCTGTGGGGCGATTAGATGAGCGGTGGAAAGAGAACTTCCAAAGAGTATTATTTTTATGTAAAACTTTTAATCACACCCGAAGGGATGTGACGTGTGAAAAATTTCCGGGGATATGGTAAGATATTTGTATCTTAGAAAGGAAGCTATATGGTTACCACGGATCTTATTGAGGAAATTAAAAACCGGTTGGTATCGACGTACCACCCTTTAGCTATCTACCTATTTGGGTCGTATGCATGGGGTTCACCTAGTGATGATAGCGATGTTGATATTCTGGTGGTTGTTGATTCTTCTGAGGAAAAAACATTTAAGCGTGCAGTTGCAGGGCACCACTCTCTTTTTGGACTTCGTGTCTCAAAGGATCTGATTGTGCTGACTAAGCAGGAGTTTGAGCGAGAGAGTGCCAACCCATCATCGCTTTGTTTTAAAATTCAGCAAAAGGGGAAGCTGCTATATGCCCAGTAATGAGCGTTGGTTGCAAATTTCTAGAGATGATCTTTTAGCAGCCCAACATTTGGCAAAAGTCGAGCTTTATTACATAGCGGTTTATCACTGTCAGCAGTCGGCAGAAAAAGCGTTAAAATACTTTCTTGAATCTCATCAATACCCTCTTTTAAAAACCCATGATTTAGTCGATCTTCTGACTATGTGTTGTGAAAAAAACAGAGAGTTTGAAAAACTATTGAGTAGTGCGGAACACTTAAACCCCTTTGCAACTAAATTTAGATACCCGTCAGAATATGATGTCCCAGACGCCTCTGATACGTTGCTTGCAATAAGACATGCCCAAAGGATATACAAATTTGTATCTCGTATTGCTGCTGAAAATAAAACAGGACAGGAAATGTTGTTTTAAGAAAATGGTTCACATGACCATTTTTGTGTGCCGCCGATGGCCTTTACAACAACGGATACTTTTCAAACCCCACAAACTGGCACTCTGCCTGCGGCACAATCCCAAAGTTGTCTTTGCTTGCCCACTAAGAAGCTGCCACACGTGTTCTGATAGGGATAGCGCTGGCGTTGGGTGGTGGATGGTTTTGGTCTGTTGAGTTAATGCAGAACAGGACTTCCTCAGAACTAAATTAAGCATAGCGTGAAATCTGATTCAGAGCGCATAATCTATCCATTAGTGATTTGAAATCCATCTCTCGAAGAGCTCTAAAAGCATCTTCTGCGCTATCGAGTCGTCTAGAAACCCTCTCCAATTCAATAAATGCGTAGGCCAAGAGGACGGCCGCGACATGATTGCATTGTTTTATAAAGCTTGTTGACGCACAGGACTTCCTCAAATGCTTGAAAGATTCGAACTAGGCGGGAAATCCCATAAA
>CAZWYO010000009.1:0-32170 GCA_964638315.1 uncultured Candidatus Babeliaceae bacterium | reverse complement strand
TTTATGTAATTGCCAGTCTGGCTCGGATCTTTCAAGCATTTGAGGAAGTCCTGTAAATAAGGACACAAGAACCAGCGACGGCTCGTATGCCCCAGAGACAAAAAAACAGGCGATGTTTAAGAAAGATCTCTTTCTCAAACATCGCCCATTCTTAATTTTGTGTGTTGATTAGCACAATCCAATCGGGGAAACTATGCCGACCGGTACTGCTTTGCAACCCGTTTTGCCACACGACTTAAACGACGCGCCGCCGCATTAGGATGAATAACCCCTTTGCTCTTTGCTCGCCCAAGTTGCGCCGCAGCAACACGGAGAAGCTGTTCAGCGCTCTGTTGATCAGCACCTGTTTCAAGTGCCGTATCAATCTTCTTCATTGCAGTCTTAAGTGCGGTGCGCCGAGCTGCGTTTACCAGCCGACGTTTTTCACCTTGAAGCACCCGTTTTTTTGCTGACTTAATATTTGCCATGCGTAACCTTTACCTATACAACTTTCTTTATCATGCCGCGTTTCTGGCACTTAGTACAAATACAACCCGCATGCACCTTGCCGCGCGGATCGTTTACAAAAACAAACCGCATCCGGTGGACGTTGGGATAGACCCACTTTTTTACTTTATTATTCGCGTGGCTAACCATGTTTGCCACCCGCGGCCGCTTGCCGCAATTTTCACAGATACGTGCCATGAGCATCCTTATTATTCTTGCTGCCATATACCTACATGCTGAGAGACATGTTTCAGTTTACTAAAAAACCGTAATTTTTCAAACTATTATCAGTCGATGATTAACAATATCAACTCAGTTTGTGCACAACACGTGGCTGAATCCCGAGCAGCTCGTAAATTTCAGTGGCCTCAAGTGTCTCTCTTTCAAGAAGCGCTTGCGCCAATTTTTCGAGCTTATCCCGATTATTTTTTATCAACTCAACCGCTTTGTCATGACAACGGCTCAGCAGTAGCCGAACTTCTTCGTCTATCTTTGCCGCAGTCTGCTGCGAATAGTCAAAACCTGCCCGACCACGCGGATACGAGACCAGACCCAACTCTGGTGACATACCATATTCGGTCACCATGCTGCGCGCCATCTCGGATGCGTGCTTCAGATCAGAGGTCACCCCTGTAAACTGTTTGCCAATACCAAGCTCTTCGCCCACACGGCCACCAAGGGACATAACTATCCGTGCCAAAAGCTCATCTTTGCTCAACGCATACCGGTCCCGTTCTGGCAGACTTGCCGCATATCCGAGCGCTTTGCCGCGCGGCGCAATCGTAACTTTATGAATAGGATCGGTTGTCTCCGGCTGCAGAAGCGTCATAAGCGTATGTCCTGCCTCATGATATGCAGTCGCCTTGAGATCTTCGGGCGTCTGCACCATCGACTTTGACCGTTTGCCCATAATAATTTTATCACGCGCCTCTTCAAAATCGACGGTGATTAGCTGTTCACGCACATGCTTGATCGCGTTCATCGCCGCTTCATTTACCAAATTTGCAAGATCAGCGCCACTAAAACCGGTGGTTCCGCGTGCAATTTTCTCAAGATCAACCTCTGGCGCAAGCGGCACAGTACGGACATGTATTTCCAAAATTGCTTTACGGCTCTTGACGTCTGGATAGGGCACATCGACTTGCCGGTCAAAACGGCCCGCACGGGTCAATGCCTTATCGAGCATCTCGGGGCGATTTGTCGCCGCAAGAATGATAACCGAAGGACCACCTGCCTCAAAACCATCCATCTCGGTGAGAAGTTGGTTAAGCGTCTGACTCTGTTCAGAGTGCTGGCCATCGCTATCGCGACTCGCGCCAATGGCATCGATCTCGTCAATAAAAATTATACTTGGCGCCAAGCGTCGGGCCTGCGCAAAGAGATCTCGCACCCGCGCCGCGCCCACACCCACATATTTTTCGATAAACTCAGAACCGCTGACACTAAAAAACGGCCGCTCCGCTTCGCCCGCAACGGCACGCGCAAGCATCGTTTTACCGTTGCCTGGATCACCAACCAGTAAGACCCCACGAGTTAATTTAGCACCGATCTTCTGGTATTTTTCAGGATTTTTGAGGTAATCGATAAAGTCCCATAACTCTTCTTTTGCTTCCTCAACACCCGCCACATCGCTAAAACGAACCTTGATTTGGGACGGCATGTAGACCCGGGCAGTGCCTTCTTCAGCGCCCGACGTCTTATGTTCGCTGCGGCTCGCCTTTTCTGATTCCATAACCTTTTTGAACGCAATATCAAAATCTTCCTGTGTGATAACTGCGCGATTCTGTTTGGTTGCATTAATCGCCGCTTGGTTCACACAATTTGCAAGATCTGCGCCACTAAATCCAGCACTCTCTTTAACAATTTTTTCACGATCAACGGATGGATCGATTTTAACCTTGCGCGCATGAATTTCGATCAACTGCGCACGTGCGGCTTCGTCAGGGAAGGGGACCGTCACACGCCGATCAAACCGACCGGGACGCAAAAGCGCACGATCGAGCACACTGGGCATATTGGTCGCCGCGATCACAACAATTGGCGTATCGGCGGTACCAAAACCATCCATCTCGGTAAGCAGCTGGTTCAACGCCTGCTCACGCTCGTCGTGTCCACCGCCAAGGCCACTGCCACGACGACGGCCGATCGCGTCGATCTCATCAATAAAAACAATACAAGGGGCATGTTTACGTGCACGTGCAAAAAGATCACGAATACGCGCTGCGCCAACACCCACAAAAATTTCGATAAAGTCTGAACCGGTTATGCTAAAAAAGGGGCAATTTGCCTCACCCGCAACCGCTTTTGCGAGCAGCGTCTTACCGTTACCCGGCTCACCAACAAGCAGCACCCCACGTGAAAGTTCCGCACCAATTTTGCGATACTTCGCAGGGTTTTTCAAGAAATCGATAATATCACGTAGCTCTTCTTTTGCCTCATCGGCGCCCGCAACATCGCTAAAATTTACCCCTATCTGCGATGGCAAAAACATCTTGGCCTTGCTCTTGGCGATCTCAAAAATTCCGCCTGGGCCACTGCCACCCTGTCCACGCTGCCGAATAAAAAACCAAGCAAGAAAGATCAATAGTCCGATAAGCAAGAAGATCAAGAACGGCCAGATACTAAAGCTACTCGCCTGCTCAATGACCGACACATTAACCTTGTGGTCACGTAAAAGATCCCAGTTCTTCGGATTATTTGCAATATTAACCTCAAACTGTTTACCATCTTTATACTTGCCAAAGACCTGGTTGCCAACAACCTGGACGGACGAGACCTGGTCAGCTTCAACCCTGTTCAAAAATTCAGAATAGATCAGTGATTCAGTCTTCTGGGTCCGCTCAGCCAACTTCGTAAGAAGCGTAAGCCCAACGACAAAAAGGAATACAAAAACCAATATATTACGGGGGGTTCCACCAAATTTTTTAAACTTTTTCTTTAAGTTCTTCATAATAAACCTATTTTATCACCCAATTTCATTTCAGATAGGACATCAACATTAGTATACCACGAATTCATGGCCGTTGTCGACCAATAGCGATATTTTCATTTTTCAACCGAACACGAGCCCTTCAAACGCCGGCGACCAGGATGGAAACGCACATGAGCGCTCTTTGGGTGTAATAAACTGATATTCTTTTTTTATCAAATTTATGATCGCAATACGGCTCTCTCTCCGGCTCTGCCAACAGAATGCCGCATAGTTCCCGCATGGTGACCATGTCGGATCGACCTTATCACCCTTATCAAACGTTATCTGCGTCTTCTGCCCCGTCGCCATATCATAGACAAAGAGCTGCATAACTCCACTGGCACGGGAAGAGTATAAAATTTTGTTCTGCACAGCCGAATAACTGGGCGCAACACTGTACCCCTCGCCCACTAGCGTCACTGATTGCCCGGTCGTCGAATGCCACTCCCTAATCTTGCCCTGTGAGCAGTAGATAACATTTCCGGAAGAGAGCAGGGTTGGGGCGGCGCAGAGCTCCCCTTCGCGAATAATAACGCGATGTTCCCCCCGATTTATTGCTTTATCAAAGTGGTAGAGCCATATGAGACCTGATCTGCAATAAACAACATCGTCAGAGACAGGAGAGTAGCTCAGTCCAACACTCGTCCCATCCTCATCCATAACGGTATACTTATTGCCCGCCATATCGATACCGACAAAACGCACGTTTGACGGCGTAAATTCTGACAAGAGAATAAGCGGATTCTTACTATCTTTTCCCCAGCTTGGCGCCACTAAAATACGACGCGAAAAGAGCAGCACTTCCGATGCCCCCCCATCAAAACCGGTTAAACAGAGTAGGCTGCGTCTGCGCGCACGATCACGCTCAATAAACGCTATCTTCGTCATAAATGGCACATCCTGCGCCATCAGCTCGCGAATGATGCGGGCCGCAATCGCGCATGCCGCATCTTTGACATAACCCGATGTAGCACACCGCCGCCCGCAGACCATTTCGCCAGGCTTGGTATCATACAATCGCCACTCGATCGGTCTAGTCGCGGCTGTAAATTCGATAAAAAGCGCTGCATCAAAGCCCTCATCAAACAGATATGTCACTTCACTTTTTTTTGATGGAACAGTTTTGATGATTGCCGTCGAAACCTCAAAGCGCTGCTCCCACTCAAGGCACTGCTTTAATATTTTGATAAACTTTGCACACTCGTCCGATGCGGCACCCGCGCCAAAAACACCTATTTTGAGCCGCATCGACAGGCCGGAGCTATCGTTCGTCCCCAACGAAACAACGAGATCTGCGCCATCGGCAGCATACACACATGCGCCCCAAAATAATAGTAACCCCAAAAACTGGCGCATCTTACACATATCTTCCCCCCGAATAAGCTATCTATATCGTTTACCTATTTCAACTTACTGCCTGCCCAAAGACAACAGCTATGTTCTTTCCCCAAAAAACCGGTGGGTACTCCGCGCGATAGAGCGACGCACGGGCCGCAATGTCGTATGCGGGAACCCGAGAACTTGATGTGATATCTACTCGCTCTGCACGTCCCTGCGCCGATATCGCCACAATAAGTCGCGCGCTCAACCCAGGTTTGAGCCCCCGTGGTGGTCGCCACGCACGCCCAACTGCACACATCAATGCGTACTCATCCCGCGAAATTTCTCCGTCTTCTCCACCATCATCAAAATCATCGCCGTCATCACTTGCTTCATCAGACGGGACATCTTCACTACCAACCTCTATCTCCACCACGTCGCTCGCCGCCTCTTTGACGGCCTCTTCCTGTTTTTCTGGTACTACCTTCTCTACCACGCCTTTTTCAGGTATCGTCTCCTCTTTTTTAACAACAGGCTTTTCAACCGGTTTCTTAACCACTTTTTCAATCACGGTAGGCTTACCGGTATCCTTAACAACAGCAGGAACAACAGCAGGCTTCTCGTCTTTTGCGCTACCCTTTTTTAGCTTATTTTTTTCTACATTTTTCTCCACTTTTTTTTCTACTTTTTTTTCGATCTTTTTCTCCACTACAACTTTTTTTTCTGGCACCGACTTATTGGAAACTGGCTTCTTAGCTGCCTCTTTAGCTTTTTTAGATCCATTAATCTTAACACCAGCAACACGCCCTCTACCCCTAAATCGGCGCTTGTGCCCACGTCCAGTACCACTCCCTCGACCAGACCATCGAATGACCGCTGGTCGGCCACCCGTGGCGGACATGGTAATAGTCACTGTTTTTTGGGTTTCCATAAATGAAATTATCACCAGGACCAGGAATAATCCATACGAAAGTAGCGCGCAGATCAGCGCATTCTTGCGCCGCTCCTCATGAGCGGCTTCACCCGTTTTTTGTTGCAAGAGCGACATAACGAACACCACCAAGATACTTGATATCATCAATTACGCGCGCCACTGTTTCGTATAAGACATGCCGGTCGGCGCTCACATATACTACCTCATCGCGCGCAACCGAAAGCAATTTGCCAAGCTCACGCACCAGTTCTTCGCGACTGCTGACCATCTTCTCATTCACATACATTCTATTGTTTCGATCGATATATACCGTAATGCTCTGCGCCTTGCCATCAGGCGTGCTATCGGTAGACGCACTGGTAGGCAGCTCAACATTAAGTGTATTCTGCATCATCGGCATAGCGACCATAAACGTTATTAGGAGCACAAGAACCGTATCAATGAGCGGTGTCAGTGAAATTTCAATAGCCGTGACTGGGTGCCGCTTCCTGCGCCCCGACCTTAATCCCCTCTGTAGCGACATCATCTATTCTCCCAAAGCATTTTTTATCAGAACTTCGCACTGGTACACAAGCCCATCAAGTTCATATTCTATCGCGCGCAACCTGCCATTCAGATAATGGAACATCACAAACGCAGATATCGCAACCGTAATACCGGCAAATGTCGCAAGCAGAGCTTCGGCTATACCGGGAGCAATCGCGGTGATATCGGTGCTTCGCTGATGTGCGATACCGATAAATGCCTGAATCAGACCAGATATCGTACCAAACAACCCTATCAATGGAGAAACAGCCGCACTCACGGACAAAACCGCAAGATACGATGATTCCTGATACATCGCCTCCGCCATCGCCTGGTCAAGCGCATCCTGCACCACCACCATATCGCGCTCCGAAAGCTGGCGTCGCTCCCCTTCACCACCCTGCAAGATCGATTTGAGCGATTTGAGGCCACGCCCCAAAATAGCTCCGGGCAGAGAACCCTTGAGAAGCCCCCCGACTGCCAGAAGATCCTGGATCGTCGTCGCGTTTTGTAACGATTGACGGACTTTGGTAATCTGCTTAAGCTGCTCGCGAAAGAGCATCCATTTATAGAAAAAGATAAAAAAACAGACAATAAGCAGTAACGATGCAACAATCAGAATAAATTTACTCAAAAATGTTGAAGTAACTACAATGTCCCACAGTGAACGAACGGCAACTTTTTGTATCATGACAAAAACCTTTTTAACGTATTAAACCTATGCTTAGGATAAAAAAAGGGAGACAAAATTGCTACTCTTTTACAAAAAACGCTTATGTGCCAGCTGCTTTGAGAATCCGATCCATAAGTTTCTGCTTATCAACCACCCCCTCATTAATCTGAATTTCATAAGCTTTTTTCACCAAAACACCCAAAAGAGGCCCCGCCCCCACAGCATCCTTGAGGTCACTGCCACGCACCAGCGGAGCCTCAGGTCTGAGCAAAACCCCTGCTTGAGCCGCCCGTTCGACAAACATCTCAACAGCGAGCATGGGCCCGGACAACGGGCTTTGACCCTCACCATTGCGCCCACGCAGATCGGCCACGAAAAATTGTGCCAAAAACTCGAGAGAAATATCTGGCGCGAGGGCAATAGCTAACCTCTTGTAAGCTGGCGGATGGGCACCGTTAGCAACAAAACTGCCCGGAGACATATGATAACGGGTCATAAGCACTACCTGCTTTATAATATCTTTGCTCCCAACCAGACGTCCCATCATATGTTGAGCAAGAGGAACACCCTCAATCTCGTGACCATGGCTTACCAGCCGCCCATTCTCCATACGCGTCGCTATTGTCTTTCCAAGATCGTGGCACAAGGCCGTGTACATGAGCAGCAACTTGCGCTCCGGTGTAAGATCAGTATTTTCAGCAGCTCCATCGAGCACCTGCATAGTATGCTCAAAGACATCACCCTCAGGATGCCAGCGCGGATTTTGGCGAACACCAATAGTAGCAGTAAGCTCCGGCAAAACCTCACCAAGACGCCCCACCTTTCTCAGCCAACGAATACCGAGGGATGGCCGGATCGAAAGCAGCAGGAGCTTCTTAAATTCTTCTTCAATCCGCTCACGCGAGACCCCGCGGATATCCATCGCGCGACACGTCTCCTCCAGTATCTCGTCAGGCGCCATCTCAAACCGCCCTACAAAATGCATAACCCTAAAAAGTCGCAGCGGATCTTCAATAAAAATTTCTGGGTCAACAGGGCGTAAGATACGATGTTCTATGTCGGCGGCACCACCAAATGGATCGATTAGTTCATGGCTGACCATATCGACAGCAAGTGCATTCATGGTAAGATCACGTCGTCTAAGCGCCGCAACAATGCCCATGTATGGGTCTATGGCCACATGAGGACGCCGGCCCGGCCCATCCGATCGTGGAAGCGACCAGTCGCTCAACGCAAGTGTTGACAATCTGAGCACTCCGAAAGCCTTACCTACCTCAAAAACCTCCCCATACTTCTTAAGAATGGTCGTGAGCACGGGGAGCGTGAGCCCATGCACTTCAACATCAACATCCTTCAGATCACGCCCGATGAGAAGATCGCGCACCCCCCCACCAACAAGAAAGGCCCTACCACCACCTTCGTCTATATCAGCAACTATGCGCTCTATGAGACTGTTTTGCGACACAAAACCTTGTAGTTGTTCGCGTTCATCCGGATGTAAAAGACGTGTTTTTACCATCGCCACTCCCTTTCAGAAATACCTAGTCAGAAGTATACGAAAAAGTCGTTTCTGTTGTACACTGATCTCTGCATCAATAACAGAAGGGAGCTTTTTTATGAAACGACTTACACCGTTATTTTTTGTGGGGCTATGTACCTGCGCCACACACTGTTCAGAGACCCCAACCAGTCTCGTCAAAAAAACATGGGGTTCGTTTAAAGAGACCGTCTCGTCTTTTTTAGAACGGTCAGAATCGGCCTTTTATTCTCGCGAATTTGACATTCCCACCAAGAGCAGGATCATCATAAAAAATTCTGATGGTTCGGTCGCCATAGCCCGGTCAACAAAACCTACAAAACTCTTTATCGAGGCCGAAAAATACGGCAAAAAGAGCCTTTTATCATCAACCCACATCTCCACACAGGTCGAGGGCCCGGTTGCGACGATCGAAACAAAAGTTGACTCCCCAGAGGGACGAGTACCCGTCTACTACACGATAACCGTGCCAGACTCAGCAACGGTCCTGGTCGAACAGCGGAACGGTGATATCTGGGTCCGGGACGTCCAGTGCCCACTATCTCTCCAGGCGGGCGAGTCGGGCACTATACATATTGAAAATGCAGTTAATTCCGTCACCGCACGGGCGCTCAAAGGATCTATAATGCTCACCCAGGCGGCGCTACCCGAGAACTCAAGCATCTTTTTGGAGGCGTACCGCACTATTGAATTGAAACTCCCAGAAAATATCAACGCCACACTTAGTGCACAGACGGCGGAAGGTCTCGTAACATCTACCATACCGGTCACACTCGAGCAGATCACCACCCAAATTACCAAAGAGGCCTGGCGCGACCTGCGCAAACACATACGGGGGACTATGGGACGTGGTGGGCCATCGATAGTTCTCGATACGACCAAAGGGGCTATCAGTATTACGGTTTTTGGTGAAGAGTAAATTAGGGAGTAAGAGCAACTTGGAAAAAGTTTTTTAACATTTTCACGGCATGGAAGAGTATCAAACTCCGCACACCCTGAGCTTGTCGAAGGGTCTAAATGTGCGGTTAATTCGGGAAAATTCATACATATTCCGCACTCGAGAAACCCTTCGACAAGCTCAGGGTGTGCGGAATAAAAATGTAACCTTGCCTAGTGCAATTGGTATAATGTTCAGGATAAATAATTTGGTTAATCGTATGAATAAAAGACTGGCGCCTGCCATACGTAGCTCGCGTAAGCGAGCGAAGTATGGTGGAGCTGACCGGATTCGAACCGGTGACCTCTTGGATGCCATCCAAGCGCTCTGCCAGCTGAGCTACAACCCCACGGTATACAAACAAGATAGTATAATCTCAAAAGAAAACAAGTCCCTTCAACAGAGGAATTTATAAAAATGCGTATTTTGACCCATCTATCAGCCCTTATCTGTGTCTGTATGTTTCTATCAACTATCTCGGGTGCTGCACCCCGCGCGCAGTTTGCCCAGACCCCGGGACAGCAGAGAGAAATAGCAACAGTTGCAGGATCTGGCCAGCAGAATGCTCCCGACACGTGCGCCCGCTCAGGCACCGGTTGGTTCAAAGAACAGATCTCGTGTCTTGTTGAAAAGACAAAAAATCCGTTTTTACGTTTACTCTTTATCTTCCTATTGGGCATCCTGATGAGCCTGACACCCTGCATCTATCCAATGATCCCCATAACCATCGGCATTTTGCAGGCATCGTCACAAAAATCGATCTTCCGCAATATCCTGGCAGCACTCTGCTATACCACCGGCATTGCGGCAACATTCGCTTTTCTTGGGCTGCTAGCCGCAACCGGCGGGGCCCAATTTGGGCACCTACTCGCCAACCCCATTGTTATCATATTTCTTGTCCTATTTTTGGGATATTTTGGCTTTGCAATGCTTGGGCTATACGAACTGTGCCTACCCACTTTTTTACAGCAGGGGCCTGACGGCGTCAGGAGCAATTCGCTCATCTCCATCTTTTTGTTTGGCGCGATCAGCGGCACAGTTGCCTCGCCCTGCCTGTCGCCGGGGCTTGTGCTCTTGCTCAGCATCGCTGCAACAATCGGCAGTAAACTTATCGGATTTTTATATCTCTTTATTTTTGGCGTTGGGCTCTGCGTGCCACTGCTGATCATTGGGCTCTTCTCAAATTCAATGTCCCTGCTCCCCCGCGCCGGAATCTGGATGATCGAGGTAAAACGCATTTTTGGCGTGATCTTGATAGGCATGTGCTTCTATTACCTCGCACCATTGATGCACGGCTGCTTGCTACGCGGCATACTCGCCGGAACACTCGTAACAACGGGCATATTCTTCTTCACACTTGATGGCACCGCGCTCCGCTGGTACCGGCGCGTTGTCGGCCTACTCCTCATAGCAGCTGGTATCTATGCAGCGGTTGATGCGGTACGGTACTGGCGCTGCCCACCAACCGACCCGATACGTGCGCTCACTTATGAAGACGCAAAAAAGCAGGGTATCGCTGAACGCAAAAAGTTGCTGGTCGATTTTGGCGCATCGTGGTGTGCATCGTGCCGTGAGATAGAAAAAAATGTCATGCACAATATGGACATTCACAAACAGCTGCCCGAGATAATTTTTGTGGAGATCGACGGCACCGATCCGCACAGCCCTTGCTGTGCAGAGCTCTCTAAAAAATATTCGGTGATTGGCTTCCCAGTCGTACTACTCATCGAACCAGAAACAGAACAGGTCCTGGCACGCTGGGGAGAAGAATTTGCAACTATGGCACCAGAAAAGGTTGTTAGTACAATTAAAACGGCGCTTGAACAGAAATAATAAAAATCGGGGGGCCATGATCCCGTAGAACTTTCCAGTCCGCTCATCCTGAGTGCCCTACTTCGCCAAGGCTTCGAAGGGTGTATCGGCCTGTCCTATACCTCGAACAAGTTAAATTGCGACAAAAAGTGATATCCAAGAACCGCACACCCTGAGCTTGTCGAAGGGTCTAAATGTGCGGCTAAGCTAAACAATTTTCTGTTTGGCCCGCACCCGAGAAACCCTTCGACAAGCTCAGGGTGTGCGGATTTTAGATATTATTTTTTTTCGCCATGTAACTTGTACGCACTAAACTTCCTACTCTACGTCCTCATCAGCCTCAAACTCGATGTCCGCCTCAATATCCTTGTAGATCTTGTCGCGGCACTCCTTGCCACACCCCTTTTTGTGGTGGTCAATAAGCTTATTTTTGGTTTCGCGCAGCTGCGCATAGAGCCGATCAATCACCTCATTAATCTCAGCAATTACATCGGGACCCTCATGCTCCGCATAGCAATTGTAATGGGGGGATTTTACCCGCGCAACCACGCGATTGTGCTGGTGCACATCATGAGATTCAACCGATACCTCGATAAGACGTGGTGTCGGCTCATCCGTCAAAAAACGCTCGATCTTGGCGAGCTGCTCATCAATATGTTTGTCGAGAACAGGCGTATGTTCACGCCCCGCAAAGGTTATCTTTTTCTGCATAACGCCTCCGTAAACAGGTGGTCTTTATGGCCACACGGACTCGCCCGCGCGCCACACCAAACATACCACGGCTCGCGTGGCAGATGCAACCGCGATAGATTTTAGTGATTAATAAACTGATTGAGCGCACACAGACCGATGGCAGCCACCGCCGCTGCACCAACTCCTGCCCCGACCAGAAGCTTGCCCCAGTGGTGCTTAATAAAGTTCATTTTACGAACCTTTGCGACCAGTCGTCGCGCCATCTCTTGAGTATCATCCCCACATTCACGATGGATATTCTGAACAGTGCATTTGAGCAGTCCCAGCTCCCACGCGATATAACCATCGGTGATTAGATACTGAGTAATAAATTCATGCATCACCACTATCTGCCCACCGTCCGTCTGCTGCTCAAAAGCTTCCATGTCAAAGTGGCGCAGATGAACCATGCAGTGCTTATAAACAAAGTTTCTGCCCTGTCTTTTTAGATATAACTTGAGTGCCTGCTTTATCATTTTTGTTAGAGGAGCCGGCAACTTTGCCTCCACCGCACACGGTGACGACAGACAAAAAACGAAAAATAGTCCAAGAATTGGTCGACGAATTGATCTCACGTTTCACCCCCATGAAAAACGGTCCAAAACCTATAAAAAAAATTACACAAAAACGATTGGTTTTACAGGATTTCTATAACTAAATATACCTCAAAATCAGGCCGCGGTCAAAGTAGTAATTCTGGCTGTCAAAAAAACCAATTCTTGCCGTTCAAAAAAATGTAATAATCCTGTAGACAACACAACCCCTTTTTTCATACACTGTGCGGCGGAATGGTATGTATACCGGTGTGGCCGGTTGCAAAACCGCCACCATTATCAAAGGAGGGACTCATGAAGTCACTCGTCCGCGCTCTGCGCACAACTACAAGCAGTTTATTACCACTATTTTTACTAACATCAACTGCCGCTATGGCGATGGAGACCACAAAAAAATCTGTAGAAAACAAAACTATGGCCATAATAGGCGAAAAAAAACTCAGCATAGAAGCAGAAAAGTTCTCTGAGATGCTTAAGCTCTTCAAGCCCAAAACACTTGGAGAACTGGCTGATGAGTACTACGAAAATAACTCTACACTCTTGGTTGGCGATAAGTCCTTAATAAACACAATTATCAAGGTACAAAATATTCCTATCGACAAAAAAGAGGAGATCGCTGCAAATTTCGAAGAGCTCATGCGCGCAACAAAAAATGGTGCAAAAAAACTCCATCTTCTTGCAAACTCCGATGAGAAAAAGATCTCAGAATTTGCCAAAATAGCAAAACATCCGGACGTTGTCGACATGATTAAATACCTGTGTCTCTGCTCATGCAACATACGCCCTGATGCAACCTGTTTTAAAGAAGGCATCGTCTACCTTAAACCGGGCACAAAATACTGCGAGACTCTACGCACATTCCTCACTGCATATCGGACGCGCGTCGAAAAAGAGAGCATAACACAAAAATCATCCATACATAGTCTCATAGAAAGAGCGACAACCACCGATGCTTTCCGCCTCATGTGCATCACGTTAACAAAAACAAATCAGGAACTCTTAATACCATTTTTGGGTAAGTTTAAAGATTTCCACATAACGGTTCCAAAAAACCCAAATGTAGGCATCCGCATCAAACCCGAGCGACTCCCAAAGACAAGCCTACTTAATATTGCCGTGACAAAAGTACACGCAACCCCTGATGCCGGCCCTGAATATAACAAAGAGACTGACATCTCTCAGGATCTCATTGATACATTTACAGCAACCTTTCCGAACGCAAACATCGAGAAAAACCCAGTCGATAATAAACCGCTTTTCGGTGCAATGTACAGCCACATACTCAAAAACCTATCAAAAACCGCTGATGTATGTCTCTCCGTATTTGAAGAATTTGTAGTGCTCAATAGGCTTAACCATCTCACAGACCGCATCGGGTCAGAGATAATTTTGGGCGAAGAAGAGCTGCTTGAATCAAATTTTGCAGACATTGAGAATCAGATTCTTTTAAGCCTACTCGATGATGTGCTGCTGGGGTCGGTTTTTGACGATAGAATGAAAGAGCATGTGAAAGTTGAGAAGCAACTTCCAGACTCAAAAAACAAAGATCTATGCGGTCTGTTCATAAAATTCAAGGCCCTGCGCAAGAGCGTGCGCGACTACGCGATAAGTAAAAAGCCTACCGCAGAAATGGAGAAAGCGCTCCGATCGGACATCGATGACTTCTTCATTCTTGTCAACGAAAAAACATTAGATTCGATCAGTGACCAAGACCTTCGGTCTTATCTTTTCAACACCGGAGCTACCCTTAAATATCTTGCGTCGCTCAAAGAAGAGGTTCTCCCAAACGCGCCAACCACAACACTCAGGGAACAGCTTGTCCACCCCATATTTGAGATATGGTATCAGAAGCAGCTCGACCTCAAAAACTTCGTCGAAAAAGCCAAAGAAGAGACACTGAAGATAAAATCGAAGGAGTTAGCGACCGCCACAGACAACGCCCTTTCTGAGTTGGCACGGACCATTCTCGAAAAATATGAGAAAGATCTCACAAGTAAATATGATGTATTAAAGCTAGGAGTTCTACAAAAGAACACATTAAAAAAGCAGGTTAAAGATGAGGATATCTTCCGTCTGTCGAGCCAGATCTACAACAAGCTCCACTACCCTATAAACAGGCTGGTCGCTTTCCAAAAAACCAAGCAATGTCTCCACAACATCCTTGAGAGTCTCGTCGGGACCGCTATCGAAAAATCTAAAAAAGACATTGAGTTTAAAAATAAATTCACCACACTTCTATCACTTATGAAAACCGACATAGTAAATACCATCACCCTGATGGGAAAGGAAGCAGAAAAAAATGGTTATGTCTGCTCCGTGGGCAACAAGGGCAAAAAAATTATAAGTGAATTTCAACATCCAGGGATGAAAAAGATGCCTGGAACAATCAGACAGTTAAAAACAAACCTACATATTTTCAACTCAGAAGAGACTCTTAAAGAGCATATTGAAAACTTATACAAGTCGGTGAAAAAATAGTACCAATAACCACGTTTGACATCCAGCAGCAAGAAGGGGCCGCACGGCCCCTTCTTATAAAGTAAAATAACCTACAAACCAGAGCCCTTTTTAGAAAAAAGCATTTCTTGACTTTAATTCGGTTTTAATCGAAAATCATCACTGTTATGGGCTTTTTCTATAACAAGATCAATAAAAACAGTATCAAATTATAAGCGAGGATTTTTTTATGTGCTCTGTAGTATCAAGATGTATAGATAAAAAACAGTTGGAGAAAGTACTCTTTGTAGCAGCGATTGGGCTGCTTATCGGAATTCCGGGAAGTGTTGGCGCGATGGGAACAAAGATTGAGAAAAAGACGACCGCGCTAGCCAAATTATTGGAAAACCAAAAGTTTGCAGAATGTTCGCAAGGAAAATTCCCAAAGCTTAACACGGACGAAATAAAAACAATAAAAAAAACATGTAGTGTTATAGAGAAAGAGTACAAAGACGCTATATATCATGGTGGAGACTTTATAGATTTGTCTGACATGGAGACGGCAGCTAAGCACCTTAAAACCATGATCAACGAAAAAAAAGATCAACAAAAAAGAGCTAAGGCTCTTCGTAGTTATCTCGAGTTGATGAAGGACTTCGTAGAACCACCGGCATATGGTAGCAGTAATATTTAGATAAGATCTGGCTCACGCCAAAAACCACGGGGAGGGGCACATGTCTCCTCCCCAATCTCTTGTTTTTCTCCCCACCATTTTTCTATGCTTCCAAGTGAAGTTACACAAAATGCTTTTTTAGGAAGTATACATGGCGCAATCACATACATTTTTAATATTTTTACTTGTTGGCTGCTGCCTGAGCAGCAACACTCACACCTCAAAAAACCAGAAGATAGAGCTCGATGAAGAGATTTATGAACCGCTGGTCCCAACAGAGAACATAATTGAGGAGGAGCTAAAGGCTCTTGAAGAACGAAACAACTGGAAAAAAGACGTCGTAAAAACACTGGAGAAAAAATTGGACGACTATCAGAAATCACAAAAGACCTTCTTCTCCAAACCAACAACCTTCGGTATTCCACTTACCCACTACCTCTATGAAGGTAATACGAGTACCTACGAAACAGTACCTGCCAACCAAAAATCAGAGCAGTACTGCGAAAACGATCTATTCTGCCACGCATTTCTCAGATCGGCGCGCTTCGGTGCTGTCAATTTTAATCTATTACAAAAAGAGATCGCTGAAAAAGGAGAAAAATATACACCCATAAAACCCCAAAATCTCCCAGGCGTAATCGATCTGGTTAATTTCTTTGTCTTTACCGCAGTCAAACAGAATCAGGACAAATTTAAAATAGATAACCTAGCGCTCATAATAGAAGGAAGCAAAAATTTTATAAACATACTCGAAGGTTTTTTTTCGTCCTACCAAGAAACAGCCGAAATAAAAAAAAGTAGTGAAACAAAACTGGAAAGTCTTTTTAAAAAGAGCGAACATGAGCCCTGGTTTTCAATTCACCTACGCAAGTCGGGCGTAGGCCACCGCGATCTGTTGTATGGGCTGGACTGTTTTAAAAGCATCGGAATAAACAGAATTGACGATAAAACCTTAGAAATACGAATGCACAATAGGAACCAGGGCCGACCTGACAATTGGCAAAACCAGACAAATAAGGTAACGCTTGATTATGACAACCTAACCGAAGCGTCGGCGCTCTTCGAAACACGCTTACCATGGGACGAACAGACACAATCCGTTTATGAGGAAATTAAAAAGTAAAAAGACCCGCAAGCTCACAGGAGAGGCATACACCATCTGGTCGTATGCCTCTCCTACCTTTTTTACTTCAACCGTGTCCCATTAGGCACCGACTGATCAACCACCAACATCGTCGGCTTGCCCTCAGAATTCGTCGCCATGAGCATCATCCCCTGTGACTCGATCCCCAACATCATCCGTGGCTGTAAATTGAAAACAAAGACCGTTTTTTTGCCAATCAGCTCTTCGGGTTGATAGAACTTTTTTACCCCCGCGCAGATCTGCCTTATCCCATGGCTCCCGCCATCGACCGTCATCTTGTAGATCTTCTCAGATTTTGGCATATCTTCAACACTCAAAATGGTCCCCACCGCCATCTCAACTTTGATGACCTCTTCGATCGAAATATAGTCGGCAACTGGTGCTTTAACGGCTTCGGCTGGTTTTTGTTCGTTCACGTCCGCTTCCTTCTTCTTCTCATACTTTACAAATAGTGGCGGCAGCTCAGACAGATTAAATGTCTTGTCACACACGCCCTTTTCAATCCATAACACTGCGTCTTGCCCTGCTACTACCAGATCTATCCCCAGCGCCCCCGCAACTTTTTCTGCAGTGTGGGGCATCACGGGCCACAAGAGCACCGTTACCGCATGCAGCGCATGTGAAGTAGCCGCAATAATTTCGGCAAATTTTGTCGGATCGGTCTTGACCACCTTCCAGGGCTCTGACTCATGGAAATACCGGTTAACTGCGGCCACAAGGCCCCATAAAACCGCGTACGCCTGATGGAAATAACACCGCCCCATCTCGGTTCTAAAATCAGCCACCGTCTTGACCATCAGATCAAAAAGTTTGCGTTCATGAGCACCCCAATTTTTTGGCGGGATAACCGTGGTCAGATCGTACCGCTTGGCAAGCGTCAGCATACGATTGACCATATTGCCCAGGTCGTCGGCAAGATCGGTATTGATACGGTGTTCAAGGTCGGCACGCGAAAAGTCCGCGTCCTGCGTCACCGCCATGTAACGGGTTAAATAAAACCGGACCGGATCAACACCGTAGGTATCCGCAAGCACGAGTGGGTCGACCACGTTGCCCAGCGACTTTGACATCTTCTGCCCATCGACCGTGATCCAGCCGTGAACCAGCAATTTGTGGGGCAATTCAAGCCCGGTTGCCATCAGAAAAGCGGGCCAGTGAACGGCGTGAAAACGCACAATCTCTTTTGCCATGAGCTGGAGATCAACCGGCCACCATTTTTCAAAATTGGCCTTCCTGGATGGGTCCCCATACCCAATAGCCGTAATGTAGTTGTTGAGCGCATCAGCCCAGACATAGGTCACATGCTTTTCGTCACCCGGGAACGGGATGCCCCATGAGATCGACGTGCGCGAAATGGCGAGATCTTTGAGCCCCCCCTCCACAAACGAAATAACTTCGTTGAGCCGCTCCGACGGGGTAACAAAGTCAGGGTGGTCTTTATAAAATTGGAGCAGACGATCCTGATAAGCAGAAAGCCGAAAGAAGTAGCTCTCTTCAGAGACCCACTTGGCCGGCTTGCCAGAAAATACCGAAAGTGGCGGCACACCCTCGCCCACAAATGTCAGGTCTTTATCGGTCAAAAAGGCCTCTTGCGATGGGCAGTACCACCCCTCATAGGTGGCTTTGTAGATATCCCCCTTTTTGAGGAGCTGCAGGAGCCAATCCTGCACGGCCTTGACGTGAAAATCGTCTGTGGTACGGATAAACTGGTCAAAAGAACAGTCGTAGCGCACAAAGAGGTCCTTAAAAGCCGGTACCAGACTATCAACAAAAGCTTTGGGTGCAAGGCCCGCCTGTGCCGCAGCCTCACCAACCTTTTGCCCATGCTCATCGGTGCCAGTGAGAAAAAAGGTGTCCCGCCCCTGGATGCGCTTCCAACGGGCGGCAACATCCGCCAGAACTGTCGTATAGAGGGTGCCCAGGTGCGGGCGCGCATTCACGTAGTAGATCGGGGTGGTAACATAAAACGTATTCTTTGAGAGAGCCATAGTAATCCCACGGTTATGTCTGGTTAATTCTACCAAGTTTGAATTCTGAGTGGATCAAATGAACCGCACACCCTGAGCTTGTCGAAGGGTTTCTTGGGTGCGGAATCACCCCACATCTATTTCGCTTTCACCGCACATTCAGACCCTTCGACAAGCTCAGGGTGTGCGGTTCATTTGATAACTGTTTCTCGACGTCTATGATCCAACTAACACTTTTAATCACACACATACGATATATGGGTGTTTTCTCTCAAGATACCAGAAGAAGCGTGGTTATGGAAAAAAAATCCCCCTGTGTCGGAAAACACAGAGGGATAAAGCAATCGCTTTTTTTACTAAACCTAGAAGGAGACGCCCATGCGGAGATAGAAGTCTGTCTCGCGTGGCATGTTGTATCCAGCAAAGTAGGTCGACCAGCCACCGCCGATTTCACAATCGCCAATGATGCTAAATATACCGACTTTTGCCTTGTGTCCCATCTGTTTGGTGTTACGTGAAAGCACTGAAGCATCGAGCGGTTGTGCCGTTCTATTTGCCCAGTCTGTCGCAGTTGTTGCGCAGAGGCAGATATCATCGCACCGTTTGTAGTAGAGCTCGTACCCAAGATCAAAACCACAACAGTCATTCGTGAAGAATGAGACGTCAAAGTCGCCCAAGAAGTAGCCCCATTTGACTTGTGCATCGACGCATGGGCCAAGGTTCTTGACCGTCGCGCCGGTAAATGGTGCAGCGACTTTTTCACAGTGTTTGAGCGCCCACGAGTAGGATCCATGGAGCATAAACTTGATCCAGTCACAGGTGTTCCACCCAGCGGCAGCGCCTACACGAAGTTCGGTATGTTTGTTGTTGCCGAGTGGGAGGAGAACAGGATAGAGGCATTCGCACACCGCTTTGCCTGTTGGGCAGCGAACGCCAAACATGACGTCGGTCCACCAGTCGTTGTTGCAGCCCCAGTTGCGACCTGCGTAGAGTTCGAGATCGAGGTCACCAATGCCACGGTTGTGGCCCCTGCAGAAGGCGAGATGAATGTCTTCGTAGAATTCTGCTATCGAATCATCCATGTTCTGAATTGCGCCTTCGATTGCTGCCTTAATCTGGTTGGCTCCAGTAACCACGTTATTAACCGCCTCAGGAGAAATGGCACCTGTATTAGCAACAGTAGGAACCACAAAAAGATGCGCCTGCGCAGCTGTATTACCTGCTAAGGTAGTATAGTCAGTAGCGTATTCGAAACGGCCACGTACATCATTGCCAAGGTTTGTTCCCGCACCATCAAGCACGGTAGGCCCGACTGATGAGTAGTTACCCCATTGCAACAGCTGTGGCACCGTTCCATCGGTACGATAAATAACTTCAACCATAGGCGATATGTCTGATATTGGTGTTACATCAACATTGTTGCTTGCCATGGTTGTATGTGTAGCTGCAGTCCCGTACACAACAAGATCTTGTGGATTATAAGGGAATGAGATTACCCGCTTGAGTGCCGACAAAAAGTCGAGACGACCTGCAAAAACTACGTTAGTTTTTGTATCGGTTTCCGTACCGATAGTCTCACTACGCACCTGCCAGACATCATCTAACGTCTCGCCGATCATGTTACCCGCGCCACATGGGTCAAAGACCAAGAGGTCACGAATAGGAAGCCGTGCACGTAAACCTGCACGATAGTCACAATCGCAGCAGGTGAAGGTCGTACCAAGCTGTGCCATGAAGATTGCGCCTGCTTCTGAGTACTCAAACCGTGGAGTCAATGTCGAGAGAGATACAAATGGATTTGTGCCAATATAGGTTCCTACATCTGCACCAGGGAAGGCCTCTTCAAGCCGGAAGTTTGTCTTGCCAAAGATCAGTGTTGACCATGGCACTTTGGAACGGGTGTTTTTGTCACAACAGAGACTGCTCGCGCAGCATGATGCACAGCTGGTTGGACAGCAGCCATTGGTTAGAATTTCACCCGTCGCACAGCACTGGAAGGCATCATTGGCCGAGCGGTGGTAGCCCACACCGGCAACATCAAAGTGCCAGTTATTGCACCACTTATCATCGTTTTTATCTAGTTCGTAATGATACTCGATGGGATACCGCATAGGGTTCCAGAGATCATACATCAGTGGCAGCGGTCCACGAAATTCGCGGGCCAATGTCGCACCAACCATAAGTAGCCCGAAGACTACTAACGGCAGTTTCAGCGTTCTTTTCATATATTTCACCCTTTTTTAAGAAAACATCCCTTTTTTGACGTGGGGTGTGGCACAAGACCACACCCCGATATCGTTATTCGTTACACACGCGTTGCATAGAAGGCTGGGATGAGATTTGGATCTAAAGCCATACCTATCACACCAACAGCAAGTCCACGAGCTGGATCAGTATACGATCCATCAATATTGAGCACACCCTGAATAACACGACGTTCAATCGTTGAGGTCGCGCCAACGGTGCTAATATATCCCGCAGTTACCGCATCGAGACTCAAACGACAGAGCTCTGCACGTTTGGTTGACTGGCTCTGATAGCTGTTTGCCTTCACGTATGCAAATGCATTTGCAGGCGTTGCAGGGAATGCAGGCGCCGTCTTGCTCACATCGAGAAGAACTGCCTGTGATGCCAAAAGACCTACGCTCAACTCAGCGCTGATCGTGCCGTCGGTCGTCAAGACCGTTGGATTGATGTATGCACCCGCGTTCGCGATAAGTGCAATATTACCGCCACCAAGAATATGTGTCTGTGCAAATAATGTCGCCGATGAGAGGGTAAACCCAGTGCTCATTGCACCGAAGCAGAGCAGTGACGCAAATTGATGAGACCCGATGTAAATCTGGTTGTGGTTAAACGTACCTTCATCGATAGCAAGCGTTATGCCTGTCACGTTGAAGGTGTTAGCCACACGCCAGTTGTTTGGAGCCGACAATGTCTTATTGACAATACCAGTACCAAGACCTAAGAAGCCCTGGCTGTTAATTTCGAAATTAACCCCAGTACCGTTAAGTTGGAAGGTGACTGCCACCGTTCCGTCTGTTACTGCCGCTGTGTTACCAATCTGGAGCGAGCCACCAAAGTCGGTTTCAGAGCCGATCTGCATACGCGCCGCATCTTGGAATGTCCAGTAAATAGCTGTCTGATTGATACCAGAAACGCCGCCGGACTCGATACCTACATATGCTTCGCGTGGAATGTCAACCATCGAGTCTTCCATCATCTGGATAGTACCCTTACCGCTGATTCTCACACGAATGTCATCGGTGCTGGTCAAGGCAGTGCCATCAGAACGATTCTGCTCAACATGGCGCTGGAAGAGCATTTGAGCATTATCCGTGAAGGTGAGTATACCACCAGTACCGGTAACGACATCTTTACCAAGAATGAGGCGTGAGCCTGGTTCGAAGATAAGACGTACATCGCCAGCAATAACCAATTCACGATATGGACTATCAAACATACTCAAATCGAGTGTGGCGCCAGCTCTAATGCGGAATTCACGTGGGACTTCAGAGGTGATCGTCAGCTGCTGTGCACCTGCAACACCAAAGTTTGGCCCTGCGATAATGTGGCAGATATTGTCAACCACAATATCATCATTCAAGAAGATCCGTGCACTACCATCGGCCATAATGGTAACACCGTCAATACCCATGTTGAGTTTGTTTTCAGCGACCGTATTGAACTTACCGATACCAACGCCGGCATCGTTCTTAACAATCAGAATACCCGTTGGATTTTCACCCGACTTGGTGCCCAGCAAGAACTCAAGATCACGAATAAATCCAGCATCCACAATAAGGTTTGCAGGATCACCGGCACGCGAGTTGAATACTTGGAACTGGTCGACCGTACCACTAACCACTGGCAACGATGCAATATTGGCTGCAATTGGAGCAGGAAGAAGCCCAGCTGCCACCACATTTGGTACAAGGTATGGGGTCCAGTTTGTATAGTCTTTGGTTACAAATTCCCAGTCGAGACTAAAGTCAGGATAGGTTGATCCTGATGGCACAATAATCCGCTGTGTCGCATCAGTAAGATCGAGTCTCGAATTTGAGATGCCAACACGGTTGTCAAAATAGACCTGGTTTGCAGGCAGGTTAATGGAGGAATTTGCTCCGTAAGGGCCAACGCCTACCATCGCATCGATGTAGAGACGAAGGGTACCGCTGACACCAAAAGAGCCAAAGTTGTCAACAAAAATACCGCCCTGACCTGTCTCAATGCTCGTCTCCGGTTTGTTGTACGGATCGCCGCCTTGGGACAAGAAGTTGATATATTCGGCATTAACAAGCAGGCTGCCTGTCGACACTAGTGTGTATGGCATGAGAGAGATTGGATCAGTTCCCGTCGCCGCGTCGATACCGAGCGAGATGTTGGTGTCGTGCGCTAGGTAGATGTTGTGGGTCGAAAGTTGACCAGTAATGCTTGATGTAGGGGTAAGAGCTTGTGTAACCTTGTAGTTGTTGCTGTCTGTCTCACACGATATCTGAATCGTTTGTGCTGTTGCTTGTGCAAATTCTTGCCAGACATTGAAGTGCGCTGCGCGACTAATGATCGTACCGAGGTCTTCTGCCGTGCTACCAATATTGGTGCCAAGCATTAATGAACGACCGATGGTATCGATCGCCCATCCATTGTAGTAGAAATAGACCTGCGAAGAGTTCGCAGCGGTACCATTACTTGGTGTCAGGATATCGACGCCAGCCAATGCTGCGCTGGTATTGAGCATCAAGGCACTGTTGTAGAGCGCAATTGTTGGACGATAGTTCGTCAGCTGATTGAGGTAGAATGTTTCACCACCGATGTAACATGGTTCTGACTGTAGTGGGTCATTCTTCTCGTAGATGGTGTGGATCTCATCGTCATGCTGCCATGCCATATTGATAAGATTGAGGCGACCGTTAACCAAGAAGCACGCCTTGCCGTACTGTTTGAGAACGTCGTTTTCATCAAGCTCAAAGTTGCGAAGTTTAAAGTTAGTTTCCGTACCCTTAATAACCACAGAACCACCAACATTCAACTCTTTGAGCGAGAGGATGTTGATCGCGTTCGTCTTGGTCGTACCGGACGATGCGCCAAGAATGTCACATCTGCCTTCAACATCAAACACGATGCTGCCGTAGCCAGCCATGCCAGTAAACTGTTTGGTTGGATCGACGGTAAAGTCAGCATTTTGGGAGACCATGTCGCCATCAACACGTGAGCTGAAATAGAGCTTCGAGAGGCCCAACATGGTGATTGAAGGATAGGTTGTCACATACTGTTCAGTAACAGGATCGCCCGCATCAACAATAAATGATGATGCGTTACGCTGTTTGATGAGCGTATTGAGCACTGGCAAGTTGCCATTGACCATGAAGTTGTTAAGAACCTCAAGTAGAATTACAGGAACATAAGGAGCCACAGCTGCAGGGTACGAAGCAGCACCCTCCGTAACCGTGAGCAGATTAGCCGTTCCGCCAACATAATCTAGATAGGCACCATCATTAAGCTGCATATTACCATTTTTGCCCATCAAACAGCCGGTCTGCACGCCAACATTGTGCGGTAGTATTTCGAGCCAAGGATTGGCACGGAGGATTGGGTAGGCATCGTTATTGTTCAAAACTAATAAACCAGCCCATGCATCGGAAGTTGGAACGTTGTTATTATCGATAATAACCTTCGCCTGCTGACCAGCCAGGGTGTTGAAATCTACATCTAAAAGATTGTAGGGGAAGCCTGAGTCCGAATCATTAAGAACACCTTCAATGGCAAAGGTTGCGAAGTCAACAAATGGTGTTGCTTCAACGGTCTGCTCAGCGATAATCAATCTCAAGCGACCGGTATTTGCTATACCGTTTGTTGGATTAAATTGAATCGTCGCCGTTTCTGTTGCAAGCGTAGTGTCAGTACCGACAAAGCCTACATAGGAATAGTCATCAATGTACATACTCGCATCATTATTGCCAGCAACTGTACGTTGAACGAGAACTGCAGGAGCAGTACGATCCGTGCGCATCGACACGAGGAAGAAGGTACCATATAGACCATCAACGGCGTGTGAGAAGTGAATTTCATTGCCATCACCAATATTCAACACAATCTGCCCTGGGCCCGAATGGGTTATCAACAGAGGTGCAGCAAGACTGCCCATGAAGCTAAGGTTGAAAGATGAAAGGTTTATGGTAATTGTCCTGGCTGCCGCAGTAGTAACAAGATCAAGCACGGTTGCGGTCCCCGCTGTCACATTCCAGCTGCCACCAATCGGGGCAATGGTTACGTCAGCATCGAGAGAGGTGTCTACCGTAACACGGCCACCACCGTTTGTCAGCGTAGCATCAGCCGTAATATCAACATCCTGACCAGCGTTGTCGGGGGTGGACGCACCATTCCACGTTACTGCTGCATACAGGTTTCCCAATGGGACCAAACAAATCGCCAAAGCTGCCAGACGGCACCAGGCGATAACAAGTCGTTTCATATACTCATCCTTTTTGAAAAATATGACGAACACACCACTCTACCAAAATGCTTCACACTATCTCCCCTTTTAAAAGATACACCAATAAAGGATCCTCAGATCACAGTTCTATGTAATTCTCCGACGAATGTCAACCGGCCTTGTCCAGTTTTTTCTCCCCAAAAAAATTATGATTTGACACCAACCCATAGGTCATATCGCACATATTCAGGAAACGGATCTCTGATAAATAGATACTGTCGGAATTTTTCTTGTGACAGTGACATAAGCTCTCGATAACGGGGGCTCATATCGACCATATCAAAAACATCCGTCCGTGCGGGCGCCGTCGGACACGTCGCAAACTGTTCAACCGCAATATCACGCCTATACAAAAAATTAAGAAAAGCGTAGACCATCTCATCTTTTTTACTCGCCGCAGGAATAACGCAATTTTCAACAGTAACAAATGTTGGTGATGGCACCACAAAATCAATATTTTCAAAAGATTTCATTGCACGAAACAGGTCGGTTGTCTGCATAATCGCCGCATCAACATATCCCATACCGAGAAAATAGTCTGCGCGCATTGTCGCATACGCCTCCAGATATTCTCGTTGACCGCGCAACAGACGCAAGAGCCGTCCATACATCTCAGCACGCTTCCTTACGTCACCATCACTAATCTCGCTGAGCCCAACGGTTGGGTACCCACAACATGCAGTGCCAACGTAGGCAAACAGCATGGCTTCAAGCGGATCATTTGTCATAACCACCTGTCGGCGCGGTACCCCGGTAGGAAAAACAAGGTCCCACCCATTTTTGACGAGCGACCTATCGACACGTCGCCTATTTATACCTACACAGTAGAGGTCCCACCCGAAGGGAATCGAATAGTCGTTTTTGGCATCGAAATAGAGCCCTAATAAAACCGGATTCAGCTCTTGCCAAAAGTTACACTTTTCTCTATCAATTTTCTTTATCAACTTCTCATCGACCAGTTTGAGAACTGCATAATCCGACGGCACCACAAGGTCATACCCGGCCCCACCGGTTGCGCGAAGCTTGACTAAAAGCTCTTCGTTAGTTGCATACGAATTAAAAAAAACGCGAATGCCCGTCTCGGCCTCAAACTTTTTGAGCACGGCACGATCCATGGTGCCGCTCCATGCGAGCACCGTAATCGCACGATCATGCACAAAAAAATCGGCTCGCATAAAGAGCCCCGCCAGAACTAACAGAATCGCCCAAAAAAGTACTGCAAGAACTCGCGCCACCCAGACATGTACACAGTGCGTACTCTTCATCTCATACCTCGCGTCTTTGTTGTATAGGATGAGTATAGAATTATCAGTACGCTACTAAAAAGCAAGAGCAGCGTCGATAATGCATTAACAATCGGCGAGACACCACTGCGCAACATAGACAGAATGTAGAGAGGTAAGGTCTGAAAGGTACTGCCAGCACAGAAGTAAGAAAAGACAAAATCATCAAAAGATACAATAAAGACAAGAATGCCAGCGGTGAAAAGCGCCGGCCGCACCAGCGGTAGAATTATGGTAAAAAAAGTCTGTAAATTGGTAGCGCCCAGATCTTCGGCCGCCTCCATCAACCGCGGATCAATCTCCTGGTACCGCGCGTACATGAGCGGCACCACATATCCAAGCCCCAAAACCGTGTGCCCAACGGTTAGTGTCACCATGCCAAGCGGGATACCACATGAGGTAAAAAAACCGAGCAGCCCCACAGCGAGAACAATTTCTGGAAAAATAAGATTGGTATAAAAATAGGAGAGCATACGCCTGATCCGTCCACTCTGAACCGCCAAAAGCATCAAAAATATGCCCATACCAATACTCAGGAAAACTGAGGCACAGGAAACCGCTAACGAGTTGGTCAGTGCCTGCCAGACTTCCGGTGTCTGAAAAAGTTCACCATACCAACGCAGGGTCACACCACGCCATGGCGATGGGAACGATGCATTATTAAAAGAAAATGCAAACAGAACCACAATCGGCACATATAAGATAATAAAAAACAGTACTGTTACGATGGCAACCCACGGCCGCGCGAACTGTGACGAACCCCTCATAATCCCTGCTCCTGCTGTTCATGACAAGGAACTACACGCCGAACCACCCACGAGACGAGCCCAAGTAACACAATCAAGACAAGTGAGACAATAACGGTAAAAACCGCTCCCCATGAAGCAGTATGCGCCTGCATCGTATAGTAGGCAACAACACTGCCCGCAAACATAACACGATCTCCGCCCATCAGTTCAGGAATAACAAATTCACTAAAAGCGGGGACGAGAACCAGGTAGATTCCTGATAATATGCCAGACCGATTTGAAGGAATTACCACACGCCACATGGTCTGCCACCAGCTTGCTCCAAGATCCGCAGACGCCTCTTGGAGCCGAGTATCAAATTTTTCTAGCGACGTGTAGATGGGAAATATCATGAATGGTGTGTAGCAGTAGACCATCACCAGAAGAACTGCCCCCATCGTATTAAGTAGGTGCAGGGGCTCAGAAATTATACCCGCATTGAGCAGAATGGTATTCACCACCCCGTTACGGTCGAGCACAAACATCCACGCATAAATATGTAAAAGAAAGTTTGTCCAGAACGGAACGAAGAGCAGAAAGAGTAGTAAATTTTTTTTCCTGCCGGCGCAGAGCGCTATCCAGTAGGCAACGGGGTACCCAATCAAGAGACAAAAAAATGTTGTCGAAATCCCAAGCACCACGGACCGTGTTATCACCCTAACGTAGTGCCAAGAAAAAAAATTCCCCAAAAAATCGAAGGCTGCCGGCTGCACGCTCAGATATAGGACCACCACCAGAGGAATATAGACAAATAATACTTGCCAAATAAGTGCAGGCACTCCCAAAAAAAAGGGGAGCTGATCACGGAATATGCGCTTCATTTTCATCGCTCCAGTACCACCGCGTCTTTGTCATGCCAATAGAGCTGAACAATATCGTCGTAGTCAATAACATCCTGCCGCACGTGTTCTTCATTCTGCTCAAAAACCTTTAGAATCGTCGAAATTCGCCCCCCCTCACCAATGCGAATATGATATAGGGTCGAGTGCCCGTAGTAGACCTTCGCCTCGACGCGCCCCGTTATTTTGGGCACAAATCCCTCAACAAGTCGCTTAGAGATCATAATCTTTTCGGGGCGTAAACTCACAATAGCCGGCATATCAACACGCATCCACGCGCGTTCTATGGAGCGCTCCGTGTCACCGCCCTGCGGTACCTCAAGCACACGTGGACCAATTTCTGGCAATTCGACGGCAATGCCGCCCTGCTCAGACTGTACAAATTTGCCCTCAAGAATATTTGTCGTCCCCACAAACTTTGCCACAAAAGATGAGATTGGGAACTCATAAATTTCTCGCGGAGTTCCCACCTGTTCAATGCCACCATCTTCATTCATGATGGCCATCTGATCGGCAACCGTAAGCGCCTCACCCGGATCATGGGTAACATAAACAAAAGTGGTTTTTAAGAGTTCTTGCAAGTCACTCAACTCAACCAACAGCCGTTCGCGGAGCCGAAAATCGAGTGCCGCAAGCGGCTCATCGAGCAGCAAAACGGCCGGTTCATTGATGACCGCACGCGCAATTGCAACACGCTGCTGCTGGCCGCCAGAGAGCTGTTTCACCGATTTATTAAGCTGCTTATCCATACCAAAAGATGCAGCCAGTCTATTGACGCGCTGCGCGATGATATCACGATCAAGCCCTCTAACAACAAGACTGTACGCAATATTATCAAAGACATTCAGATGCGGGAACAGAGCATAATTTTGGAAGACCGTATTAACGCTCCGTTGATTGCTGGGAATGTAGGTAATATCACGGTCTCCAAGCAGGATTTTGCCAGCATCTACCTGTTCAAAACCACCAATTAACCGCAAGACCGTTGTTTTACCACAACCGCTCGGTCCCAAGAGCGCAAAGAATTTTCCTGACGGGATAGTCAAATAGATATTGTTGACCGTTATCTCGCCATCAAAACTCTTGGAAACTCCACGTAACTCGACACTTCTCATTCACCCATACCTCAGATCCAGCTATCGCCCCCGAGTCCACCGGGCGCAACAAAAGGGAACAACCACATCTGACAACGTACACGGCAGCACAACGGCTACAAAAAGAAAGATGAAAATTCCACCCATGACGTCATACCAGTGGTCCAAACCATGCGCAACCATGTAAAACATAGAAGCCATTGAGCTAATTAGAATATGAAAAAAGTGGAAAGTCAAAGAAAATGTTTTAAGGGACTCTTTATTATAAAGAAGAGCAGAGCCGCAAATAAGTCCCACAATCAGAAATGCATACCAGTTTAATGCATCGTGTGCGCTTAAAAAACAGATGTGCATAGGCATCGAAATACCGAGCATCCGTCCAGCCAGAGACGGCAAAACAACGTCAGACAGAACACAAAAAAGTGGGGAGATAAGACACGCGATAAAAATACCCCAGCCTATCTTTTCTGAAAACCGGGAAAACGTGACTATGGCGCCCGCCACCGCAACAACTACGTGTAAGTAGTGAAACGAATGAAAGAGCACATGATACCCCTCGTGTGTCGCCTGGGCAGAGAGGGATGTCTGGCCAAAAAAATTAATAATGCTTAAAAACACAAAGCCTATCGCTATAGAAAATCCAGCGTATGGTACGTGGCAGATAAGCTCGTCCCAGACGCTGTGTGCTTTATGCCCACATAGATCACAGTCAGTGCACCGTTTCATAAAAGCCCCCATGCTATTTCTCTTATTTTTATCCCAAATTCATGCCAATCTCTGCTTTATAGTTTAGCACACCAAGCACATACCGCCAACTTCTAATGTGCGCTATGATTCCCCTTCTTGAGAAAACGGACGACCCCTCGATAGTCCTCATCCTTAAAGAATGGTTCCACGGCAAACGTGGCATGATCACGCCGTTTAACGTTATACGTTATCAGAACGCCCTCAACCTCATTAACAAAATCATCAACCAACTCTTTGGGACCATAGACAGACAGTTCAATCATGTCTGGCATGATAATCTCTACCACGCCCTCAATACCGTCCACTTTGATGTCATGCTTAACGCGGTCAATAAATGTATCCGGGTCACGAATGTTGGAAACAGTGATACGTACGCACTTCTTCATAAAAACTCCTCTCTTTACATCCCACACCATGTTACCGAAGGTCAAATTCGGATGCAAATTAACAGATCGCTATCGCACGTGTCAACGATCATGAATTTTTTTTAAAAAGTGGTAGACTAAAGGCACTACAAGGCTCTGAATTTTGCTCTCTATTTTTTTCAAACAAGTAAAAGATGGACACCTAACATGACATCTAATTTCTCTTCTCCCGTTCGCGTCAGGTTTGCCCCGTCCCCAACAGGATGGATGCACCTGGGCAATGCACGTATCGCGCTCCTTAATGCGCTGTTCGCAAAAAAAAATAACGGCACATTTGTGCTCCGCATCGAAGACACCGATCAGACACGCGACGTCGATCCCCGCGGGAAAAAGATCATGGAGCATCTTGCCTGGCTCAATATAACCATCGATGAAGGGCCATTTTACCAATCAGAACGCAACGACCTCTATCAAAAATATCTTGAGCGACTTATCGCACAAGGTCTCGTCTACCGTTCTTTTGAAACAAACGAGGAGCTCGAACTCAAGCGGCAACGGCAACTCGCACGGGGCCTCCCACCAAAATATGACCGCGCAGCCCTCAAATTATCGCCAGCCGAAATTGAACAGAACCTCGCCGCAGGCAAGCCTTTCATCTGGCGGCTCAAGCTCCCCGACGGTTCGGTCACAATCCAAGACATCGCACATGGCACCATGACCTTCGACCTGAACAACTTCTCAGATGTCGCGCTCACCCGCCAAGACGGTACCTGCACCTTCCTGTTTGCAAACTGTGTTGATGATATTGAGATGAAAATTTCCCACGTGCTCCGTGGCGCTGACCACCTGACCAACACCGCGATCCAAGCAGCAATGTATGATATGCTTGGAGCCCCGCAACCGATCTTTTACCACATGCCGCTCGTCTGCAACGCCGAGGGCAAAAAGATATCAAAGCGAGATTTTGGCGCCTCACTCGATGACTTTAAAAAATCAGGATTTTTAACAGAGGGACTCTGCAACTATCTGGCGATTATTGGTGGTACTTTTGTGAACGAGATAATGGATTTTGACGAGCTTGCGCGCGCCATCCACTTCGACGAATCGAGCCCCAAAGGGACGGTACACTTCGATCTTGAAAAACTGCGCTGGATCAATCACAAATGGATAGGCAGGCTACCGGTAGCAGAAATTGCTAAGCGGAGTATGCCACTCTTTACTGCAGCATATCCCGATGCAACCATCACACAAGAGCTGCTTGAACGGCTGATCACGCCGATCAGGGGCGATTTAACAACACTTGAAGATGCAGTGCTCATGCTCAAATTCTTTTTTGCAAAACCCGAAATTGACACTGCGATCCTGGCCGAACATGGGCTCGAAAAGTATCGGGACTTTTTCACGGCCGTTCTTGCTCAACCGGCGCGGGACGAACAGGCGCTGCTCGCGAGCATAAAGAGTTTATGCAAAGAGCAAAAAAAGCCGCTTGGTGAGCTGTTTGCGTTGGTGCGCATTGCGCTGACGGGTAACGCTCAGGGCATTGGTGTGGGAGATCTTTTGACCATGCTTGGTCTTGAGGAAGCGCGCAGGCGGATGATGGTGTTGGTGGGGTAGGTCCAAAATGAGTAAACGTGTGCCACCGCACCTAAAATACCGTAAGCATCGAAAGTTTCGAGATTCCGCTCGCCCTGAGGGATCCGGAGGGTCATCGACCCGGAGGATCGTCTCGAAGGGTCCCTGCGAGCGGCCAAAAGTAAAAAACAGCTTGCAATCGTATTTTATTTTTAGTCTCAAAATGTTTATGTGCGCAAGAACCCTTCGAGACGGCCTTTCAGGCCTCCTCAGGGCGAGCGGAGTTTA
>CAZWYO010000008.1:0-36888 GCA_964638315.1 uncultured Candidatus Babeliaceae bacterium | reverse complement strand
CGAGACGCCCTACTTCGCTCTACGAGCTTCGAAGGGCTCCTCAGGGCGAGCGGAATTACGATCCATGCATCATAAAACAGATATTTGTAGGATAAAAACACTTTCAGATCGAATCTTTGGATATTTTGAGGAAGTCCTGTCCTGAGCAAAGTCGAAGGGACAAGCTCCCAGGCTTCGCCTGCCGTCGCCAAGGCTATGGCGGGCTGGCGCCGGACTAACGCAGGATAAACTCCGCTCGTCAGAGCGAAGTAGGTGCCTGCCCTTCGTAGCTCCGCAGGAGCAAAGTGGGAAATGAGAAGGATTCTTGCGAGCGGGCTGAGGTTCGAAAACAAAAGGGGAAATTGTGGTAGAAGAATTATTCTTTTTTCTCTTCTTCAATATCAATAGAAGTTGTTTTCATAAGATGCTCTGCCAACCCTTGGCAAGCCAAGCAGCTACCCCTCTTTGGGCATACGCCACAGCCATTTTTGCGCACAACGCACCACACTTTTAAGCCTGCACAGACATGTTGAAAATAGTTGTGTACAAACCCTGGGACTGCACAGATCATAGTCAAAATTTTTTTCTCTCTCCAAAGACCCCAAATGGTAAGTGCCGTGCTGCGCGCTTTCTCATAGCTTACCTGGCTCTTATCTACCTGCTGTACAAGCTTTTGCTGATTCTCCTCTGCGCAAGGCCCAATAGCGGATGCTCCAAAAAAGCTGTTTAAAAGCTTATTCGAAAACAGACCTGCAGCAGCAATAGTTTGTTGTGCATAATTTTTAAAAAGCGCAACAGACGAAAACGCCCCCACCTCTTGCGGCGCTACCGTTACCACAGCGGTGAGCAGACCAGCCAAAATAATTTTTTTACTTACCATTTTCATACACCCTACCACCTTATTATTGTTTTCTATTTGTAATTATTACTAGGTTTGCGATACCTATTACTATGGTGCCAGCTTATTAGAAAATGTCAACAAGGATTTAAATTCAACTTGACTATCGCCCTACCAAGCATAAAAAAACCCCAGCCCTGCACACACGCAATGGTATGGGCCTGGCTGGGGTGGAAATCAAGCAAGAAGATTACTCTTTCTTCTTTTCGTTCAACTGCTTCAAAAGAGCTGCATTCTCTGCTATTAAAGAATTGGTAGATTCTGGACTAGCCTTAGAATAGGCTGTACTCTTAACAAGGTTATTAAATTTTGTAAAAGCATCACACGGATGTGAACAGCCTTCACAGAAGGTAATCGCAGGCTTAAGGTCCTCATTTTTTCCGTATAAGGCTTCATCCCTACATGCGTTAAAAGAAGGTGCTAATTCTGGCATTGATACTGTCGATGGTGCCCAATCCCACAAACGATCCGTAGTTTGGAGCATCTTAACAACTGCTAAGAAACGTCCATGCGCTTTCAGAATAGCCTCCTGCACTGCAACGAGAGCTGGCAAAAACCAACAATCGGCCATCGCTTCTTTGGGCGCCAACGCCGCAACGGCGAGCAAGCCAGCCAATATCATTTTTTTATTTATTGTCTTCATAAATAACTCCATTATTTAATACTATATTAATAATTACAAATTAACATCACGATCCAGAAGATCCAGCCGTGATAATCATACCGATAGATTGTTTTACAAAAAACCCTATATCTATCACACATTTCCCAGCTTACCCCCTCCCTGGAAAAATGTCAAGTCGAAATTTTAAGTTTTTTCTTACTGCTTCTGCTTTCCAAGCAACATGTTTAGTTTAGCTGCAGTTAGATCGTTTAGTGCCAGCAGGAGAGGGACTTTGCCTTTTATAAATGTCGTTGAATAGTCTTCATAGGGGTCCAAGGGGGGAGGGGCGTCCAAAAATTGGTGCTGTTGTAGTCTTTCGGGGGTGAATATCATCATAAATTTGCGGGAATATGAGCGCTTGTGTGCAAAAAGTTCACAAGGTTTTTTGCATAGAGAACAGCGCCCTTCATCAAAGAACTTATCGAGCTTCTGTAAAAAGAAATTGGCATAGGCGGCGGAAACAAGAAATTCTTTTTTGCTCTTGCCCGGTGCCTCCGCAAGAATCCTCTTATGAATCTGTAAAATCTTTGCAAATTTCGATGCAGCATCATTGAAACAGCTACACATTGCAATGGCTTCTTGCTGAACCGCCAGCGTCAGTCCTACAAAAATACCGAGTGAAACAAAACTGTTGAAAGTCTTCATATGATTCCCTAAAATAGGTTTCTGAGCTCTCATGCCTACTACAGACCTATTTTACCTGCTGATGCGGAAATGTCACGCGAAGGGGGCGCAAGCCCTTGGGTTGTTTTTTGTCACTAGAGTCAGTTTTGATCTCAAATATTTTTTTAGTACGTAAATTTTCTTGTTTTTGAGGCAGCTAATCCGTCAGAAAGGTCCCAGTTACGTAAAACGCCTTCCCACGAGATCTGGACAACTTGAACAGCATTTTTCAGATCTCGTGTGGTCGTCGAATCGCCAGATTTGATCTCAAATATTTTTTGGGTACGCGTAATTTCTGCATCGACGGTTTTGGCAAATTCTTTTACTTTGTTTAGTTTATCCTTAGACGTCTTGAGCCCTTTGATGGAAGATATCTGCTTTGTAATCCGATCAAGTTCCCCAAGCAAATTTTTTCGAGCGGTCTCTGAGCAACCACTTAAATGTTTGGTGACATTACTTGCCACGCTAAGTTTATTCAATGCCCGCTGAAGGTCACTTGCCGCGTCTTTAATACCTATCTTTTTGAGATCCGCAATGGCGTCAGCGGTTGTTATTTGTATATATAGAATAGCTTGATTATGGTTCTTAATCGCCAACTTATCACCCCTAAGGGCGTTCTTGTCAATAGTGTCATCAGGTTCAAGCTTTTTATAAGCAGCAATATCTTTTTTGCCGATAACCCCTTGTACACTACCAGCCAGCACACCCAGCAGCAAAAACATTAAAAACATAGACTTATTCATCGGCCCCATCTCCTTTGCATCACAATTGCGTCACAGTGACCCACTAACCCTATCACGCTGCCACCTGTTTCGCAATACAGGACTTCCTCAGTTCCATTCAAAGATCCGATTTGAACGTACTTTCGTCTTTTCAAGTCTTGCTCAAAGTCGAGTTGGTCGCAGTTCCGCTCGCCCTGAGGAGCGCGTTAGCGCGTCTCGAAGGGTTCTTGCGAGCGGTCTGAGATTCAAAAATTAATGGAAAAATTCGTGGATTTATTTTTGAAATACGAAGTTTTCAATAGTAAACATGGGCGCAAGAACCCTTCGAGACGGCCTTTCAGGCCTCCTCAGGGCGAGCGGAGTTTATGGGATTTCCCGCCTAGTTCGAATCTTCCAAGCATTTGAGGAAGTCCTGACAATAAGATATCTTGCGCAATTTCTCTTCACTTCGAAGCAATGCTACAGCTTCGCTCAGACGCCGTCGGACAGGGTCGCCGCAAGGCGGCACGGCCGGAAAGGCGCAAAGAACAAGAAAGACTTCGAAGTAAGAATTTTTACCCCTAACAGGCGACCAGAAGATCTTAAAAAAACACTTTTCTCAATAGAAAGAAAATTATCGGAAGCTATTTTAGCCCAACCACGCTCTTCGTCTGCCACGCCGCGCACAACCCGATAGCAACCGCATCAGAGACATCGAAACTATCCGGCTGGGCAAAGCCGGGAAAGAGGCGCGAGAGCACCCGAAAAACCTGCATCTTGTCCGCCTGCCCATACCCCGTCAGCGCACGCTTCACCTGCCGTGGTGCAAACTCGTGCACCACAAGTCCATTGCGCTGGGCAAGCAGAAGCAGGACCCCACGCAAGTACCCAAGCTTTAAAAAATTCTGCGCGTTCTTCCCCAAAAATGGCGTCTCAAGCGCGAGCTCTGTTACCCCCATCTCACTAATTTTCCCCGAAAAAAAGTCGTGAAAGCAGAGAATTCGCTCAGCAATAGTCTGTGAAGAAGACTGACGTAACGCACCAGACTCACTTAAAATTATGCGACCCGACATAACCCGAACAACACAAAAACCTGCCGCCACAAATCCTGGATCAATCCCCAAAATAATGCGCTCATCCTTCACGATCTTCTCTATCTTCAAACGTAGTCACCTCACGCTTGAATGTGAGATAGGTGGTGCCAGTCGGCCCGTTTCGTTGCTTACCAATGATAAGTTCGGTTAGGTCAGGGTCCTCAGCATCAGGATTGTATAAGATATCGCGATACATAAACATGATAAGATCGGCATCCTGCTCGATAGCACCCGACTCACGTAAATCGGAAAGCATCGGCCGTTTGTCGACACGCGCATCTACAGCACGCGAGAGCTGCGAAAGCGCAATGATAGGTATACCAAGCTCTTTGGCGAGTGCCTTGAGCGCGCGCGAAATGGTCGAGACCTCCTGATGCCGATTTTCAAACCAGCCGTTGCCCGTGAGCAGCTGAAGATAGTCGATAACCAGAAGCTTGATATCATGTTCAGATTTTAACTTGCGCGCCTTGGTCCGAATGTCCATGATGGTCTGCATCGGTGAATCGTCGATAAAAAATTTCGCCTCCGCAAGCCGCGCAGCCGCATGAGTCAGATCAACGCACTCATCCGAATTAAGCGTCGCATTTCTAATAGCATGGTGACGCACCCGTGATTCGCTCGACAGCAGACGCAAAGTAAGTTGTTCTGCACTCATCTCAAGAGAAAAAAAACCGACTGGATGGCCCGCCGTCGCAGCATGCAGCGCGAAACTCAACGCAAGCGCCGTTTTACCCACTGAAGGACGCGCAGCCAGAACGATAAAATCTCCTCTCTGAAAGCCGCTCGACATCTCATCAAGCTTGCGATACCCCGTCGGCACACCCGTCACCCCACTCCGCTGCCCCTTAATCTCAGAGAGCTGCTGGAACGTGCGCTTCAACCAGATATCGAGCTGAATAAAGGCATGCCGCGACCGCTTTTGCGAAATATTAAAAATAGTACGTTCAGCGTTATCAAGCATCGCATCGATCTCTTGATCATCTTGTGCATAACAACGAGTGATAATAGAAGTCGCTGAATTAATCAGCTCGCGCAGCACAGACTTCTCTTTCACCATACGCGCATGCTGCTCAACAAGCCCTATTGCGGTAATATCCTCTTGTAAAGAAACAAGATAGACCAGACCACCAACAGCATCGAGCTCATTCCGCTTGACCAGCTCATCCTGGAGCGTGATAAGGTCGACGCGACGCCGCTGTTCAACAATACCAATAATGGCGCCAAAAACAAGTCGGTTTGCGTGCGAATAAAAATCATCACGCGTGAGCAGTTCAGTAACCGTCGACACGTGTTCATCGTTTAGTAAAAGAGAACCGAGCACCGCACGTTCTGCATCGATGTTACAGGGAAGCGTCTTCCCTATAATCTGTTCAACAGAAGCGTGTTGGCGCTGTACCTGGTCCCCCTCTACTCTTCTTTTACCATACATGTGGCCACACCTAATTAGGACATTATGCCCTATCATCTACCCTACTACATCACGTCGATGTTAGGCGTGCACCGCACGGTTGGGATCTTCGTTAGAAACTATTTTTACAGAAAGCTTTGGTTGGAGCGACGACGAGAGCTTGATAACCACCACATGCACACCACGTTCTTTGATCGACTTATCAAAAACCACCTGGTTTTTTGCAATACTAACTCCATGCTCCGCCAATGCATCAACGATCTCCTGGCCGCTAATCGCACCATACAACTTCCCATCATCATGCATCTTGCGACGTAGCGTAAGCTGTATCGACGCGATACGATCTGACAGTGTCGATTTTTTCGTCTGTCCAACCTCTTCGCGTGCCTTGATCTTTTCCAGACGACGCGCAAAATTCGCCTCGTTATCGGGAGTTATCTGCATCCCTTTTTTCTGTGGCAAGAGAAAGTTGAATGCAAATCCATCAGATACGGAAACGATCTCGCCTTCTTTGCCGACATTTTTGACGTGCTCTAGAAGAAATATCTTCATCGTAAACCTTTGCTAAATTATCTGGTGAAACCTGTTTTTTCTTTGTTCCAGTATAGCCCAAAAGAACAACCATGAAAACCTTATATAAACTTATAAAATAAACCAACTACCTGTTGCATCAAAAAGCCCTGCATATCGGTACGAAATATAGAGCACCCCACATCCCCACAAGAGAGATTTGAGCCGCGCAATATACCACAAAAGGTCTGGGATACTAGTATTGGCAAACCAAGCATCATTAACAAGAGCCAAAATAACGGTTTCTGGTACCAACAGATGCGCACTGTGGCAATAAAAAAATTCCGAACATATGAGCGGCACCAGAAAAAGCCCGTCACAGACGAAACATCCATCAAGAGCAAGATTTTCTGGGGACACTGCTTGCACAAAAAAACCGTCTCCCAGTAGTGGCCGCAGACCACGCATAACCGGCCCCCACTGGAGGAAAAGTGGCAACCGCTCGAGCCCAATCATGCCATGTGTCTTTTCGTGCCAGAAGAGCTCTTGACCATTACACAGACAGAGCGCAGCATTACAGCTGCGCTGAGAAAAATGTTTATGCGTGCCCAAAAATAACGTGCGCCCCACGCTCAGACTAGAGAGCGCCGCATGTGCAGACGGATGGTCGCTGAGCGGAAACGGGAACGCAGACTCTGGGAAAAAAATAAGATCGCGACACGGCTCAAGCGCTGTCAGCTGATGCGCGACAGACTGCACATGGGCAGAGACGTCAACAGCACCTCCTGGAACAAACGGCGGGCGCACCACGGCACAGCGCGCAAGCCATGGGGGTGACACAGAAGTTTTTTTATCAACCATAAAACTGACGGCTAAGCAGAAAAAAAATAGCAGGCAGACCACCCTGCCAACGCGCCACCGCCCCAGACAAAACACCGATAGAAAACCATGCACAAAAAACAGCGTCCACCAAGCCCCTATCAACTGGATGGCATCACGCACGATAAAACTGTCGAGCAGAAAAATAAGGGGCTGGAAGAGGGGAACGCCCTCACAACAGCCAAAGAAAAAGAGGGAACAGCGCTCCATAAAAAAGACAAACCCGGTTAAGAGCCCCGCTGATAAAATTATGCGACAGGCCCCCAAAAAAGACCTCACGAAAAGATCTCTTTGTCCGCACACCCTGAGCTTGTCCCCTCGACGGGCTCGGGATAAACTTCGACTGGGTAAATAGCAAATTATCCCGCACACCCTGAGCTTGTCGAAGGGTTTCTCGTGGGCGGGTTTGGGCGAAACAATTGGGGAGAATTCCGCACAATTAGACCCTTCGACAAGCTCAGGGTGTGCGGTTTTTAAAAAAATTTTCCCAAAAAAACAGCAGACAAAATACCACGCCCAGACCTGCGCCAGAAGATATCCCACAAGCACTATCCCAACACCCACCCAGAAGAGATAATTCCCCCCTGCACGTGCAAGGCACCAGATAACGGTCGCGCAGACAGACAGTACATACAGGCCAGCTACGCAAAAATAACCAGAAAAAAAGTGTGTTGCATTCATCACTTGTCCTTGTAAAAGCCCTGCGGTATACTAATAAGAGATCCAAATTGGCTACTTGGCAAAAACGCTACATGCGTCTTTCAGCCCATTCAAAAGGTATTACCATGAAACTGGTTAACATAGCTACAAAGTTTTTAGCATTCTGCATGCTGGTCTGTCTGACAGGTATCGATTCTCTGCGCGCAGCAACGCAGGTCGGTACAGGTGGACCGAATATGCCCATGGGCCCTATGCAAGCAGGTCCTATGCCGGGTGGTATGCCTGGCACTATGCAGTTGCCTGGAGCGCCAATGGACATGCCGAGAGCCGGCCAACAGGCACCATTACCTCCCCAGGGAAGCATGCCATCACCAACCGCTGAAGAGATCGAAGATGCATTCGCCAAAGTCGAAGAGATTCAAAAAAACGATCCGGAGATGTTCAAGCGTCTTGAAGATGCAGGAAAAGATATTATAAAGGAGCTTGCCAAGCAGGATCCAAAACAGCTCGAGGCCTTTGCCCAGTCATTTGGTTTGTCCCCAGAAGAGCTGCTTGCAGAGGCAGAAAAACCTTCAAGCGCTGAACCTGAGGCTTATGTACCAGCCACAGGAGAAGAGCCCGAAGAAGAACCCGAAGAAGAGCCACGGCCAATCAAAACCCCCACAACACCAAAAGTCATCGAACCGATATCTTCAAAAAAACCGGTTCCCGTTGACGAGGGACGTGTAAGACGTGCGATAGCGCAAGTTGCCGAACACATCGAATCGCTGCGCACAAAAATGGCAAGCAGCCCGAACGTCTACGAGGAGCTACGATCACTTGAGCTCGACCTTCTTAGTCTCGCGCTTCTCATCGCCATAGTCGATGCGCCTGCACACTTTACCCGTCTCGCAACCGGAGAATATAGCGACCTCGTAAGCGCCATTGAAAAACTAGCCGCGGCCCTGATTGCGCAGGAACAGCTCATACAGGCATTTAGGCCTTCACAGACAAAATATGATCTACTGGGCGTCTCCCCACAGGTGACCGCCAAACAGCTCGATAAGGTCTTTAAGGAGCTTAAAAAGAGACTCGACCCAAAAGTCATTGAGAAAAAATTAAAAAAACAGGGCCTCGCGGGCGATGATCTAAAACGGCAGATAAAGGCCGCACGCATCACCTTCTCTGAGATTGAAGAGGCATATGATCTCATTAAAGACCCAGTAACCAGACGCGACATCGTTGATCGCGCAATAGAGCTCGAAGCCAAACAGCAGGGCATCGATCTGACGACCTCAAAAGCGGCTATTGCAGACATTCGCGAAGCGCTCAGTGATGCGCTCTACCGGGATGAGATAATCAGTAAGCTCGAAGAGTATCTGGAAAAATATGCGCCAGAAGAGTTAAAACAGAAAAAGGCTCGCGAAAAAGAAGAAAAAAAACGGTTAGAAGAACAGAAGCGGCGTGCGCGTCAATCACCGGTTCTCACACCTGGTGAGTATTTCGAGCCAAACATAAGTATGCCTTCGGCCCCCTACAGCGGCTATGGCACCGGATCAACCACGCCTACCTGGTCCCCAGAAGCATCGCGCTATCAACCACAGTATCCGGACTACGCGAGCACAGGAGATGGGAAGGATAGAGATAGGGAGAGAGACAAGGGTACCGAAAAAGACAAACCTAAGGGTGACGGCGCCTCCACCAAAGAGCTTTCGCAGGCTGAAAAAGAAAAAAACAAAATCGACACCCGGCCGGTAAAAGATATCATTAGCTCACTCGACAAAAAGTTTAAAGAATTTTCTAAAGCATATGATGAACCTGCCAACGAAAAGCTACGCAAGAGTATCTTTGGCCAAGATCAGAATGAGATCAAAAAACTCGAAACCGAACTGGCCGACCAGAACAAAAAGATGGATGAGCTCACAAAAATAGAGTTTGAAAAAGAAGAAAAGAAAGGAGAAGCTAAGCCAGCAGAGACAGAGGGTGGAGAAAAGAAACCAGAAACTGCTACAACCGGTGAAACAACCAAAACAGAAGAGCCAAAAAAAGAAGTAAAAAAATCAGCGCTCACGCCTGAACAGGAGAAGCTCACCAAAAAGATGAGTGGCGCAGAGGCAGAACTGGGCCAAAAGATTCAGACATTTAATATCGGCATTGATAAGCTACGCACAGAACTCAAGATTGATCCTGTGTACGAAGAGTTCGACAAACTGTCACGGGTGGTGAACGTGCTCCGTGCACAAGGGCCTAAAGATCCAGAGTGGCAGGCCTGGAACAAATTCACCGAATGGTATGAGCGGGGTGAGCCGCTGCCTGCACCAGCCCAATCTGCAGACAAACCGGCGGTTACTAAAGCACCGAAGGCAAAACCTTCAGCAAACAAGAAAATAGATACGTTGATTACAGGTCTCCAAAATATCACCGGAGCATCGGAAGAAGAGGGCGTTGCCTCAAGGTCTATTCTTGCAGAAAGTGAGGTTCTCGCAGATTTTGCGAGCAAGCTCATGGAGATAAAAAAACTCGAAAGAAGGGTTGATCGCCACTTTAAATCACGTGTCCCAACAGTAGAACAGAAAGCTGTTGAGACTCCCAAAGAGACGTCCAAGACGGAGCCCGAGAAAAAATAGTTACGGGGCGGCTTCAAGATAAAGTATCAGTGGCGAGTTGATAAAAAGCAAATTGTTAATTATCCGCTCGCCCTGAGGGATCCGGATGGTCATCGACCCGTAGGATCGTCTCGAAGGGTCCCTGCGAGCAGGTCTGTTTGTAAAGAATAAAACACGATACTGTGCTAAGAAATTATTAATACCATTTCGAAAAATTGATTCATAAAAATCCGCACACCCTGCCTGCCCGTCGTAGCCTTGGCGAAGACTGGGAGCTTGTCCCTTCGACTGGCTCAGGATAAACTCCGGGTTCCCCGGGTGCGGATCATGCGCAAACTTGTCTAGATTTCCCGCACATTTAGACCCGGAGTTTATCCTGACAGGACTTCCTCAAATGCTTGAAAGATCCGAGCCAGACTGGCAATTACATAAACCCCGCTCGCCCTGAGGAGGCCGTAAGGCCGTCTCGAAGGGTTCTCGCGCCCGTGTTTACTATTGGAAACTTCATATTTGAGCATTTTTCAAAAATAAACCAACGGAAATTCCCGCTGATTTTTGAACTTCGGCCCGCTCGCAGGGCCCCTTCGAGACGCGCTAACGCGCTCCTCAGGGCGAGCGGAACTACGATCCCTTCGCTATAAAACAGATATTTGCAGAATGAAAATGCTTTCAGATCGAATCTTTGGATATTTTGAGGAAGTCCTGTATCCGGGAACTTTTCAAAAATAAACCAATGAAATTTCCCGTTGGTTTTCGAACCTCAGCCCGCTCGCAAGGACCCTTCGAGACGCGCTAACGCGCTCCTCAGGGCGAGCGGAATTACGATCCATGCATCATAAAACAGATATTTGTAGGATAAAAACACTTTCAGATCGAATCTTTGGATATTTTGAGGAAGTCCTAACCAATGCTCTGTATTGGCCGCACACAGGAAACCCTTCGACAAGCTCCCAGTCTTCGCCAAGGCTACGACGGGCAGGCAGGGTGTGCGGAATAATTTGCTATTTACCCAGTCGAAGTTTATTCCGAGTCCGCCGGAGGCAGAATGCTCATGGGTCAAGGGCCGATGGCCCTTGTGGGTCGTGCAGGGCAACGCCCTGCTATTCCCCCACCACGCGCTGACATCGCGCGCACAACCCACGTGCATCAGTCGTATCACTCCACTGCCAGCAGCGCGGGCACTTGACCCCCGCAACACGTTCAACGCGCGCGCAGATCCCTGGCACCGCCGTTGCCACAAGCCCATCACAGAACGGAACACGCGTTACCCGTGAAACAATCAGGAAGTACTGTAAAAACTCAGCCAGATCCGGAACAACGGTAACCAGATGCTCCGGCGCAACAGTGATCGTCACGACCGCCTCAAGCGGATGGTGTACCAGCCCTGCTGCGCGCTGTTCTTCGATCAACTTCATGATCGCAACACGTGCACTGAGTAAGTAGTCCCACTCCCGATCGTACCGCTCCAGATCAACCCCCGCAAAGAGCTGTTCGATAGATTTTTGTTGAACAAAGGGCTGCAGGTGTATCGACCGCGTCTTACCCTTCTGGTAGTAGTCGGACGCCTCTTCGGCAGCAAATGACATGATGGGCGCCATGAGCTTGACAACCGTATCAAGAATGTGCGAAAAAGCCGTCTGTATCGACCGCCGTCGTGGCCCATTGGCAGCATCGCAATAGAGAATATCTTTTACCACGTCCCCATAGAGCGCACTTATCTCGACCGTGCAATACTCGTTGAGCAGCTTGTAGACTGCTGTTAGGTCATACCGCTCATATGCCGCTATAACCTGGGCACTCAAGAGCCAGAGCCGACGCAACGCGTACCTATCGAATGGCTCGAGCTTGTCAAAAGTAACAGCATGCTGCACGGGATCAAAATCAAACAGATTCTGGATCAAAAACCGACAGGTGTTGCGCACCTTGCGATAGACCTGCCCCACGTTCTGGATAAGCTGCTCAGAGATAACTGCATCCCCCTCGTTGCCAACGCTCGCGACCCAGAGCCGCAGACCGTCTGTCCCGATCGCATCGATCACCTGCTGCGGCGCAATAACATTGCCAAGCGACTTTGACATCTTCTTGCCAGTCTCGTCGACAGTAAATCCATGGGTCATGATGGCACGGGTCGGCGTGCCCACTCCGAGCATGATACCGGTCAGCAGCGATGATTGGAACCATCCCCGATGCTGGTCAACGCCCTCAAGGTAGAGATCTGCGGGAAAAACAAGCTCGGGACGCACGCTAAGAACAGCCTGATGGCTCACGCCCGCATCGAACCAGACATCGAGAATATCGGTCTCTTTTTTAAAGTTTCCGGTCAAGAAGCTCTTACTCAAAAGTCCGTCCTGCGCAAGCTCTTCAATAGTAACACGCGACCAGTATTCGATACCCTCGGTCGCCACACGATCAGCAATTTTTTCGATAAAATCAGCATCAATAAAGACAGAACCCGCGTCACCGAGCAGTGCAGGGATTGGTGTACCCCACTCGCGCTGACGCGATAGGCACCACTCCCAACGGCTATCGACCGTCGCACGCAAAAAGTTTTTGCCCTGGGCTGGGTAAAAGGCCATCTGCTCAATCACATTGAGCGCGCGCGCCTTGGCATTCTCATGGTTGAGAAGACAGAACCACTGGGGTGTTGCGCGAAATATGAGCCCCTGGTGACAGCGCCAGCAGTGGGGATAGCTGTGCGTTATCTTGCCGGAAAAGAGCAGGGTCCCGTTTGTCTCAAGCATTTTTTGGACCCACGCCTGTCCGTCGGCAACCAGCATGCCCTCAAGCTCTGCAGGGGCAATACCCCGTGCGTAGCGGCCATCTGACGTCAGCGGTGAATAGATCTCAAGGCCATTCTTGACCGCCACCTCATAGTCGCTCGGCCCGCAACCGGGGGCACAATGCACACACGCAGTACCTTCATCGAGAGCAACCGACGGATCAACAATAACCGGTACAAGCTGCCCATGGACCACTGGATGATGTACCTGCGCACCCACAAACTGGCTCGCCGGTACAACCGCTTGATCAGAGACATCGTCTATTCCCGCTTTTGCAAGCACAGCTCTAAATTTTTCAGCCAGCGCTCTGCCCACGATCAGAAAGCGCCCGCCCGCTTTTATGAGCTGGTAGTCAGCACCCTCTTTGAGAAGCACGGCACGATTAAGTGGTAGTGTCCACGGAGTAGTTGTCCAGACAACGAGTGAGACCGGGGCCGTGATGGTTGGTAGATTTTCTTTCACCCAGTTCTGTTCAAGTTCAAAGAGAACATAGATCGATGGATCGGTACGATCTTCGTACTCAATTTCTGCGGAGGCGAGCGCCGTCCGGCAGGTGGGGCACCAAGGAATCGTCTTATTTTTCCGCTCAACAAACCCAGCACGCACGAGCTTTGCAAAGACCCGCAATGTTGCGGCTTCGTACGCGGGTGCCATCGTGATGTACGGATTTTGCCAGTCCATCAGAACGCCGAGCTGTATAAGTTCATCCCGCTGCACATTCACCCATCGCTGGGCGTAGGCCCGGCACGCAGCCATGAGCGGAGCGCCCTTAACGTGGGGCTGTTCCTGCGAAACCTTCTGTTCTATCGGCAACCCGTGGCAATCCCATCCGGGAACGACCGGCGCGTGACACCCCATCATCCGACGCGATTTGGCGATAATATCTTTTAATATTTTGTTGTAGGCGTGGCCAAGATGGATGTCGCCATTGGCATAGGGCGGGCCATCGTGCAGAATAAATTTCTGCGCGCCCGCGTTACACCGCTGCGCGGCGCTCGCAAGATCATCCTGCTCCCACCGCTTAAGCATGAGAGGGTCATTCTTTTTCGTCTCGGCACGCAGGGGAAAATCTGTTTTGGGCAGATTGAGCGTACTTTTAAAATCTAACTTTTCTGTCGGCTTTTCAGCTGCTGCACTCATCAGGGTCATCCTGTTTTAACGTAAGGGGCTAGAAAACACATACCCTATTAGTCTACAAAAAAAAGCGCCGAACGGCGAAAAACCGCGCCTACTTTTTTTTAGCGTCCGGCTGCGCAAGGTGGTGAAGCACGTTGGTAAGATTACGCAGATCCCGCTCAGCCTGCTGCCGCGCAATACTCGCCTCTTCTGAAGATTTTTTGCGATAGAAAAAGACGTAACCCTGGGTCTTAATGGTCTTTGCAACTTCTTGTTTGTCTATCTCGTAAACTGTCGAATCGCTGCAGTAGTACCACCGCCGATCGGGGTCGTACTGGTCTTTGATAAGGGCGATGTAGTGACCACCACTGTAGCTACCGCTCTGACACGAAACACCAATCAGATTGTAGACAGTGTCAGGGTCCTTAAATCCCTTGTCATCTGCTACCACAAAATCTTTGATATCAAGCGGCGTTAAAAATGAGCCACCATCAAAATTGGTTGTTATGCGGCTCCCTGTGTATGTTTTTGTTATTTTGTCAAAAACGCCCCCAAAAACCTTTACCCAGACCATGAATATCTCGGGGCACTTGCCCACAAGGGTAAATCCTGTCCCTGCGGGAGCGTAGTCTGGATGCTCGGACAATGAGAAACCAGTCTGTAATAGAACATTCTGGTTAACAATCTTCATGTCTCCGGGATATTCTGGCATGAGTGAGAGTTCTTGTTCCTTCCTACCCAACTCCTCAACATCCCCCTCCACACCATAATATATATTTTTTCGTGCATCCCAAAAACCCATCTTCTTTTTAAAAATGGGGACCTGCACGCCGTTAGGATTGGCAAGATATGAGAACGCTTCGGTCGGATCCCCCTGTGCCCCAGCCGCCAAACCACCACTTGCCCGACCCGCTTCAAAAAGCTTCTTACTCAAACTTTCCAAAACATCCGCAAATCCGCTCACCTGTCCCGCGTAAAACCGTGCGATGAGAGCTACATAGCTATCGAGCAGCGGGGACGGCTGTGCTCCTTTTTGGGCCAGCAGGGCCTCAGTAATCGGTTCCATGTTATAGAGATTCTGGAGCAACGAATTGAAGTAACAAGTACTGGAAGTGGGATTTGCCAGACTCGGCGGCCGAGAGCCCAGGTCAGGACAAACAAAAAGACCCACAATCAGCCATACGGCATACTTTCTCATCAACACGCTCCCGTTTTTCAGAATAACCAGTACCAATCTCTGGTTTAACATAAGGGAAATAACAAAGTCAAAGAATTATCAAAATCCGCTCGCCCTGAGGAGCGCGTTAGCGCGTCTCGAAGGGTCCCTGCGAGCGGTCTGCCCCAAAAAAACAAATCACAGCCGCATTTCTCGAAATATTAATGTGCGCAAGAACCCTTCGAGACGGCTTTACAGCCTCCTCAGGGCGAGCGGAGTCTATTATCTCTTTCACAGGAATCATGCTAAAAACTTTCTGTGGACAGGACTTCCTCAGTTCCATTCAAAGATCCGATTTGAACGTACTTTCGTCTTTTCAAGTCTTGCTCAAAGTCGAGTTGGTCGCAGTTCCGCTCGCCCTGAGGAGCGCGTTAGCGCGTCTCGAAGGGTTCTTGCGAGCGGTCTGAGATTCAAAAATTAATGGAAAAATTCGTGGATTTATTTTTGAAATACGAAGTTTTCAATAGTAAACATGGGCGCAAGAACCCTTCGAGACGGCTTTACAGCCTCCTCAGGGCGAGCGGAGTCTATTATCTCTTTCACAGGAATCATGCTAAAAACTTTCTGTGGATTAACACCACTGGCAAAGATGACGTTTTTGGGGCCAAGAGTATACTTATAGGTATAAATAGTCAGTCTTATCGGGTAGAAACTATCATGCCAATACCACCCAACAATACAAGTAAAACGTATGGTGTCTGGGGCCTCGGCGTCTCCGGCACCTCAATTGTCCGCTATCTGCTCGCACACGGTGTGCACGTCATTGCACTCGAAAAAAACTCGGTCCCCAACGCCGCCTTTTTTGCCCAAAACAACATTCGCATATTTCGCGATCCTGATGAGCGACAGCAGTTTTTCGACGCCTGCGACATTATTGTCCCAAGCCCCGGCATCGACCTGCGCCCCCATCCACAGATCCTCCCCAAAATCAGTGCCGAGATCGATCTATTCCAGGCGGCCTGGCACAAGCCAATAATCGGCATCACCGGAACCCTAGGCAAGACCTCCATCACCCACCTGCTCTCAACCCTACTCACCACCGCGAACAAACGAGTAGCAACGGGCGGCAACATAGGGATCGGCATGCTCGACCTAGTGCCTGTACAGGACGAACATGACTGTGCAGTGCTCGAGCTCTCGAGTTTCCAGCTCGACTATGCAAAAAAGATCGCTCCCCACCTGGCTATCCTGACAAATATTTTTGAAAATCATCTCGATCGGCACGGGTCGCTTGAGGCATACATAGCGGCCAAAACAAACATCTTCGCGTGTCAGGGCCCCACCGACATAGCACTAGCCCCCCTCTCGCTTGCAGGACGTATCCGGGCTGATGCGCGCTTTACCACGAAGCACTTTGCCTGGTTCTCGATGGCCGCGCCAACGGCGGCAGAAAAAAAATATATTCTCGATCATGACAGCTGTTTTGTCGCAACTGACGCCGGCTTTGAACGAGTAGAGGGTAGCAAAAAAACTCTATTTTTGCCCAAAGCAACCATTCCCCCGATCTCTTTTGTGCAGAACTGGCTCGTGCTGGCAGCAGCATGTGACATGCTCGCACCTGAACTGGGAATTGACGCGCAAGCATTAATTTCCAGAGCTGCGCCTGTGCTTGCCATCCCGCACAACCGTCTCGAGTTTGTCGCCACGATCGACGGAGTCGACTACTTTAACGATTCGAAATCGACCATCATGCAGGCGACGATAGCCGCGGTACGTGAACGGGCACCACAACCGGTTATCCTGCTGCTCGGCGGGCTGAGCAAAGGGGTAGATAGGCTCCCCTATCTTTCCGAGCTTGCCCCAGTCTTGCATGTGATCTGTTTCGGGGGTGAAGCGGATCAGCTCGCAGCGGCATGCGCGCGGGCGGAGATCCCTGCGATAGCATGTGCCCAGCTCGAACCAGCACTCGAAGCTGCGCGCACACTGGCACAACCGGGTGAGTGCGTCCTCTTTTCGCCGGGCGGTGCGAGTTTTGATCTCTTTAGAAACTACGAAGAGCGGGGGACCTATTTTGTCCACCTGGTCAATCGTATGGGGGCTGCAAGTAGCCAGTAGCTAAAACATTTTACAATAAGTCGAGCCTGCCGTATGTTACGTGCAGCAGGCTCGACCTGTATATGTCTGGGAAATTTGAGAAAATAAAAATGTTACTGGTTGTTTTTATTCTCCGTCAGGATCATGGTAAATCTTAAAGTTAATCTTTTCGACACCTTTTTTCTGGAAATTTTTAACAAATTTATCAGAATTCATGTCCTCTTCCAGCTCCTTTTTTTTCTTTTGTTTTTCTTCTCGAGCAGCCTTATCCATTTCATCCCACCAATCGACCTCTTTCAATCGCTTTTCAAGCAGTTTATCAAGATCACCTATAAAAACATTATGGTCTCCACATAGACCACTCTGTTTCTCTAGATAAGTCAAAGAGGGCAATACGGGAATGGAGCTGGAAAACAAAACCGGAGCTTTCTTCTTTTTATGGCTCTTGCCACATACACGCGGGGAAACATGCAACCCTTTGGAAGCAGGAGCAGCACCATCACACTTTTTAGAGCTATCCATCGCAGCAACACGACAGCTTCCCGCAAAAACAAAACACATACACAACAAGAAACATTTACATTCCATATTCAATTTCCTTTAAGATTAAAAACTTCAAATAGAACTTATACCTATTTATATCACTTATTTTACAGCAGCTATTTTTCCTGTCAACATGCTACAAAAAGTCAAACTCAGGGCCTGCCTAAGTAATACCATCTCGACATAAAAATTCATAAAAAGGGCAAATCTCTGAAATTCTTGACAAGAGGCGGCCCGTCCTTCTAGAGTACAACTACTATGAAGACCGCCTCAAAACTTTTGACCCCTTTTGTCGCCATCATCACCCTGCTGGTTACAATCGGTTTTATTTTTATCTATTCTTCAAGCTCAGTCTTTGCGCTAGAGACCTGTAGCAGCGCTGGTTTTTTTGTCAAAAAGCAGCTTATCGGCCTCCTGATTGGGCTCATCGGCATGGTTGGCGCTATCCTCGTACCCCTCGACCTGATCAAAAAACTCGCCCCCTGGCTCTTTCTCTTTTCAATTCTACTCACCTATGCCACCCTCATCCCCCACATCGGCATGACCATCAATGGCTCAAGCCGATGGCTCAACCTGGGCGGGTTCTCGTTCCAGCCAAGCGAACTATTGAAGATCACCTGCATCCTCTATCTCGCAGGCTATCTGGGCAAGAAAAAGTTCCTGCTCCGCTCATTCACCTATGGCTACCTCCCTTTCCTGTGCGTCATCGGAATCGCCATTGCAGGGCTCCTAAAACAGCCCGATTTTGGACAAGCAGTTACCATCGGCTGTACCTCGCTCATCATGTTTTTTATTGCCCAGGGGAATGCCCGCCACCTCTTTTATACCGCTCTTGTTTCACTCGCTGGCGCAGCATGTCTTGTCTATCTCAAGGCATACCGGATGCGGCGCATCCTGGTCTTTCTCAACCCCTGGGCAGACCCTAAAGGTGCAGGATTCCAGATTATCCAGTCACTCATTGCAATCGGCTCCGGCGGGATCTGGGGCGTCGGCATTTCGCACTCGAAACAAAAATTTTTTTACCTGCCCATGCAGCACACCGATTTTATATTTTCAGTGATAGCGGAAGAGACCGGATTTGTAGGGGTTGTTATTCTTATCAGCCTCTATCTACTCCTACTCATATTTGGCATCAGGATTGCAAACACGTTCAAAGACCAGTTCGCCTCGCTTGTGACACTCGGGTTCGTGTTTCTCGTCAATCTGCAAGCAGCCATGAATATATTTGTTGCCTCTGGCCTTGCACCGACCAAAGGCATTGGACTCCCCTTTATCAGTTATGGCAATTCGTCACTCATCTGCAATCTTTTGCTTGTTGGAGTCGTCATAAACTGTGTACTTGAACATAGTGAGTAAAAACCATTTTTCCAAAAAAGAAAGGCTTATTTCATGAAAGCATACCAGATGCGATTGATAGCAATGGGGTTACTGGCGATCATACCCGCTGTCAGCGGCGCAATGGAAGAGGGCAGTCAAGAAAATCCCTTAACCATTGAAGGAAAGGAATCCATCGGAACCAGAAAAAAGATGGAGCAGTTCATGATGGCTATCGAGAAAATCGCCTATGTAAAACCGGTCGAAAGCTACCTCTACACCCTCACGGGAATTTTCAGCGGGCAGTATGAAATAACAGCGACAGGAGACTTCAGCAAAATATTTCTCTCTTCGGTTAGAATGGGCGCAAAAAATTTTTTGTCCATACTATTGGATAACAAGATAGAAGAAATAAAAGTGGGTTCGGTGATCGACCTTATCAACTTTTTCCTATTCACTGCGCTTGACGAAAACAAAGAACTTGACTTTGATGGCCTAGCGCTGGCTATTACGAGTGCGCAAAAAACAAAAACAAAAACCTATCAACAAGAGAAACTCTTCAATTTTTTCAAAACTTACGCATTAACCGTGCAAAACGACAAGAACTTGTGTGACGTAAACCTTAAAGAAAAGCATCTCTTGCTCCACCTCAGAGCAACCTCAAAACAGCAATATCGAAGCTGTTGGCTAGGTAATAAAAAATTTAAGAGTTTTGAAATTTCGTACCTAAATAAAGAAAACACGCTCATTATCAGACCAACAAACGCGAAAAAACTAGCAGATTTGAGTAAGCCAGCCAAGAACAAGATCACGATAACCATACAAGACCTACAAGAAGCAAAAAACGGCTTGCTTCTGGGAATCTAGCAAGTAAAAACCATTTTTCCAAAACGGAAAGGACTATTTTATGAAATCGTACCAGATGCAATTGCTAGCGATCGCGCTACTGTCGATCGCCCCCGCTATACGATGCGGTGCCAATGAGATCAATAGAGAAAGAAAGCGGATTACCTTAAGCAAGACCCCCGCCCTCGTACACAGCATAAAAACACTCTCTGGCGAAATTGATCCAATAACCTTCTTTAACCAAGCAGCGAGTGGTGCAGAGGTTCTGGAAGATATTGAAGTGGGAAGCGCTCAAACGTCAAATCTTAAGGACATTATCAATCTGTTCAATTTTTTGGTATTTGCCACACTCCCAGAAAACAAAAAAGATTTTTCGTCAGAGACCTTTGCAGTGAAATTAACTGGGCAAAAAGAGGACTTGAAAAAAATTTTTGAATATTTCAAAAATTACGATAATACAAAACTCACCATGTACTACTATGACGATAAAAAGCATATTGTTCTTATCCATTTTCGTGAAAAAGACGATCAAAAACATCGTGACGAATGGCAGAAAATCAAGGGATTCAAGAGTCTCGCTGTCCAATGGACAGGCAACAACACACTATTAATCTGGCCGCACGATAGCAACCCTGGCATGATATTCGGGTCCCTGCCGGAGGCGCCTGCTGGAGCGAATACTATCACCATCGATTATGATTCAAACGTCAAAGAAGCGAGAAAACTTTTCAAGAGAAAGATTGCCGACGAAGACGTAGAAGAGATCAATCCAAAAAATTAAATGACATTCTCTTGCATTCTTTTTGTAAACTCAGTATCATACCCCCAGGTGTTATTCTGGTATTGGGTAGGAGAGAGTATGAAGAACCCCATCGCCATTACCGATATAAAGCACGCAAATCCCGTGTCTTTCCTTTTCTTTGCCATAAAAAAATCTGTTTTTACAAAAATCCCTACCACCTCCCGGATCTGCATCCGGGCATTATCGTCCATTACTATACAACCACTCAATAAGGAGTTATGAATGTCATGAACATGTATGTCTGGATAGCAATAGCCGCAGTGGCAATTATTGCGATTATTTACTTCATGCGTTGTAGCTGTAAGTAAGATTTTTAGGTAGATCGCCGTTGGCGGTTTATGATACTGTCGAATATGTTTCACTCGTCTTATGTCAGGAGAGAATACCCATGACAACAAACATGTATATTATGATCGCTGTTGGTCTTATCATCGTTGGCTTCATCATCTACTACGCATTCTTCAAATAAAAATCCTTTCTTTATAACGCAGGCTCCTTACATCCGCACTGGAGTAAGGAGCCTGTCTATTTTTCTAGGTTTAACCTATTTCCAATCCATCAACAGCTCGACAAACAGCCGCACCCCAAATCCGGTTGCCCCCGAACGATAGTAGCTCCTATCGGGCACCTCGAACGATGTCCCCGCAATATCCAAGTGTGCCCAGGGCACATTCTCATCCACAAAATTGGATAAGAAAAACCCCGCAGTTATCGCTCCAGCACGGTACCGCTCGTTACCAATATTACATACGTCGGCATATTCCGATTTTATCGCTGCTTTGTAGTCGTCGATGAACGGCAGAGGCCAGAGTCGATCACCCGACCGACGACCCGCATCTATCAAACGCGTCTGCCAAACCTCATTTTTGCTCATAATACCCGCGAAGAAGGGGCCAAGCGCTGCTGAACAAGAGCCCGTAAGCGTCGCAATATTAACGACGGCATCGAGTTTATAGTTTTTGCAGATGTAGGCGAGCGCATCCGCAAGAATGAGCCGCCCCTCCGCATCAGTATTTTTAATCTCTGACGTCTTGCCATTGTAGTGATAGACAATGTCCCCAGGCTTGATCGCCGTACCACTCGGCAGATTCTCGGTAATAGGGGCACATGCAACAACATGAACATGGGGCTGCAGATAGGCTATAGCCTGCATAGTAGCTATCACCGCCGCGGCACCTGCCATATCGTCCTTCATCTCATCCATGCGCGATGCCGGTTTTATGCTCAGCCCGCCAGAATCGAACGTAACACCCTTACCAACAAGCCCTATGGTTGGTGCGTCATTTTTTTCCGGCGTATACTCGAGCACCACAAATCGTGGCTCCTGCACGGACCCCTGCGAAACAGCCATGAGCCCTCCCATCCCCATCGCCTCGATCTCTTTTTTATTAAAGACCGTGCAGGAGAGGCAGTCATGGGCATCGGCAATGCCCTGTGCCCGCTCGGCAAGCGCCGTTGGGGTAAGATAGAGTGCGGGCAGATCGCACCAGTGACGCGCCTGATTAACGGCGTGACCGATACGTATACCTGCCTCAATACCGACCTGCAGCTCTTCGTGAATCGCTTCGGGGGCCTTTATAATAAGATGATAGTCTTCTGCAACATGACGTTTGGTGTCTGTTATAAACTGATTAAACTGATACGCAGCCATTTCGACAACAGCCGCCACCTCTTTCCCCAGCGCAAAGGCACTCATGCCTACGGTATCCGGGTGCGGGAGCTCCAAAACAAGCTTAGTGATTTTACACTTTTCAGCCTGCCTGACCATCTGCCCGAGCGCACGACGCACATGTTCGCGCCGCTCGACCGCTGGCACATTTTTGTCACCAAGCCCGATAAAAAAGATGCATACAGGATTCTTGCCATTCGTCCCATTAAACGCCACCGCTGTGCCCACACCCGCCGAAAACGTTACACGTGTAAGATACGGCTCCGGGTCAAAACCACAACGCGCGCATATATCCCGCTGTTCCGCCGTAATAGGGTCTGACCCCCAGCAAAAAAGGACGTAGCCCTCCGCAACAATCTCGTGCAGAGGGCTGCCCGATAATACGATATCGATCATGCCACTCCTTAACCATTAAGGTATACAAACTAGGTGAGCTCACCAATCGATATCAAGATAACAGCTTTAAATACTAAAACCAAAACCTACATAAGGTGCACCCCATCCCCAGCCACCTGGTCCCCCATAATAATCACCCCAGCCGACACTCAGATAGGGACGTGGGCCGTAATAGTAGTCATACGTACGACGCCGCTCACGATCACGCTGAGCCTTCTGGCGTTCGGCCTGCTTACGATCAGCAATCCGTTGCTGCACAAAGTCGTCAAACGTGAGCCAGGCGTTTGTCTTTTTTAACATAGAAAGTTTAAAGTCAGGTCCAACCGGTATCGGTTTACCAACCATTTTGCCATTCACAAACAACAGGATTGCGGTACCCGTAATCTTATATTTTTCACGTAGCACGCTCAGGTCGCCACGCGCAAAATTGACCCGAAAGAGCTTGAGCTCTATATCGTAGTCTTCTTCGTCACCCAGCCTGCCAATCATCTCATCAGCACGGTTGATCATCTGCCATGCTGGCGTATGCCCTATTTTGCCATCCGGTAGTTCAGCTTCTTTCTGATCAGCCGGATCGAGTGTGTAGACAAGTACAACAGCCAGCCCCTTTTGTGTCCGCTTAAATGCATCTCTGGTACGTATAGGCTCGGTACCACCCGCATAGGTGAGCCCAAACAGTACGAGCGCCAGCAGAACACCGCCAAATCTCATCATCATTTTCATAGTATCAACACCTTACTTATCTGGATCATATACAATTTTTTCGGTTCTCTGTTTTGAGAGCCTTCCCGTCAAAAACTTTTTGATAAAATTGGTAACGATATACTCGTATTCTCCGGGATTATAAAAATAGGAGTCGAAGTGGCGGCGGCCATTCGTCACGCGAAGCCGCTTGAAACCAACTGACGCATCATAGATGCGCCGCACTGCAACCGGCGGTGCTTTTGCGTCATTTTTGCAGACTATGTAGAGCGTGGGCATCGAGACACGTTGCGCACTCGCAACAGTATCTATGGGGACCATACGCGCCTCTATCTGTGAGGCATCCATGTTTGCCACCGTCTTAAGCGCCATCTTGAGCATCGATTGCACATACCTATTGTACGCATATTTTTTCAAAAAATGGCGTCCCGGCAACGCAAAAGTATACCCAAAAAGATTGAGCTGCAAAGTATTGATGCAACGCGCTAGCAAATCGCTGGTTGAATCGAAAGGGCAGTCCCAGACCGCACAGTCAAAGAGCGGTCCAAAATCAGCGTGTGCCTTGATTGAAGCGACCGCACCCATTGAAAAACCATAAGCTATCAGTGGCAACTTAGCCATCTGTTTGTCAGCACGTACAAATTCAACAGCCGCAAGAACATCGTATGCCTCGTCAGAACCAAAAGTACAGCACTGCCCCTGGGTTGCCTCACCATGGCCCCTGAAATCAAAAATAAGCACGTTATACTCTTTGAACATCGAACATAAAAAGAGGACATCAACCTTGTCACACATAAAGCCATGAAAAACTATGACTGTAGCGATGGCACCAGGACGGCGAAAGAGATACCCCTTACGCACCACCTGAGTACCGGCACTCAGGCCAGGACGCGCATACAATTCAATGTTTTCAAAATTGGCGCCGATATGCTTGTAAGCACGCTCCTGAGCGCGCAACTTTTCAAACCCGCCCTTTACAACCTTACCTTCCCCCCACGCGTGGCAAAAAGCCAACACACAGAGGGCGCACAGCAACCATTTCTTACACATAGCCAGCCCTCCTTCTATAAAATGCATACTGTCTTTTGAACACTCTCTCTAGATCCCTATACGATTTCATCGGCTGTCCGTACGGCGAACCCGGCAGCGTCGCCCAGACTATACAGGCTTTATTAAAAAAACCCGCAAGATTCTGGCGCTTAATATCATTGATAGCATCTACCTTAACTAACTGGTGAATTGCTGCTAAATCTTGGCTAAGCGGACTAAAATCACGTAACCCAAGCTCCGCGACCTCTACATCCCATGTCCGCTTTAAAAATTGATAACGGCCCGCTGCCGTCGCACAGACCCGTTTGCCGCCCAGATACGAGCAGACCACGGTTCCCGGATGTTTTCCCAGCGGGACGAGATAACTTGAAGGGCGACCGTACACACGTTGATAACCGCTCGGACCAAGATCGCCAACCTCCGCATGAGCAAGCATATCAAGCGCCGCTCGTATCGTCGGCTCCTTGCGCAGCTCATACATCTGACGACGCACATTGTATAACTCATACGTGTGGCTGCCCTGCATCTTGTACGAATCGGCAACCCTAGTAGCGGCAGACATACTGCACAAGAGCACCATCCCCCAGAGCAGAACACTGCGTAGCAGCACGCTGCACAACGGCCTCCGCAGAATAATCCATGTCGCGTCCATACAACCCCCATCTCAGATCTATATTTGGTTCTATTTCTTTACCTATCATTATTCTACGATATTTATTTTCTAAATGAAATAATTTCAAGGAGAAAATTTGAAAGGGGCGAGATATGGGGCTTTTTTCCGGACATGAGTTTGAAGTTTGGATTAGCGGGATACGGGAAGGTCCCCTCTAAACCAGGCCACTGCCCCGCACACCAGTACGCCTAAGAGGCTGCCTTGAACCACCACGCCAAGAAAGCCCTGCACCATTTCCGTTATCGCCTGGCAGTCGGTCTTTTTTTTGGGAAGTTTTTGTATGATAAAACCCGCTTCATCTCTTCCTGGGGGCCCCTTTTTGAGGTCATCCATGGCACCGCCCGTGGCGGGACTGGTGAGCAGGGCAACAAGAAAAAAATAACGGCATGCTCTTGTGATCACGAGAATTCTCCTTACACTTATCAATGGGACAATCTGATAGACTATAAAAAACTATTTTAGCGCTGTGGCAAAATTTGTGCCATGGGCCACACTGCAAAACTGCAAATGTCCATTTGTCCGAATTTATCTAACGTGCTAAGCTAGGAGATATTCAACACTCATTCACGGAGCTCCAAATTCGGGCATTTATGGATATCAAAAAAATAAATCTTAAAGATTTTACGCCTGATCGGGTGCGTAATTTCTCTGTCATTGCACACATCGACCATGGAAAATCAACCCTCTGTGACCGGCTACTTGAGATCACCGGAACTATCTCGTCGCGAGAAAAACATGAACAGTTTCTTGATCAGTTGCAGGTAGAGCGGGAACGGGGCATCACCGTCAAGGCGCAGACCGCCTCAATGTTCTATGAAGTGGACGGAATAACCTATTTGCTCAATCTCATCGACACCCCCGGCCACGTCGACTTTAGCTACGAGGTCTCCCGCTCGCTCTACGCGTGCCAGGGCGCCCTGCTGCTCGTTGACGCCGGTCAGGGCGCACAGGCGCAGACCGTTGCCAACTTCTATCTCGCCTTTGATCAGAACCTGACCATCATACCGGTTATCAATAAGATCGACCTTGCAACCGCCAATCCTGAGCGGGTTGAACAGGAGCTCAAGACCCTCTTTGGCTTTGAACCTGCGCAGATTCTTCGGGCATCAGCAAAAACAGGTGCCGGAATAACCGACATTCTGCGCGCAGTCGTAACCCAGATGCCTGCGCCAATCGGCAATATCGATGGCGAGCTTAAAGCGCTCTTGTTTGACTCATGGTATGACGAGTATCAGGGCGTTATTGTGCTTATCGCAGTAAAAGATGGCTCAATATCGGTCGGCGACAACATCACCCTCGCCCAGACAGGCAACAAATACGAAGTACTCGAAATTGGCCTCAGGTTCCCCGACAGGGCACCGGTCCAGACTCTCTACGCAGGCCAAGTTGGCTACCTGATTGCGGGCATGAAATCGGTACGTGAAGCCCGGGTTGGTGACACCATCTATCATACCAAACGATCGGTCGAACCGTTTCCCGGTTTCAAACCGGCACAACAGATGGTCTTTGCAGGAATCTACCCGATCGACAGCTCGGACTTTGAACTTCTGCGTGACGCCATCGAAAAGTTAACGCTCAATGATGCGAGTGTCTCGGTCGAAAAGACGAGCTCAGCAGCACTCGGCATGGGTTTCCAGTGCGGATTCTTGGGGCTTCTGCACATGGATGTCTTCAAACAGCGTCTTGAACAGGAGTATGGGCTTGAGGTCATCGCAACAGCGCCGAGCGTGCTCTACGAGATTGTACGGACCAATGGTGACATTGAACATATTGGCAACCCCGCCGCATTTCCCGATCGCTCGCTAATCGAAATAATTAGAGAACCGATCATCAATGCGACGATCATCACACCAAAAGAGCATATCGGCGCGGTCATCAAACTCTGCCAAGAGCGGCGCGGTGTCCAGCAGCAGTTTTCTTATCTGAGCGAAGATCGGGTGATCTTTGTCTACCGGCTCCCGCTCAACGAGATAGCTTCTGATTTTTATGATCAGCTCAAATCACTCACTTCGGGGTACGCATCGCTCGACTACGAACGGGCAGGCTATCAAGAGGCCGATCTGGTCAAGATGGATATCTTGCTCAGTGGCAAAGCCGTCGACACGCTCTCACTGATCGTGCACGAAGACAATGCCTACTACATCGGCCGCGACATCACCCAAAAATTGAGAAAAACTATTCCGCGCCAACAGTTTGAGGTGGTCATCCAGGCCGCAATTGGCGCAAAAATTATCGCGCGCGAGAGCATCGCGCCGGTCCGCAAAGACGTCATAGCCAAATGTTATGGCGGCGATATTACCCGTAAACGTAAGCTTCTTGAAAAGCAGAAAGAGGGTAAAAAGCGGATGAAACAGGTAGGCATGGTTGAGGTGCCCCAAGAGGCCTTCTTAGCCATCCTCAAGAAAGGAAGCTAATCATGGAACAGGAATTTACGGGCAGTCTGCATATCTTCCACGCGTTTGACGTGGGTGAAGATATCGACCTGGAGCGCATACGGCAGGACCAGATCCTGACGCGGCAGCCGACAACTCCTTCCAAGTATTTTAAAAACTACCACAAACCCCTCTCGGTTGAGCTCCCGCACCCGCACCAGACATCCTACTGCAAGGCGGTCACGCTCCATGCATTCGGGGTCATTTCGCTCCACTACCAGGTGCCATTCACCTCGACGCTCGAACAGCTTACCAAAGACATCGAACACATCGACAACGAATTTCGCGAGCAGAGCGTTTCAGATGCATCGGTGATCTATAAAGCTATCGAAAAGGTCACCAAAAACCCAACCTTTTTCCACATTGGGCGGTCGTACCTGGTCATCCAGGTGAATACGCAGCCAGACCTTTCGGGTCAACAGCTGCAAGAGCAGTATGGCGGCGCCATCGCATCTACGTTACGTTTTGAGGACAAGTCGCTCTCTGAGTACAAAAAGAATGAGATCCTCGAGCGGGCCTTCGGCTACTTTAGGGGCGACCTGCTGGTTATAGATACCGAAGCTGCGTTTGTGTATGACGATGAGTTTGAGGAGGTGCTCGACCTCTTTGAATTTGTGAATATTCAGCATCTGGAGCTACAATACTTCGATCGGCTTCTTGATAAACAGCTGACCGTAGCCTACAATCGGGGCAACAGCCAGCTTCTTTCACTGCGAGAATACATACCCCGCGGCCGTGCAAATGTCTCGAGCGCAGACACGCTTGCAATGCTCAAAGTTGAGATTTCGGTCATCACGGAGCGACTTGAAAACAGTATTAAACTGGTCGGCGAGCCGTACTACACGGAGCTCTACGAGGCACTCACCGATGCCCTTGGGCTCGATAATTGGAAGTCATCGATCGAGCGGAAGTTGTCGATTGTGCAGGATCTGAGCGAGCTGTACGAAAATCGCTCCCAGGCCGCACGAGATGACATGATAAATATTCTGATCGTTATCTTGATCTTTTTAGAGCTGATTGTGGGCATTGTGCACTACTTGCGGGTGTAAAAAAACCAACTTTGACTAATAAGTTAGCATTTCATACTCCGCACACCCTGCCTGCCCGTCGTAGCCTTGGCGAAGACTGGGAGCCTGTCGAAGGGTCGGGCTTGCGCTGAGGCTTTTCAACCCCGCTCATCCCGAGTGTTTTTTCGTAGAAAAAATGTATCGAGGGAGAAGGGTTCTTGCGAGCGGAAAAAAACACGCAAAAATAGCCGCCGGCAAGAGATTAATCCTGCGGCGGCCGTAATTAAAAAATAGGCGATGAATTACATTTTGGCTAAAACTGATAACCCACATACATACGTACCATAAGCGGCCGCTCCAGTTATTGCTCCAAGTATACCGGTTTCAAAGACCCGGCGCGGGTATATCACAATCTCAGGCTCGCCCTGGTCCTCGCATAGGCCCATCAGCTTCATATGACCCCCACCAAGAAAGCTTTTGGCTGTGAAAATGGAACCCATCGCAGCTACTGACACACAAGAATAAGCGCCTGTCAACCAAACCAGGTGTTTTAAGGCCGCGCCAACAACACCCAGCCCTACCGCCAGCTTCCCAGCCCGAACCTGCGCCGGCACAGCCGCCATACCCATCATAAGGGCAACGGCCAATACTATTTTTTTTATATCCATTTTATCATCTCCATTATTATTTTTATCAACCATAATTAAACCGCTGCGCACGGCATAAACCGCGACAACCTTAAGGGGCGTAGATAAGCTTTAAAAACCATCGTACTTCCGCCCACTTATTCTAATTTTACCCCCCCTCGAAAATGTCAAGTGGAAATTTAATGTTTTTTGGACAAAAATGGGAGAAAGGCTTTTTTGGGGGGCTTGGGAAGTTTGTGGAGGGGGTGAGGGGAGGGGAAGTGTTGGGGGAATTGGGGGGTGGGGGGATAGAGCAGGGCAGTGTCTCTTTTTAGATTTATGGGTAATCTAGAAATAGACCTGTTTCTCAGACACAAAAGGATCTCCCATGGACCAGAAAAAGTTACCGATAGGTGTAGACGATTTTCAAGAACTTATCGAAGGCAACTATTACTATGTCGATAAAAGTCTTTTGATCAAAGAGTTGCTCGACGCAAGAGCGAAGGCAACGCTCCTGCCCCGACCACGCCGTTTTGGTAAAACGCTGAATTTATCGATGTTACGCTATTTTTTTGAGAAAACAGAGGTCTCGCGTCGCCACCTGTTTAATGGCCTTGCGATCGAACAACATCCGGATTGTATGAAGCATCAGGGGCAGTATCCGATTATTTTCCTGACATTTAAGGATGTGAAGGAAGGGGACTGGGAGGAAATTTTTTCCGCTATTAAAGATGTTATTGCAGAGGAATTTGATAGACACGGATATCTCGCGGCGAGTCCGGCAATCAGTGAATTGCAAAGAAAAAAATTTCGGCTAGTTCTTGACGGGGAGGGAACAACGACAGACTATAAAAGCTCTCTGCGCCTGCTTTCTGCCTGCCTGCACAAACACTATCAAAAACGTCCAATTATCCTGATCGACGAGTATGACGCTCCCATTCATGCGGGTTACCTCAACGATTACTACAAAGAGGTTATTGGGTTTATGCGAGGGTTTCTGGGTGGTGGGCTCAAAGGCAATAATTCTGCCGAATTTTCGGTTGTGACCGGAATCTTGCGGGTAGCAAAAGAGAGCATCTTCAGTGGTATTAATAACCTTCGTGTATGCACGCTAATGTCAGACCACTTTGCAGATAAATTTGGCCTCACTGAAAAAGAAGTTGAACAGGCATTACATGATTTCGCCCTAAAAAACAGTGTTGCCGATCTGCGCGCGTGGTACGATGGGTACCTGTTTGGACAGGGGAGGGTTTACAATCCATGGTCAATCTTCAATTTTATCGATGCAGGAGGCAAGCTGCAGCCATACTGGGTCAACACCAGTGACAACCTGCTTATCCAAAGCCTTGTTAAGCAGGCGCCCGATGCATTCAAAGACGAGGTAGAACTTCTGATGCGTGGGGGCACGGTCAAAAAACAGATAAACGAAAATATTATCTTGCCGCAGCTGACCTATGACCAGAGCGTCTTCTGGAACTTTTTACTCTTCTGTGGCTATCTGACCTTTGAAAATTATCGCTTGGAGGGTATCTTCTATTTTGCTGATCTGAAGATCCCGAACAATGAGATACTGTCTGTTTATCACACCATTGTCCTCTCCTGGTTTAAGGCACCGGGAATTCATCAAGACTACCTGACCATGCTTACCAAATTGGTTGACGGTGATGCGGTCGGATTTAAGCGTCTTTTTGAGAGTTTTTCAAAGGAGGCTCTTGGCCATTTTGATGTTGCGGGTGACGAGCCTGAACGGTTCTATCATGCGCTCACGATCGGAATGTTTGCTGCCCTCTATTTTACCCATGAGGTTAAATCAAACCGTGAAGCTGGCCTGGGGCGGTATGACGTGATGCTAGTCCCGAAGGACAGCGCTAAACCAAGCATTCTGTTCGAATTTAAAAAGGTCCCCAAGGGGTCTAAAAAGAGCGCGAAAACAGTTGCGCAGGAGGCACTCGATCAGATTGCGACGAGAGAGTATGAGATCGATCTGCGGGCGCGGGGGATCACGAATATTATTAAGTTGGGGATTGGGTTTAACGGCAAAGAGAGTCTGGTGTTGATTGGCGCGAACCCGAAATAGCTGACGCCCCCCGTCGCTTGCGTGGGTAATGTCTTCGAAGCATGAGCTGAGCTATCCTCCGTCGCACTGTCTCGGCTAAAGCGGAGTTTATCCTGCGTTAGTCCGGCGCCAGCCCGCCATAGCCTTGGCGACGGCAGGCGAAGCCTTTGGCGTAGCCTGGGAGCTTGTCGAAGGGCCAGGCTTGGGCCAAGACGGAGTAGGCGCCTATCCGGCGAGCCTGGGGTAGGAAAGTTAGTAGTTAAGCCCGAGTTTGAAAAGATAGTATGACAAGCCTGCAGAAGACATAGCCGCTACATTGAGCGCTGTTAATTCGTAAGGAAACAGTGGCAACCCTACTGCCAATGCAGCAGCTCCTGCTGAGGCAATCGCACAAATACCCGCACCAGCAAAACATGGAATTTTCAGTGGCCAGTTAGTTTTTTTCTTGTTCTTCTCTTCTCGTTGTTCGCTGGTCTCTAGAGATTTTTTTTTAGTTGCATAATCAATAAGACCGCATAACGCAAAAGCGCAACCCGTAAACAATACACCACCTCTTGCAGCCCGCATAGCATCCCTACTAAAATCCCTAAAATACGCGTTACTCGCCTCCATCTGGGCCAGCTCCTCAGCCGTAAAATCCGCTTCTTTGTGTATCATTTTATCACGCAGCTTGTGATAGATATTCTTAAGCGAAAATGCCCCCACCTCTTGCACCGTCGCAACGGCGAGCAGACCTGCCAACATCATTTTTTTTAACGTCTTCATAACAGCTCCATTAAATAATACTATTAATAATTACAAATCAATATCGCGATCCAGCCGTGATAACTACGCAAACAGACAGATTTACAAAAACCCTATATCTATCATATAACTCCCAGTTTACCCCCCCCTGGAAAATGTCAAGTGGAGATTTAATGTTTTTTGGGTAAAATGGGGGGCAAAAGTGGACGGGGGGTGTTTTGGGGGGCTAGGGAAGTTTGTGGAGGGGGTGAGGGCTTGGGAAGGGTTGGGGGAATTGGGGGGTGGGGGGATAGAGCAGGGCAGTGTCTCTTTTTAGATTTATGGGTAATCTAGAAATAGACCTGTTTCTCAGACACAAAAGGATCTCCCATGGACCGGAAAAAATTACCGATAGGTGTGTACGATTTTGCACGATTGATTGGCGAAAATTACTATTTTGTTGATAAAAGTCTTTTAATTAAGGAACTTCTCGACTCTGGAGCGGCCGTTACTCTGCTACCGCGCCCGCGCCGCTTTGGCAAGACGGTCAATATGTCTATGCTCAACTATTTTTTTGAGAAGACCGAACTCACCAATCGCCATCTTTTTGATGGGCTCAAGATTGCTGAGCATCCGGAGTGCATGGCCCAACAGGGGCAGTATCCGATTATTTTCCTGACGTTTAAAGGTGTGAAAGAGCGGAGTTGGACGGATATCTTTCCATCAATTAAAGACGTTATTGAAAAGGAATTTGACCGGCATGGGTATCTGTCGGAGAGTCAGGCAATTAGCGAGTTGCAGAGGAGAAAATTCCAAGCAATTATTGATGGCGAAGGGACGGCGACAGATTACAAAAACTCTCTGCTCCTGCTTTCTGCCTGCCTGTACAAACATCACCAGAAACGTCCAATAATCCTAATCGACGAATACGATGCACCAATTCATGCCGCATTTGAGTATCGGTACTACGAAGACGTCGTTATTTTCATGCGAAATTTTCTCTCGGGAGGATTCAAAGACAATCCTAATCTTGCCTTTGGCGTTCTGACTGGGATCCTACGTGTGGCAAAAGAGAGTATCTTCAGTGGACTCAATAACCTTGCTGTGGACACAATGTTGAGTGATTCCTATGCCGATAAGTTCGGGCTACAGGAAGATGAGGTGACTCAGATGCTTGCGTATTTTGATGTCTCAGAAGAGCTGGCACGCGTTCGTCACTGGTATGACGGGTACCAGAGCGGCAACCACAAGCTATACAATCCTTGGTCAATCATAAATTTTATAAAATACCGGAAGTTTGAGCCCTACTGGGTCAACACGAGTGACAACGCCCTCCTCAAACGCGTTATGCAGAATGGCCCAGATAGACTAAAAATAGATCTTGAACAGCTATTACAGGGTATTCCTGTTACCAAGCCGATCAACCAGAATATTGTCCTGCCCGACATCATGACCGATGAGAGTGCCGCGTGGGGGCTTCTGCTCATGAGCGGCTATCTGACATTTGAAAACCTTCGTCCAGACCCGAACAACGAGGGGGTAGAGATTGCAGAGTTCAAGATGCCAAACGCCGAGGTTGCGTCGATTTACAAGACGCAGATTCTCTCTTGGTTCAAAATTGGGGGGTCAGATGACGATTACCAGTCGCTGTTACGCAGCCTGATAGACGGCAAAATAGAAGAATTTCAAGAACTTTTTGATGCATTTGTGTCGCAGACGTTGAGCGTGTTTGACGTGACGGGCAGAAACCCAGAACGCTTCTACCATGGGCTGGTGCTTGGTATGCTTGCAAGCTTGCGCGATAGCCATGAGGTGGTATCGAACCGCGAGAGCGGCACCGGACGGTATGACGTGTCAATATTCCCTCGTGATGTTAAAAAGCCGGGAATAATTATCGAGTTTAAAGTGACGAGTAAGTATCGGCAAGAGACACTTGAGACTGCAGCAGAGAATGCGCTCAAACAGATTGAGGATCGGCAATACGAAGCGGCAATGCGGGCGCGCGGCATCACGAATATTATCAAGCTGGGCATCTCGTTTGCTGGCAAGAAACATTTGGTTTTGGTAAAAAAATAAGCCGCCGCAAGAACTTAATCCTGCGACGGCCGTAATTAAAAAATAGGCGATTGATTACTTCTTAAGCCCAAGGTAGAATAAAAGCCCTGAAAGCATACCGCTTGAAACGGCCAATCCAGACGCCAGTACTCCCCCAACCCCGGCAATACCAGCACCAATCACTCCGGCTCCAACGGCAACACCCGCGCCTGCTTCACTATTGCTATTTTCAGCTTCTTCTACAGCTCCAGAAAGAAATCTACTTCCTCCGTAAAAACACGTGAGGGCTGTGTAACCAGACCCCAATGACGTTAAGCCAGAGCATGTACCCCCGCCAATACAAAGAATCCTCTTCACCAAACCAAGGCCATTAACTGCCTGCGCCGGCGCCGCCATACCCAACATAAGGGCAACGGCCAATACTATTTTTTTTATATCCATTTTATCATCTCCATTATTATTTTTATCAAACATAATTAAACAGCTGCGCACGGCACAAACCGCGACAACCTTAAGGACCGTAAATAATCTTTAAAAACCATCATACTTCCGCCCACTTATTCTAATTTTACCCCCCCCCCTCGAAAATGTCAAGTGGAAATTTAAAGTTTTTTAACAAAAATGGGGGAAAGGTTTTTTGGGGGAGCTTGGGAAGTTTGTGGAAAGGGGAGGTGGGGGATAGGGCAGCGCAGTGTCTCTTTTTAGATTTATGGGTAAGATTGATATAGACCTGTTTCTCAGACGCAAAAGGCTGTAACTTGGTACGAAAAAAATTACCGATCGGTGTGTATGATTTCGCTGAATTGATCGGCGAAAACTACTATTTTATTGATAAAAGTCTTTTAATTAAAGAGCGACTTGACTGTGGTGCGTGCGCTACTCTATGGCTCCGACCTCGCGGATTTGGCAAGACGGTTAACATATCAATGATGAGATACTTTTTTGAAAAAACAGAAAAATCCAATCGCCATCTTTTTGACGGGCTCAAGATTGCCGATCATCCCGAATGCATGGCGGAACAGGGGCAGTATCCGGTTGTTTTTTTAACATTTAAAGGCGTGGAGGCAGATAATTGGGAGCTCTGTTACAAAAAAATATGTGACATCATTGGCGCCGAATACAAGAGACATTTTGACGTCATAAAACCCCACTTAGACGCGCGGAAAATGCAGAAGGCATCTGCAGTGGTCGATGGGACTGCACCGCAAGTGGATATAAAGTTCAGTCTCAAAAAACTAACAACCCACTTGAGACACGCATATGGCCAATGCCCCATCGTCTTAATCGACGAATACGATGATATGATGCAAGTAGCCTTCGAACACGGATACTTCAAAGAACTTGTCCACTTTATGTTTGGTTTTTTATCCGCGGGACTCAAGGGCAATTCAGACTTAGAATTTGGGATATTAAGCAGTATTTTGCTGATGGCAAAAGAGGATTACTTCAGCGGATCATTGAATCACTTGCTCATACGCACAGTGTTGAATTCATCTTCGTATTCAGACAAATTTGGGTTCCTCGAAAGCGAAGTATCTGAGTTACTCGAGTACTTTGGCATGTCAACTACATTGTTGCCAAAAGTATGCTCATGGTACGGTGGGTATCAATGTGGCGATCACAAAATGTGCAATCCTCGATCAACCGTTAATTTTTTGGAAAATGGGATATTTCAACCCTACTGGAACAATAGCAATGATCTTGGCCTGCTTAATAAGCTCTTGCAATGCAGGTTCGGTGGTAATTTTGAACAGCTTATTATTGGGGGCAAGCTCGTCGCACAATGGGTTGATCAATATGCAACTGTAGCAGAACAGCGTGAAGGTGGATCCACATTGTGGGGACTGCTGTTAATGAAGGGTTTTCTATCCTTTGAAAATTATCGCAGTATCGGATTCCAATTGGTTGCAGATCTCAAGATCCCCAATGCTGAAGTATCAACCATTTACAATACCCAGATCCTCTCGTGGTTCGAAACTTCCGGCACAACCCAGCAGTACCAGTCGATGCTCCAGAGTCTGGTTGACGGCCAGGTGGCAAACTTCCAGGAACGCTTTGGCGATTTTGCCTTGCAGACCTTGAGCGTCTTTGATATCGAAGAAAAGAACCCAGAAAAGTTTTATCACGGGCTTGAGCTCGGCATGCTTGCAAGTTTACGCGATACCCACGAAGTGGTCTCAAACCGCGAAAGTGGTTGGGGACGGTATGACGTGTCGATCTTTCCAAAGGATGTAGCTAAACCGGGAATTATTTTTGAGTTCAAGGTCGTGGACAAGAAAAATGGCGAGACGCTTGAGGGCGAGGCAAAAGCCGCTCTTAATCAGATTGAGGACCGAAACTACGAAGCGGCAATGCGGGCACGCGGCATCACGAATATTATTAAGTTGGGGATTGGGTTTAACGGCAAAGAGAGTCTGGTGTTGATTGGCGCGAACCCGAAATAGCTGGCGCCCCCCGTCGCTTGCGTGGGTAATGACTTCGAAGTACGGGCTAAGCTATCCTACGTCGCACTGTCTCCGCCGAAGCGGAGTTTATCCTGAGCTTGTCGAAGGGTCTGGCTTGCGCCAAGGCGGAGTAGGCACCTATCCGGCGAAGTCAAAGACGTAGCCTGGAGTAGGAAAGTTAGTAGTTAAGCCCGCGTTTGAAAAGATAGTATGACAAGCCTGCAGAAAACATAGCCGCTACATTGAGCGCTGTTCGTTCGTAAGGAAACAGTGACAACCCTACTGCCAATGCAGCAGCTCCTGCTGAGGCAATCGCACAAATACCCGCACCAGCAAAACATGGAATTTTCAGTGGCCAGTTAG
>CAZWYO010000007.1:15921-38922 GCA_964638315.1 uncultured Candidatus Babeliaceae bacterium | reverse complement strand
TGTAAACTTGGGAACTATTTCATGCTGAGGCTATGCGATTTTGTCCGAAGCATTGCTTATGTAACACTTTTAATCACACCCCATTTTCACAGAGGAATCAGACGCTGTAGAGCCTTTATGAAAGCCTTCTGATCCTTTAGAGCCAAAGTCCCAATTTTTTCTATTACATGCCGGTGATCGAGCGTAAAAAGTTTCATTCTTATCTTGGATGGACTCGACAGCCCAACTGCTTCCAAATCAGTAATAGGGACATCAAGGGGCCAGGGGGCATTTTTGGCACTTGTTATCATAGCCATCACGCTGTGCTCTACCTGATCATTGAAATTCCCTCCATCAGAACAGATCAATGCAGGACGTCTTTTTGTATATTTTTTGTCGGTAAATGGGTACGGCACAACGACCACGTCAAAGAGATTATAGGTCACGATAGGCCTCCTCATCATTTTTTGAACCCCACTCATCCAGCGTCTTGGATAAGGCTTTCGCATATTCAAGATCCAGACGTGTACTTTTTCTAACAACAACGCTATTGTCAGCCCGCACCTCAAACAAGAGCTTGTCGCCAGCCTTTACCTGTAGTAGTTCCCGAATTTTGAGCGGAATAGTTGCCTGGTATTTTGCTGTTACTGTTGAAGTTTGTAGAGTATTTTTCATATACATGTCCTTCTTTTAAAGATATAAAGTATTACCCCCTACCGTAATACTATTATTATAGTAATACGGTAATACCTTGTCAATATTTGCTGACAAACGGGTGTGATTAAAAGTGTTACAAAGAGGTAAAAGCGGTTGACCCCATCCGCTCATCCCGAGTGCCCGCGTTAGCGGGTGTATCGAGGGACATGAGCAGGTCCCTCGACAACAACTTATTTACCACCGCCCATGTCCCTCGATACATTTTCTCGGCATGTACCATGCCTCCAAAACACTCGGGATGAGCGGTGGAGAGAAAGCTTCCAAAGAGTATTGTTTTTATGTAACACTTTTAATCACACCCTGACAAACGGTGCAATAATAAATTTGACAAATTATCCAAAACCCGGAAACTTTACTCTAGTTTATTCTTTACTACACGTCTAGAACGTGGTTTTCATATTATAATTAAGGCTTACCCAAAATGACAAATCTATTTAAAGTTAGACTCAACAGAGAATCTGAAGATTTTGAAAAACGCTTTGAGCTTGCATTCGACGACATCTATGCACTAGCAGAAAAGCTGAGTACTTCGGAAAACGTAATAATTAAAAAATATATTGAATGCTTTGATGAGCCATGGCTGTTTTTGGAGGAGGATTGTGTACAATTCATAACAGAAGGTTTTGTGACAATAGGCAAAAATGACGCTTTGGGCGCCAATCAACTAGAGTATGACTTCGGTAAAAGGGCCCCAGCGGATGATGCGTTTCTCATGGCTATTATGAGCATATTTTATCATCACGTACCAGGCACAGAATTTTATTCAGAGGTTGAAGTATACGACGAGAGTTTCGACGACGGAGTCTTACTTGCACGATTGGTCAATGATAAAATAGAAAATCCATTTATTGGTCAACATGTTCCGCTAGTGGCTCTGGATGTGCATAGAAGCATCAGAAACGTATATCGTGCCCTGATGGACATTAGTATCCCGAAAAAAGAAGTTCGTTTTTATAGCCGTTAGAACCGGCAGCAAATTGGAAATAATAGCACCCGCTCGCAAGAACCCTTCGAGCGGGCTTAATGCCTCTCACCAGCCTAGCATAAAAAAGCCTACCCCCGCACAATCTCAACACACGCCCCCAGCGCCTGCAGCTTCTTATCGAGCGCATCATACCCCCGCTCAAGGTGGTGCACCCCCGTGATGACCGTCTCCCCCTCGGCCGCAAGACCCGCGAGAACGAGCGCCGCAGCGACACGAATATCGTTTGCCGCCACGTGCGCACCCACTAACCTGTCCACACCCGTCACCGTCGCCGTGCTACCGCTCAGCGCGATTTTGGCCCCCATCTTGGTCAGCTCTGCCACGTGATGCATGCGGCTCTCAAAAACCGTTTCGCAAATCACACTCGTGCCCCGCGCCCGGCAGAGCGCTGCCATCGTAGGAGCCTGCAGATCGGTGGGAAAGCCAGGGAATGGCATAGTTTTGAACGATGTCGCAACTGGCTGGTCGGTGGCTCTGATCGCAATCCCACGACCATCACTTCCCACAGAAATCTGATGTCCCATGTCAGTCAATTTTTTGGTAAAGAGCTCAAGGGTCTCTGCCGCAATGCCCGGGATCTCGATCGCCCCCCCCGTGATTGCCGCAGCAAGCAGAAACGTTCCTGCTTCGAGCCGGTCGAGAATCACGTCGTGCTCGAAAGCCCGCAGGGCCTGGACACCTCGTACCACGATGGTTGCAGGGAATGCAAAGTCGATCTCTGCTCCCATCTTGCGCAAGACTTCAATAAGATCCATGACCTCTGGCTCGAGCGCGGCATTAACGATGCGTGACTCACCCGGGGCCAGGACCGCGGCCATCAGAATGTTTTCGGTGGCGCCGACGCTCGGGTAGTCGAGAATAAAATGGCATGACGATAATTTTTTGGCCCGCACAACCACCCGATCAGTGCGAACTTCAACCTCCGCCCCCATGGCTGCAAAGGCCTTGAGGTGGAAATCGATAGGGCGCGCCCCGATGGCGTCTCCGCCGGGGAACGCAAGTTCCGCCCATCCAAACCGGGCGAGCAGCGGCCCCATGACGAGCACTGACGCGCGCATCTTCTGCATGATGCTGGCGGGAATAGGTGCGGGGGCAAGATTGGTGGTGTCGGCGACAAGCTCGTGCTTTTCCTGGTCAAAAGTGACCCGTGCGCCGAGCAGGGTGAGAAGATCGATCAGGACAAAGACATCCTGTGAGGCCGGCACCCGGCGGATGCGAGAGACGCCGCTCGTCAGGATGAGGGAGATTATGATCGGCAGGACGGCATTTTTGGCTCCCGCAAGTTCCACCCGCCCGTGCAATGCGCCTGCATTACGGACAATAATATGATCGGCCATTACATTCCCCAGACGGTAATAGTTTTATTGTCGACTGTTTCTTTTTTAGTGTAGATCTTTTCTTCCCAACTCTTTGCCCGCTTGTCAAAGATAATCAGATGCCCTTCGCTAGCGCCTGATGTATCCATGTACCCAGCCGTTTGCATGAGTCCATCTGGCAATGTTTTTGCATCTTTATAGACCTTGAGCTCTATGACAATTTTCTGTTTTTGCCAGGCCAAAAGAAGGTCGAGGCGCTTACGCCCAAGGGCATACTCCCGATGTATCCTCCCTCCCCCATTAATGACACGTTGCAAAAATGCCATCATGAGCAGGTGTGGACCAGATTCTTTGTATTTACAATCCGCAAGCCAGTCGGCAGAATTCTCTCGATAAAATTCTGCAAACGCCTCAAGAAGCAACGTCATATTCAGCGACCCATCCGGATTTTGGTACCACTTGATATCCTGGATCATCTCTTCCTGTTTGGCATAGGTAAGCTCACGCGGAATTACCTCTTGGTAGATCGGATTGGCGATTTCCAGGCCCTTCATCTTGATGAGCCCCAAGTCACGCGCATATTGAATGTCATCCTGCTTGAGCTCATCAGCCGTCTTAATGTTACCCGTAATTATTGCATCAATGATATTGCGCACGCGAGGCTCTTGGAGCCGATCGATGAGTACGTCCAGGTGGGTATCGCGACGCTTTATAAGTATCTCTTTTGCGGTATCAATAATGTCTTTGGTAATCGGTCTAGCACGGTCGGTCTGAAGCTCAAAACACGCGTCCTGCGCCAGGGCATTGACCAGCCATGGTTGCCCCTGAGTAAGCTCAAAAGCATATGTGATGGCATCGTCAGTAAATTTTTGGCCGGTCGCAGCCGTATGTTGCAAATAGAGGGCACGCACCTCAGGCTCAGTGAAATCTGCCATGCGAAGCGATTTTGTTTTGATATTGAACGCACTTCCGCCAAGCACCATTGCCTGCTTTTCATCAGACCAGATACGATAATCGCGCACATCACGGACGCCAATGAGACAGAGCGATTGAGGAAAGGCTTGTGGCCTTTGAACGTAGCCAGAGCGCAATTGGCGCAACACAGAGATTAAAGTATCACCAACAACCGAGTCGATTTCATCAAGAAAGAGAACAATTGGTTTTGCGCTGTTTTGCGCCCAATACTGCAGCATGCTTTTAAGGCTCGATCCTGAAAGTTTTTGGCTAGCAATTTTTTCTATTAAGTAACTAATAATTTTCTTTTCATCCGGAAGTTGAACCTCTAGGTGACTCTGGAATTCTTCCAAAATAGTATACATGCCCTTAAGATAGTCACTCCGTGCTGCTTGTGCAGGCTCAAGATTAACGTACAGAACCGTATACACGCCCTCCGCGTTGAGCGTTTTGGCAAAATTAATCATGGTCGACGTCTTGCCAGTCTGCCGTGGGGCATGCAAAATAAAATATTTTTTTTGCTCGATAAGTAAACGCAGCTCTGTTTCATTCAAGCGGTCTGCAACGGGCAGACAATAATGGTCCTTCGGATCCACCGGTCCTGCTATCGAAAAAAATTTCATGCACGCTCCTTGGCAAAATAGATTGGGGAGACAACGTCAAATCATACTTAAAGTATAACAGAATTTGCGATATTTTCAGGAAGAAACGGATTCCCGCATGGTCCCGCCGGCAAAACTGGCCAGTTGCCTATCTTTTTCTAAAAAATAGTGTACAGACGCACATTTTTACCGTACAATTACCTCATGAAAATCATGAAGAAGCCCATGAAAAAAAACATGAAAAAAATTAGAGGTGACTATGAAAAAGTTTTTTACCTCCTGTATCCTCTTGTGTCTGCTTGGGCAGGCGCAGGTGTGTGCTGGGGCAAGTTCAGGCACGGTCCCCGAGAAGTCGGTCCCCGAGAAGCCGGTCTCGTTTTGGGATCTGGTGGTGGACGTTAAAAAACTGTTCAGACAGAAAACAAACACCTTTCTCCCCCCCATCAAAGAAAAATTTGCACCGACTGAAGAAGACATGAAGAATCTCGAGGGGATAAAAAAAGGCTACCAACAGAACATAGCCCCACTCGTTGATAGCGTAAAACAGACCGTGGTAGATCCGATGCTGAACGTCTGCTTCAAAGCACCAGTAAAAATAATAGCTAGCGGCCCGTCACAAGATCCAAAAAAAGTAGCGGAGAAAAAATATAAGCAGACCGTTTATGATCTGCGAGAAAAAATGACACGAGACGAAAACAAAAAAATCTGGGAAAAACTAAAACCCTATTGTCCTGATGGAAAGCCCGAATCACTCGCAGAACGAATAGACAAGAAGAACGCGCACCAAGAACAGATGGACCTCCGCCGGACAGAAAAAGATCAGTTGGGAAAAGGGCTCGAGGAGCTCAAAACTACGATCGCGCGCAGCCAAGTTAGCTATCGCAGCGACAGTAAAACTACCCTGGTAATACTGAGCAGTATCCTGTGCGGCGCCTCTACGAGCGCACTTATCTTCCACCTACTAGATTCTTTATCACAAAAAATGCTCCACAAAAAAAAGATTCGACGGTGTCGCAAGCAACTGGAAAACTTAACTATCGCGTACCAAGATTTAGAAGGAAATATCAAGAAAGCGCGCAGGGCACTAAAAAAAGGTATCTCGGATGACGGAATACGTGCAAAGGTCAAAAAATTTCTCAGAGACAATGTTCCGCTACTGCGGAAGCAGCGCAAAAAAATAATCTTGGGGAATATAACCCTATTTATCCTCCAAACAAAATTTGTCGCTCGGTCCATTGGGGTTCCATTTATATCCGTTATGACTGGAGCCGCCGCTGCCCTAACATCATTTAACCTCTTTTCACAGATCTGGCCAGCAAGCACTCCACCAGAAATCTCTACGTCGCCGGAAAAGATGGCTGAACTAGAAAAAAGTCTTGCCACAACAAACGAAAAATATGCGGAAGTTAGTAAAAGTTTTAATGAGCTCGAGCAAATCGGGAAGACTATGCCGGCAATCCCACAAGAGGCCAAGCTCCGTCTTATTGAGTGGCAACAGAGTGAGAGTGCGGTGAAAAATGCAGCCAATCTCGCAAATAAAGATCGCAATGAACAGGACAGAAGAACCGGCGAGGCCGCAGGCCTCCTCACAAATGCATACACAAACCAATTAAATAACATGATGTGACTATGAAAAAATTAGTATTACTTATCTGCGGATTATGCACTATCTCGACTTTTTGTTCAGCCGCTTCGGATCAAACAACAGACGACAAACCGATAGATGTAGCTAAGCTGATGAAAGATATTGGAAGCTTAGGGCTCAGTTACGGAAAAAAAAGTTGGAGTTTTATAAAACCCACCAGCGTCCAAGATGGCATTATTAAGGTGCTTATTGCAAATAATGTGGTCCGTGCTACGCCAAAGATGTGTGCATTGGTCAAAGAAGCTAACAAAAAAGAGTTTTTGGCACATCTTCTAGCAATGCCCTTGTCTACAATGGCAACGATGCATGCTGCAAAATACGTCTCCGATTTTGTAGGCAAAGATATAGTAAAAAAAAGCGTAAAACAGTCCCTTTACACACAAATTTTAACGGGCACCACAATGTTTGGCGGCATTCAAATGGGTATCAGTGCTGCCATCTCAAAAATGTTAAGCTATGTTACTGGTACCGGCACTGACAAAGCTAGCCTACTCTCTGAACAGCCCTCAGCGAATGAACAACTCGAGTTAGCAAAAGCAGAGATCTTGGCAGCTGAAAAAGTATACAGACCTAAGAGGGGGGATTCGAATGCCCTTCTCAAGCGAATAAAGGAAATACACAGTGAAGTGGAAATACACACATTGCTTGATAAATTACAAGGCTTTGATCCCAAGGCAGAGGATTGCACCTCACTCTTCAGACTTTTCCATGGAAAAACATCTTCAGGTAAAACAAAGTCTTTGGAATTATTTACCGAGTGGTTATGCACCATAGGATATACTGTTCATTTCATCCCCAATGCCTCAAGCTTTTTAAAACAGACATACGTAGGCATCCCTAGTAAATTGTATATATGGTATGCACAAAAATTGGTAAATGAAAATGAAAAAGGGGGAAAAACAGCGGTAATATTTGATGAGGCATTTGCTGCATCCAATGAAACTGCTAGCAGAGAGGGGAAAACTGGCAATAATGATATTGATACTACCACTTTTCTCGACACCTTAGCCGGGAATAAAATACACTGGTTCGGTGGCACAAATACTTCACCCGATGAATTATCTCCAACAATACAATCACGACTTAATGGTGGAAAAACCAATATTAATAGCGCAATAATAGAAATTGAGTATCCAAATACAACAAATGTTAAGGCAATAGTTGAATCCGAACTTAGAAAACATAAAGATGTTTACTGCGAGAATGAGACAGAGATCATTGACTTGATAGGAAGCTCTCTCGCAAATTGCGACAAAGGGACAATCTATGGGGCAATCCGTGATATTTTTGATGAACACAAGAATAAAAAAATTTGCTTAAGTAATAAAAAACAGGCCTCTCTCGATATCATTGTTCCCAGGTTGGTCACCGGTCTCAATACAGCATTGGAAAACAACAAGAATTCCACAAAAGCAATTACGCAAAATACCAACATCGATCACGAAAAAAAATTGATCCGTGCAGAAGCCCTTAAAAAGGATAACTTAGCATACACGAAACAATATAAAGAACTTGTCACAAAACACAAAAAAATCCTCATTAAAAACGCGTTCTTGACCGGCGGAGATGTGAGAAAGGTCTTTGAAAAAATTGAACAAATAGATCTGACCATCAACCCAAAAGAAGCCAAGAAGAAAGTAGAAAATAAGAAAGTAGAAAATAAGAAAGTAGAAAATAAGAAAGTAGAAAATAAGAAAGTAGAAAAGAACGAGAAGATAAAAAAAGAAGAAAACAATAAGATAGAAAATAATAAGATAAAAGAGAAAAACGAGAAAGAAAAAGAAAAAGAGAACAATGAGATAGAAAATAATGAGATAGAAAATAATAAGATAGAAGAGAACGAGAAGATAGAAGAGAACGAGAAGATAGAAAAAAATGAGAAGATAGAAAAGAAGAATAAGTTTGAACTCAACAAGCTTGAGAACAATTCAAAAGTAAGGCGTCGAAGTAACTCAGCGCCAGCGATGAATATCCCCAAGAATGAAAAAGAAAATAAAAATGAAAAAGAGAATGAGAAGAAGATAGAAGAAAAGATAGAGCCGAAAAAAGTTGTGGTTGAAATATCAAAAATTCTTGAAGAAAAAGACATTTTCACGCGCATTCCCGCACTCATAAAACTCTTCGAAGAGCAGACTAAGGATGAGAAAGAAGAGAATGCGACGTATGATCCCGGCTGCATTCAAGAAGCCCAAAATCTTGTGCGGTTCGCTGAACTAGAAAAGATGAAAGGTTTCAATTTCAAGTTTGACAAGTACCGCCAACAGATGATCATCAGGGTTTCGCGTATCCTTGCAAACCCAGAGCGTGATGATAAGATGGCGAAACAGGCAGCTGACCTTCGTTATGCTCTTAAGTATTTCCTTAAAAAACGAGCAGTCCAGGGGATCAGCCTGCTCGGCCGAACGGCGCAAGCAGCAGTAGCAGCTGGAAAACTTGCGTCGGATTATACGTACCTGGGCACATATCTATCGATGCTCCCCGGCGCGTACGAGTGCATTGCATCCGCATGCTCAACAAATAAAAATGAACAAAAACAAGACAATCTGGACATCGCGGTCTATCGAAACTATCTTGAAATCTTCGCTCAACATGCCGGATACCAACACCACGCAGAACTCGCCAGACTGCTATGCAATATTGTTCAGGGGCCAAATCCCGATATGGCCTTTTTGGCTGCAAGCACCGCGCTGTTGAAAGTTAAAGCCACAAAAGATGATATCCTCACCGCAGACGCCATGGGCAATACAGAAGGACACGTAGGCGTTAACAAAAAACTATTATTGGAAAAATATGAAGCTACAGTCACAAGTATTCCTACATTCTTGCGTGAAGATCAAAAAAACAAAGAATTTGTCAGTCTCTACGATCTTGGTGACGCGCTAAAAAAGATGCCACTTATCAAGAAAGAGTAACCAGCCACGCCCGTCTTCGCCTTCGGCTTCGTCGGGCTCTTGCGCCAGGGTGTGCGGAGAATCGCACCCCGTAAAGGGCGGGGATATCTACGCCCCCCAGACATCAATGGTCTTGTCGCCAACCATCTCTTGCCGGTGATAGATTCTCTCATCCCACGACTTATCAAGCCTGCGGTCGAAAATAACCAGGTGGCCCTCGGTTGCTCTAGAAATATCCATGTATTCTGCAGTCTGTTCAAGCCCTTTTTCAAGAGCCTTGGGTCCATGCCAGACCTTCATTTCTATCACAATTCGTTGGTCACGATAACGAACAAGTAGATCCACCCGTTTGCGACCAAGCGCATATTCACGATGAATGCTGCCGCCACCATTGATAACTCGCTGCAGGTATGCCATCAACAATAGATGCGGCCCTGATTCGCGGTAATTAAAATCGGTAAGCAACGAAGCAGAATTTTCTCGGTAAAATTGCTGAAATGACTCTAACAGCGCCACGGTATTAAGCGAACCATCAACATTTTTGTAGAAAGAAGCTGGAACCTCAATCTGGTTCTGGGCAGTCTGGGTGAGCGCCCGTGGAAAAATATCTTGATAGATGGGATTAGCAACCTCATACTTATCGCGCTTAATAAGTCCCAGATCGATACAATAGAGCACGTCATCGTTTGGAAAGAGACGCTTTTCACTCTGCCCATTTATTATGGCATCGATAATAGCGTATACGCGCGGTTCATTAAGACGGTCAAGCAGGACATCAAGATGGGTGTCGCGCCGCTTAATGAGTATCTCTTTTACGGTCTCAATAATATCTTTTGTAATAGGCTTGGTGCGATCGGTCTGAAGCTCAAAACATGCTTCCTGGGCCAAGGCGTTCACCAGCCAGGGCTGCCCCTGCGTAAGCTCAAAAGCATACGCGATGGCATCGTCAGTAAATTTTTGGCCAGTCTCAGCCGTGTGCTGCAGATAGAGGGCTCGCACCTCAGGCTCAGTGAAATCTGCCATGCGCAACGATTTTGCTTTAATATTAAACGCACTGCCACCAAGCACCATCGCCTGTTTTTCATCAGACCAGATGCGATAATCGCGAACATCACGTACACCAATAAGACAGAGCGATTGAGGAAAGTATTTTGGCCTCTTATCATATCCTGCTCTCAGCTGCCGCAATACCGAAATTAACGTGTCGCCAACAAGAGAGTCGATCTCGTCAATAAAAAGCACTATCGGTTTTTGCGATTGTGCACACCACCTACTCAGAAGTGTTGTCAGCAGACTTCCCGCAGGAACGGCTTCCTTTTTGAGATCTTTAAAAATCTCCAAAAAAGCTTTTTCTGTAGGCAATTGCTCAGTGACTCGTGTGGCAATTTCCTGCACGATCATCGGCAAGGCATAATTATAGTCTGCACGTGCGGCTTGTCCACCCTCGATATTAACGTATAGAGCAGTATAAACACCCTCTTCATTGAGCGTTCTGGCAAAATTAATCATGGTCGACGTCTTGCCCGTCTGCCGCGGGGCGTGCAGAACGAAATACTTGTCTTGTGTAATAAGTAAACGCAGCTCTTCTTCATCAAGACGCGTCTTAAGCGGTAAACAATAATGCTTTTCCGGATTGACCGGCCCTTCTATCGAAAAAAACTTCATGGCAACGTCCTCGTGGTAATGGGCGTATTTCTATCAATAGTCTAAGTATACCATAATCGGTTATCTAACCCCTATTTGCCACTAACCCGTCTTCGCCTTGGGGTTAACTACATTCCCCAGACATCAATGGTCTTGTCGCCAACCATCTCTTGCCGATGGTAGATTCTCTCATCCCACGACTTATCAAGCCTGCGGTCGAAAATAACCAGGTGGCCCTCGGTTGCTCTAGAAGTATCCATGTATTCTGCAGTCTGTTCAAGCCCTTTTTCAAGAGCCTTTGGGCCGTTCCAGAGCTTCATTTCAACTACAATCCGTTGGTTTTTCCACAAAACGAGAAGATCAACACGACGCCGGCCGAGGGCATATTCACGATGAATCGATCCGCCCCCATTAATAATGCGCTGTAAAAAAGCCATCAAAAGGATATGTGGTCCGGCCTCCTCATAAGCGAAGCGCTTAAGCCAAAACTCACTATTCTCGCGAAAAAACTCAGTGAATGCTGCTAATAATTTTTTCATATCGAGTGAGCCGTCCGCACGCAGATACCATGACGTCTTTTGCAACTCAACAAGCTCCGCCTGTTTTGTATAGGCAAGCTCACGCGGAATAATTTCCTGGTATATAGGATTTGCTATCGCAATACCATATGGCTTGATAAGGCCCAAATCACGCACATATTGCAGATCATCAGTCGGAAAATTTTCTGCTCCGCCACCGCCAATTAAGATGGCCTGAATAATGTTACGCACCCGCGGCTCTTCAAGACGATCGATCAACACGTCAATATGTGTGTCACGCCTTCTGATAAGTTCTTCTTTTGCACGTTCCATTACCTCTAATGTAATGGGTTGCGAGCGATCGATAACATCCCTAAAACAGGCCTGGTATGCCAGTGCATTGACCAGCCATGGTTGTCCCTGCGTCTGCTCGTAGGCATAAGCGATGGCCTCGTCAGTAAATTTTTGTCCCGTTTCAGCCGTATGCTGTTCGTAGAGATTTCGCACCTGCGCCGGTGTAAAACCGGGAAGCGTCAAGCTCTCGGATTTGATGTTAAACGCACTGCCACCAAGCACCATGGCTCCTTCTTGGTCGGAATAGATTCGATAGTCGCGCACATCACGCACCCCCACCAAGCAGACACTCTGCGGAAACTGGAATGGACGACGGGTATAACCGGCACGCAGCTGACGCAATACTGAGATAAGCGTGTCGCCTACTAGCGAGTCGATCTCATCGATAAAAATAACAAGCGGCTTGTCAACATGGTTCGCCCAATAGTTAAGAAATTCTTGTAACGAATTACCCGTAATCCGCTGAGTATGCTCATCTTTGATCAGGAACTGGTAGCCAGGATCGTCTGTCCCAAATGTATTTAAAATCTCTATTTTTAGTGCTTTCAGAATTGTGCTCATTCCATCAATAACATTACTACGCGCACCTTGTGCTGGCTCAAAATTCACATAGAGGGCCTTGTACTGTCCCTCGTTATTGAGCATTTTAACGATCTGCAAAAGCCCTGTCGTCTTACCACTTTGACGTGGGGCATGAAGAATATAATATTTTTTCTGTTCAATAAGCTGTCGAATCTCTGGCTCATTAAAGCGATGGGGAACATAGTAGTGCTCGGACGGATCGACCGGACCAGCGGTATTAAAAAATTTCATGCAAGCGTCCTTATGGTAAGGGACATATTTCTACCAGTACAGTGTAAGTATACCATGATTGGCGTACCGCCCACCAATTTTGCAACAGTCATCTGCGCCCCCAGGCACCCCTCAGCTTTTGTGCTGCAACCGGATCTTGAACTTGCTATGTCGGGGCAGGCCCTCGTCAAGCTCTTCGACCTCAACCGCATACTCGCCAAAATTATACCGTATCTTCTGTATGGTGCCCTGATTATCACGCAGCAGAACGGTGTTATCAACCGATCTGATGTGGGTGGCCATTTTGCCATCAGAGAATAAGAGACACTTGACCGTCGCCAGCGGCGTGCCAGCCACTATTACCTGGTAGTACTTCTCAGCCGCACCGGTGCCGGGACGGCAGATGGGTGGTAGCGAGACCCATGGACGGCCTTCGGGAATATCGTACTCTTTATGCGTGTCCAGATCTTTAACAACTAGTGCAACCTTCTGCTGGTTGGTGACCTCAACCCACGCATCTTGCGTGCAGGTAGTCTTTTCAATAAAAAACTTAAACTTACTCTGGCCACCCTCTTTGAACGCCTCACCCGTAACCCGCGCAACCGTACCAAATCGCCATTCCTTACGCCATCCCACGTCACTCATCACGTCGAATTGCTCTGTTTTATCACCCTGGATGGCGATAGGCGCAAATTCGAGTTTACCAGTACCATAAAAGACGCATTTGATGATCGTAAGCGGCATGTTATTAACAGTAATTTTATAATACTTTTCGGCAGCAATCTCCGAGTTGCTCGATTGCTGGCAGATCTTGTCAAACGAGAGGTAGGCTGTGGTGCCATGATAGGGAATCGCGGTTTCTTTACCTGCAAGGTTGCCATTTGCATCACAAGCAGCTATATTCAATGCAACATCTTCACGCTGATTTTGTACCTCAACAACGGCGTTCTGCTCACACTCATTTTTTTGAATATAGATCTTAAATTTGGACTGTTGAATACCCGCCGTCAGCTCCTTTATCGACTCAACCTTAAAGCGGAAATCTCCAAAATTATACCAGAAGCCCCACTGCGTGCCGGTCACTAGTACCGTATCGGTGAGATCCATGATGTCCGCCCTGCGCACCTCTCTATCCGCTTCCATACCGAAAGTACAGCGCACCTTTGCTGCAGGTTTGCCGTTAATCAGGACCGTATAAGTCTCTACTGCTACACCAGTTTTTGGTTGGCAGATCGGATCGAGCGTGGCGTAGCCGTTCGGCTCGTGGGCAGTATCGAGAACTGCTCGCTTTTTGCCATACGCATCTTCGACAGCTACCTGCAGATCACTTCGCTGATTAATGACCTCCACAAAGGCCCGTGCGCCGCACTCTTCGAGCGGCTGAATATATATCTTAAATTTTGATTTGAAAAGCTCTTTTAACGGCAGTATCTTTACCAGCAGACGTATCCCCTCAGCAAGCAGAATGACTGCTGCAATCTGCTCGTCACTCTTACCGGTCACACTGAAAGCAGCTCGACCGTGTGATGCAGGAATGCGAATCGTTGCAACGCGCGCCTCACCACCACTCGCCTTGTCCTTGAAAAACTTAAAATCCATCTCTGCTACTTCGGTCCCCGCCACAAACAATTTCCCTTTCCTGGACATCTCTTTCTCTGGGTCCCAACAGACATGCCCAAGCGATACGTAGGCCTTGTCCGGCGGTAGTGCGGTCTTTTCACCACCCTGATCCATGATGATTTCGAGATTTTTAATATCTTTACGCTGGTTTGTTGCCTCTATAAAAGCCTTTGCTGTGCACGACGAAACAGTAACATCCGGCTCTTTCGCCGGTTCTTTTGCAGGTTCTGTTGCCGGTGGCTCAACGGGCTCTATCACCGGCTCTATAGACGGCTCTACAGACGGTTCTATAGACGGTTCTAGCACAGGTTCTTCTGCCGGAAGCTTGTGCGGTTTTGGTTTATGGCCCCCCGGTGTACGACCACGAGCTTTGGCACCCCCGCTCTGCTCTTCTTCAGCGAGCCCCTGAAGCGCTTGCGCAAACTTGGCAATCACATCGTTCTTCTTGGCTGCAGTAGTTCCCGTCAATAAACCAAATGCACTGCCCAGTACGAACAGAAGCAGTAGATATAATTTTTCCACTTTCATGACCCTCAAAATATCTCTCACTTATCACTTCTGCCAGCCGCCCGTCTACGCTTCCTGCGTCAGCTACTTTGGGCTTAAGCCGCTCAACACGTAGGCCCCTGCCCTTTCCAGCTATTTTCCTGGAGATAGAGCCTAAACTTGCTCTGGCTCGGGATCGCTTCGTTAATCCCTTCTGAAGAGACCGTATACGAACCAAAATTATGTTTTATGTTCTGTCCGGTACCCGCGCTATCACGGAGGCAACGGCTATTATCAGGTGTCCTAATCTGGGTAGCCATCCTACCATCAGAAGAGAGCTGGCACTTGACCATCGCCAGCGGTGCGCCATTAACTATAAGTTTATAGAACTTCTCTATCACGCCCGAAGGTGACCGACAGATCGGTGCAAGTGTTGCCCATTTTAGCGGGGTAAAAAAGATCGGGTCCTTTGTATCATAATAAGGGATATCAAAAGACTGGCCGGTCTGCATATCAACAACCTGCAGAGGCACCTTCTGCTGTTTTATCACCTCAACCCATGCGTTGACGGTACAAGCCTGCACATAAAATTTAATCTTGGCCTGGTCAAGACTAAGTCCAAATTGCCGTATGACTTCCACCTTGAAGACAAAAGGCGCAAGCCCTGCGAAGGAAAAATCAACGATCTTGTCCCCATAATTTTTCTGTGTCGCAACCAGATGAGCAGTTCCGTCAGGATCCAGACGACTGATCTCAACCTCAATGTTCTCTTTCCCGTCTTTTCTAAAAGAGCTATACAGACAAGAGATCTGTATAACCGGCTTGTTATTGATAGTGACCGTGTAGGTCTTGCGGGTATCTGGCGCAGAGGCTGCTGGAGGCTCTATACCAAGCCAGGCCGACGGCGGTTTGACCTCCGGTTGTCCACTCTCTTCTGGCTTATTTTGGCAGAGCGTATCGACAATTTCGTACCCCTTGTACCCTTTAGTTTTCCACCAGGGAACTTTTGTGGTTATTTTTTCTTGCTGCTCAGTCACGCTCACCTCAAGGTCTTTACGTTGATTCTGGCATTCAACCAACACGCTCGGCGCACAAGGGGGTATAAAGACCGTTATGCCCAAAAACTCTTGCAGCACAGCTCCACCTATGCGCAGCAGATTCAGCCAAATCTGTGCAACGCTCCGGTTGAAATCGCCTGGTGACCTAAAATCGAGATCACCCAGATTGCCCTGGAAGACCTTGCCATTGATCTCAATATCACCTTTAATGCCTGGGATGCGCCCCTTCGAAAGATCGGCAAGAGTACCTTTCCAGTAGATCTTTTTGACATTGCCCAACTTAATGAGCTTCTCAATGTAGGGCAGGAGCGCAGCAACAACCCCTGGCACCTTTTTATCCGTTTTGATAACCCTGAGAATGGCATCACTTAGGGTGTTGGTAAATTCGATCTCGAGGGAAAGTTTTTCTGGCTGAATGTCCCGTAAGAATTGAATAGGACTATCTAAATGTACCGTGCTTGCAGTGATATTCGCCTGCATGCCCGCCCAATCGGGCCCGACCTGTGCAATGGTCTTAAATGCGAGACGGCTAGTCGAAAGTTCGATATCGGTAAGGCTCCTAAACAACACGTTCTTATCATCGAGATTGAGGCGTACTTCACCATTCATTTTTAGTTGCGGCAGCTCATCAAGCGTCAAGGTGAAATTAAACTCAGGGCCAATCTGCGATGGCACACGGGTATCAAAATAGCCCCGCAGCAGCTTCTGCAGGTCTACTCCACTTCCACCAGCATGTGTAATGAGAAGATACGGGCCGGTCGCACTCTTTGAAAAAGAAATTTTGACATCCGGCAGGTACCCGTGCATCTTGATACCCCTGCTGTTTATTGAGAGCATTGCGCCCATCGGCATCCCAAAAAGCTCTCCAAGCAGCGCACCGCCCACACCGGTCGTGGTATCAACTTCACCAATATTTCCCCCAAACGGCGTCAGTTTAAGGGATGCTTCGTTCACCCGACCAACAATTAGTTTGCTCAGATCAAATGTTGGTTTATTGTCCCTGCCAACACCAAACTTAAGCATCTCGGCAAAGCCCTGCAGCAGGTTCAACAGCTCTTCTGGCTGCCGGAGCCCTATCTCGAGAGCAAAATCGGTAAGATCTTTTCCCAACTTGAAAAAGACCCAGAGCTTAAGCGGCTTGGTCTTGCCCATGCTAACCTCGCCAGAGAAGCCGAGAGCACCCACCGCAAGCAGGCTCAAGCCATACGATGCAGGGATCTCGACAAAATTGTCGTACGTCTCAGATATTTTAAACCCGATGTTTCCCACTGCAAAGCCGCCCTTAAAAAGCTTTTCGATGCCAAACGGGTTGTGCCATATACCGGCACTCGACAGCTCCACGCCGATCGCCGTGGGCGTCGCCTTCAACTCACCGCTAAAACGGATCGGTTGCTGCTTAGGAGAGGCTTCTTCGTGCGGAAGGAACACAAAACTGACTGCAGCACCAACGCCATCACCACGGGCAAGAAAATCGATCACTCCGTTAGAAAAATCGAATGGTCCGATGTCGATAGACGGTAACGGTGACGGCAATGCTTTTGTTATTTTTGGTATCGAGAGGGTGATGTCGCCCGTCGTCAACCCGATCTTCAGAACAAAATTTTTAGGATTCAATGGATCGAAACTGCAGAGGAACCTGAAGCCCGCGCCCCGCTCACCCTTCTTTTCAAAAATACTCTTGAGGAATGGGATCGCAGAAAAAATAGACTGCTGAATATTGTCACCAATAGCTATATTGGTATCGATACTCAACCCAGACTTATATTTGACCCCATCGATCGTTTCATCGTTAAGGCAGACGACCAATTTGCCATAGTCCATCCGCACCAGCGTAAGAATCTGGTAGAGAATAAGTCCCTTCTTCTCACCGAGAGACTTTTCAAACTCTTCTTTTGGGGGCAGTATGTCGATAAGATTAAAGCCTTCTGGCAGATACAAGAAGCCAACCACATTAAACTTTTGCCCCTGTGAGATGCCAATTTTAAAGACCGCATCAACGGTTATATCTTTAGGTCTAATCAGACCGAAAATGTCGCTGTTAAGCTGGGTAATCTTGCCAGCCTCTTTCACCACATCTGCGAGCAGCTTGCCCGCGCGCATCTTGCCAGAGACGGTGAGGCCAATGTGTGTGCCCTTTGTTTTCAGGTCTTCAAGGACAATATAGGTCGTCTCTTGTTCGCTGCCAGTCTCTTCGTATTTCTTGTCTACCAGCTTCTTGGCTGGCTGTTCAACTTCACCCGTTGCGAGCCCCAGCGAAACGCGCAACTTAGGATTTTCCACCGTTATGGCGCGCAAAATTTCTAACTTGTCGTCCTCCTTTGGGTCACCCTTCTTCAGAATCGTGCGGAACGGCTGCCACGACTCCACCCCCTCTTTAACACCGGCCGACAGGATCACCCCTGTCTGCGCCCCCCAGCCAAGACCAAAAGATACCGATACCGGCAGCCCCAAAATATCGGCTTCACCGGTCACCGCACACTTCTGTTTCTCGGTCTCGCAATCAACCCGCACATTACGGAGCAGTAGGCCGTAGAGGGGCGTCTTTAGCTTCTCATCCTGCAGTCGGCCCCTGAGCGTAAGACCCTTTTTGGATGAGAGCTGTGCTTCGGCATTAAAGACGATATTTTTAAAATCGGTATCTCTAAAGACAGTGAGCAGGTCAGTCAGATGCAGATCTTTCATCTGACCGGTGAGCAGAAGCTCGTGCGTCTTCACATCATACGTACCGGTATAGTCGACTTTTGCCCCCATAAATGTTGTTTTTACTACAATATCCGCGGACCGGTCTTTTTTGTAATCAAAAGTGATGCTATCAAACGAGAGCTTAAGTCCCGTGAATGGCTCAATAATAGCCTTTTCTTTGGGGGTATCCCCATAGAGCCTTCCCTCAAAGTGCGCCGCACCAGCACTGGTCAGATGCCATGCACCATCAAATGAGAAAGTTTCGAGGGGAGAATTTTTAAAGAAGGGAGCGATGTCGATCAATCTACATTGACTCAACGCACCCTCCATCTTTAACTCTCTCTTATTTATGTCGAGTATCGTCTCGAGCACCACCGGCGCCTTACCAATAAACCCTCTCAAGGTTAGCGATGGGGGTTTTTCGCTCAAAACCAGATCGAACGACTTTGCCGTAACGGCAAGACCGGGGATAATCTCAAGAGCAGAGCCCTCCCCGACAAGCTCGATGCCAAAGATACAGCGCGCTGCTACGCGCTCGATCCTCTTAACGCCACCTGCTGATTCATAGGTTTTTTCCTGGTCAAAATCAAACTCACGCAACCCGATCTTTGCCTCGAACTTTTTGTACCCAAGGTCGAGGGTAGCGGTCCCGATGAATGAGATCTTACCATCGGCAAAGGAGAACTTTCCCGTGTTGTGGATGGTAAGCGGCCCGATAACAATAGGCTTTTTCAGAGGGGTGACGATCGCCTCCATACCCTCTTTGCCGGCGCTCGTTTTTACCGAGCGGAAGAGCACTTTGCCAATCAGAGGAATATCGAACTCGATTTCGAGGGCTTCTTGGCTCAAAATACAGGTGGGTGGAATAAGATGATATTTTGACGTTTTCTCGGGTACCACAATTTTTTCGTCAAAATCGAAATCAAACGGTGCGATTTTACCGAATGAGATTGCGCTGCCCAGTAGTAGTACGATACCGGATGCGGCAAGAAAACGCTTCATCTTATTTCACCCTTTAATTAAAAAAGACCTTGGTAATCCTTTTCTATGTCGCTAATATTAAAATTGACCGGTCCAATACCCTCATCACCACCCGCAGATGCTCTGATGGTATTCTTATTCGCATCTGGTATATACATAAAGTCCAAAACTGGATCACCGCCTATGATAACCACAGCAACGTCCATCGCTGGCACAAAGACCCCAAATGTCTGGGCAAAAAAAGTACCAATCTTTTGGGCTGCTTCAAAAAGTTTTTTCATCGATTCTAATGACGACGCCAAAGATATCATACGTTTTTGAACCTTCTCAATTTTTGCGCTCTCTTCAGGGTCGCCCTCTTCAAAAATCTGAACAGTACTTTTCACCTTCAAAGAATTAAGGATCTGCAAAATTGCATCATTAAAATTCAGAAACAATCCCTTTTGAATCTGGCCAGTTGGCTCACCGGTTTTAGAATCCAGGACAACTTTACCAACGAAATTTTCTATAATCGGTTTCATAAGATACATGGTATCACGCATGGTAAGCGCGAAACAGGCATCAGTATCAACACACCCCACACCGGGACAGCCCGCTTTAAGGTCTACACCCTTGTCCGTCTTGTACCCCGTGGCCCCTTTTTTAAGAACAGCATCATCTTTTAATAAACAGTCGAACCTCTTGCTGAGCACATCGACACTAATCTTATTACCATCAATCATCAGCTCTCGTTCTCCGATAAGATCAATGGTATTAAGCCCTATATTAGAAAGATTGGTAATGCCACCAAGTATATCCTCAGCCAGATTCTTAGCAAGACCCTTGGGCATCTGTTTGTTTACATTGCCGCTAAGGTTAGCAAGTTGACAGGTTTTTTTAAAAAAATTTCTTGTCTTGAGCATATCGGTGCCCATCTCACCAAAAAGACTCGCCGCTATGGCTATAACCCCGATACAGACTGCCCGTGTAATTATTTTATTCATGGTTAAATCCCCGCCTTAATCATACTGTTCCGCGTTGTTTTCATGATTTTAAGCGTCAAATTCAATGTTTTGCTAGCCTTCTCAAAATCCTTTACAATCTTGAGCGAACTTGGATCTTTACCAGGGGCAGCAACCCGTATTATGGTATCGAGCATGCCTTTGATGTGGCGTCCATCCACATCAACACCCGTTACACTCACCAAAATCCACGGCTCTAACGCTTTAACTCCATAATCAAAGAATACCGCTACACACTTTCTGCTGTCGACACAAGCGAGATCTCTGCATATGTACCCACCACTCTTTGGCTGAACGAATGACTCCCTGTTCTGCGCATTTTTTGTCATACAAGTTGAGACCCAATAGAGTTTTTGAAGATTTTCTTGATATGATTTATCGACTATTTCTTTGGCCAAATATCCCAACAGGAAAACAAAATCTGCAAAATCTTCAATAGGCGCCTTTGCAAAAACATTGTCCTTAAGTAACAACTCAACAAACCCACGAATGGTCCCCAGACCGTCTCTCAGAAAACTACTCAGAGTAAGCAAAATAGTATCGAAAGTATATTTTTTGGTCATAGCCTGGGCTTGTGGCGTCAACTCATCAAACGTCTTCCAATACTTATCGAGATATTCAAGACGTTTATCAAGTGTCAGTAGATAGAATGGATCAATCTCTTGAACCACACCTGTCGATCCATAAGGCACCAAGCGACCCGAGTCGTACCCCCCTTCTTCACCAAACCCCCCAGTCCCCCGCGGACTAGCAAGCTCTTTTAACGCTTTTGCAAAGTTATCCATGGCATCACCCCGGATAACCCCACATACAAAAATAAGTGCCACACAACAGATGGCACTTCGCAGTAACTTTCTCATAACTCCCCTCCTCCATAACTTGTACGGGGACCCCATGCTCCCCTATTCAATCACGATTCTATCGCGTCGAAACAACGGAAATCAAGAGATTAGCGGGATAAATAATTGGGGAGAAATTGGCATCACCCAAGAAAGTGGAGCCTAATGCCCGTCTACGCTTCCTACGTCAGCTACGTCGGGCTTGAGTACAATCTCATCACTCAAGAAAGTGGAGCCTGATGCCAAAGAGCTTGCGGGTGAAGTAGAGAAAGAGCGCCACCAAACCACAAAGCGGCCCGACCCATAGCCAGAAGAAATACCGCCAGGTGAGTGCGTAAGCAAGCCCTGCTGGCAGGTAGCCAATCAGAAAGAGCGCCCCAAAATAGCAGATGGCAAAGAGGAGCGCGGCGCAGGCAAGCTGCATGGCTGACCGGTACAAGAAGCGCCAAAATGCGCGGCCGTACAAGACAAAATTAAATTTTGACCTAAGGGACCACATGCAGAGCATGAGCTTGACGGTCGACGCAATAACGACCGCAAGCATGATCCCATTCAACCCAAAAAAGGGAATAAACATAAGACTTAGGCCCGTATTGAGGGCCGTTGAGACGATCGTAAACATCGTCGGACGGAACGTCTCGTGGAGCGCATAGAACATGTTGAGCACGATCTTTTCAAACGACAGGACAAAGAGCCCAATAATAAAGATCGTAAGCGCCTGACTCGCAAAGAGCACATGGGTTGCGGTAAAGTTTGTTGAGAGCAGGAGGGTGTAGTACATCTTGTACGAAAAGACCATCGTAAAAATGGTTGCCGGGATCGTCACCCACCAGATAAATTTAGCTGACTCGAGCAGGTAAAAACTGAGCCGCTTGGGCGCACGGACACTGACGCGTGAAAGGTGGGGCAAGAGAATCATGGCAAACGCACTCGCAAAGATACCGAGTGGTATCCGCGCAAACGAGAAGGTATAAAAGCTCAGCGCAACCGACCCTTCAGGCAGGTACGAAGCGATAGCCTGATCGATAAAGAGATTAATCTCGATCGCCCCCATGCCGATCGCACAGGGCACAAACTTGCACAGCACCTGTCCGACAGAGCGCCATGCGGCCCTGTTTGGCAGGGCGAATTTAAACCCGAACAGGTGATAGACTATTATATTAAGCAGTAAAATAACTGCGCTGTTCGCGATAATAAAGATCGCGAGAGCCATTGTCGAGAGATCGTACCAGGTGCACAAAAGAAGCTCACCAACCAACAGACCATTAGTCGCCATCTGGGCAATGATTGGCATCGAAAAGCTATGCACAACCTGGAAGATACTCCCAAAGATTGATCCCGCCGAAACGAGTGCAATAAAAAATATGAGCACCCGTAAAAGCCGTGTCGCGAGCATATAACTGGCAAGACCCGCCTCGCCGCTCCACCCAGGCACCACCAACCACAAAACAGAGTCGGCATGCAGTGCTACTGCTGCGCACCCTGCCAGTAAAAAGCTCTGAAACAGAAGGAGTAGGAGCGTGGTAAAACGGTTCACCTGGTCCCTACCATCATGCTGCATGATGGCAACAGCAGTTGGAACGGTGGACGCATTGAGCGCACCTTCTGCAAAAATTTTTCGTAGCGAGCTCGGGATACGATAGGCCGCCAGAAATGCGTCCGCTGCCGAACCGACCCCCATAAATCGGGCCATCAGCACCACACGAAAATATCCGAGCACTTTGCTTGCAAACGTAGATGCCCCAATCTGGAGCATTTTGCGCATGATCCCGTGCCGCGTCAACTGCTTAGCCATGTTAAATCCATCTCTCTAACAACTTGTTGGTATATCGATTCACAGAATAGCAGACTGGGAAAACCGCTCGCCCTGAGGAGGCCGTTAGGCCGTCTCGAAGGGTCCCTGCGAGTGGTTTTAGATAAGATAAAAATAAAACTTT
>CAZWYO010000007.1:0-15821 GCA_964638315.1 uncultured Candidatus Babeliaceae bacterium | reverse complement strand
GGCCGTCTCGAAGGGTCCCTGCGAGTGGTTTTAGATAAGATAAAAATAAAACTTTAGAATTAACCTGTACGCAAGAACCCTTCGAGACGATCCTACGGGTCAATGACCCTACGGATCCCTCAGGGCGAGCGGAGTTTTCTGGCATCCGACTAATATTTATCTGAAAATTACGTAAGTAATCAGCCATTTTTCACCCCATTATTCAGTCCGCAAAGCTGCCCATCACGTAAAACAAAAACCTGATCCGCCCCCTCAACCGCGCGCGGATCGTGAGAACTAATTATCACCCCCATGCCAGCCTGCTGGTAAGTCGCAATCAACTCAAAAATAAGCTGTGCATTTGTGGCATCCAGATGCGCAGTCGGCTCATCTGCTATCAAAAAACGGGGCCGCAAAAAGAGCGCCCGTGCAAGCGCCAGCCGCTGCTGCTCCCCACCCGATAAAAAAGACGGTGCCCGTTCAGCCATATCGGCAAGACCAACCTGCACAAGCAGCTCAATCCCATGGGCCCGGCATTCGCCACTTGACATGCCAGCAGCCAGACCTTTGAGAATGACGTTTTCAAGCACCGAGAGCTCAGGAACCAGATACGGATACTGGAACATCAACCCGACCGTGTTACATAAAAATTTTTCATGGGCAACCGTACCAAAACGGGGCAGGGGGCTCCCCCCGTACAAGACCGTACCGCCCGTCGGCTCTTCGATGCCACAGATCGTTAAGAGAAGGGTTGATTTGCCCGCACCGGAGACGCCAGTGATCACGTATCGTCTGCCCGGTTCACAGGTGAGGGAGATGTCATGGAAAATGGGGCGGGCCTGGTCGTGGAGGGTGAAGAATTTGGAGAGGGACTGCAGTTCAAACATGTAAATTCACCCCAATCATGTTTTTTTTCTGCCAAAGCTCTCCCACTGCCGCTCGTCCTAAAATCCGCACACCCTGAGCTTGTCGAAGGGTTTCTTGTGTGCGAATTATACATGACTTTAACAAAATTTGCCGCACATTTAGACCCTTCGACAAGCTCAGGGTGTGCGGAGAGAGTTGATACTCCAAAAACTTAAGAATCACGTTACCACCCGCATAAGTTCAGGCGAAATGCCCGTCAGAACATCGAGGTTGACGGTCCCCGCACAGAGGGCAAGATCGTCCGCCGTCACCCCCGGCTGCGGCCCAAGCAAAACAACTTCGTCATCGACAGCTACCGATGGAATGTCGGTAACATCGATGGTCAGAAGGTTCATGCTCACCCTGCCCACAACCGGCGCAGAGCGACCATTAACCAGCACCACCCCCCGATTTGAGAGCGCACGCGGATACCCGTCAGCATACCCGACCGGCACCACAGCGAGCTTCATACCTCGCTGCGCAGTTACCGTGCAACCGTAGCCAATCTGACATCCTGCGGAAACGTCTTTGAGATGAAAAATACGTGACTTCCAGGTCAAAACAGGCTTAACATCAAACGTCCACCCGAGTGCCTGGTACCGCGCCCGCTGCGCGGACGACTTCCAGTAGCCATAAAGCACCGTACCGACCCGCGCAAGCGAATCAGCGCGCGTCATATCGAGCGATCCTGACGCGCCCGCATGCGTGTATCGCCAGTCAAACCCCCGCGCACGCAGTTGCGCACAGACCTCATCAAACCGCGCATACTGTTCATACGCGTAGGCAAGATCAGCGCCCGCCGCATCGGCAAAGTGGGTCATAACTGCCCAGAGCTCAACCGTTGGTGTATTTTTAATGGCAGTCGCGAGGGCAAGCGCTTCTCCAGCGCCACAAACACCCAGCCGCGAGAGACCAGTATCAATTTTTAGATGCACCCGTGCCCGCTTGCCGCAAGCAGCAGCAGCGGTGGCAACTTGCGAGAGAAATAGGTGGTCGGGACAGACGATCTCAATGTCGTTTTTGATGGCATCTGTCAACAGATTTTTATCGGCAGGCACAAGCGCACAGATACCCTGTGCTACGCCCAATTTTCGAACGGCTATCGCCTCACTGAGCGTTGCGACAAAAAAAGAGCTGATACCCTGAGCCTGTGCAGCAATAGTTACGATCTCACGCAAGCCGTGGCCATAGGCGTTGCCCTTGACCACAAAACCGATTCCGCGCGTGCCCATAATACCGGCAAGCTGCGCGATATTGTGGTGCAGGGCTGCAGCATCCAGTTCGATCCACGAAGTGGCTAATTCACACACTTTTTCTCCAAACCGCTCATCCTGACCATTGCCCACATCAAAAAAGGGGAAATAGTCAAATCCGCACACCCTGAGCCTGTCGAAGGGTTTCTTGGGTGCGGGTTTATAAAACTTACTTATCTTTTACCTCCCGCACATTTAGACCCTTCGACAAGCTCAGGGTGTGCGGATCAAGTTGTTATTTACCCAGTCGAAGTTTATCCCGAGCCTGTCGAAGGGACAAGCTCAGGGTGTGCGGGTTTAAAAAACCTATTTATCTTTCAACTTCTCTGACTTACCAGCCAACGGCTTACCGCCACCCTGAGTCACCTGAATCCGCTGCCGGTTTTTTTCAGGATTTTTCTGGAATGTCAGAGTTAACGTACCATCAGTAAGGTCGGCCTTAACGGTCGAAACATCAACCACCGATGGCAAGGTCAACTGCTGGCTCGCATACGAGGCCGAAAATGAACCCTGCCCCTCGCTTCGCCGTTCGGCAGTAAACGTCAACCACTGCTCTTCAACAACAATTTCGATCCGTTCAGGTTTTTCAACAACCGCGTGCAATACGCCATCCTCAAGATCGATGATAATGTCTTTGGCTGACACGCTCTTGTCGACAGAAACAACAATACGAACACCTGCTGCATCTTCAGAGACATTAACCGCCCCAACTGTCGATGTCATGCTGACTAACGAGCAAAAAGTCAGGAGTAGTACAATACGTTTCGTAAGATATTGCATAGGATACCTTTCACTTAAAAAACATACTTAAAAACCGAACCGCTGCACAAATGCATCTATGTTAGGCTCGCGACCGAGAAAGTCTCTGAGAAGATCCATGGGATCGCGCCGACCCCCTTCACCCAAGACGCTCTCGATCAGACACTGCCCAGTAGCAGCGTCAAACAACCCTTTTTGCTTCACCGCGGCAAAGAGATCATAGGCAAAAACCTGCGACCAGAGATAGCTGTAGTAACGCGCACCATACTGCGTCAAGTGCCCAAAAGCACAGATAAAATGCGAGCGATCATCGTATAGTATACCACGAGAAAACTGTTTATGTATCGCTTTTCTAAGCGTTTCGAGATCCTTTGTTTCACCAGGGCCAAAGAGTTTAAGCGCAAGCTGCGAAACCCCAACTTGACTCTGGACAAAAACACCCGAATTGAATGTTCTGAGCCCCCAGATCTTTTCGATCATCGCATCACTAAGCGGCTCGCCCGTTTTGTGGTGACAACTCACCTGTTTGAGGACAATGGGTTCATGCAGCCACTCTTCAAACATCTGGGATGGCACCTCAACAAAATCGAACTTGACACTGGTCCCCGAAAAACCGACCATCCGTGTCGTGCCGAGCATTGCGTGCATAGCATGTCCAAACTCGTGAAAGAATGTCGATACATCGTTAAGCTGCAAGAGCCCCGGATCGTCGCCACTCGGGCGGGGGAAATTCGCAATAATAGCTATAACCGCCGGGCATCGCGCGCCGTCGTCATCAAAGATTCCTGGCAAAATAGTCGTCTGACACGCATGGGTAAATTTGTTGTCACGGGGGTAGAGGTCGAGCAGCAGATGACCAATCATCTCACCATTCTTTTTGTACGCAACAATATGCTTCACTTCTTCGTGCCAGAGGCCCGCACTATCTTCCTGACGGAACTCGAGCCCCAAGAAATGTTCATAGATGGATAACAGCTCATCAAGGGTCCGTTTCGCCGGAAAATACTCACGCACCTTCTGCAGGTCAATATCAAGATGCGTACGCTTGTATGCATCCATAACGTAGGCAAAGTCCCACGGCTTAAAGAGCCCATCTGGGGTCAATTCTACGCCAGCCGGCAGCTCATTTCTGAATTTATTGAGTTCTTCATCGTATTTGCGCTGGGAACGTACCGCAAGATCACTTAAAAATTCATCCACCTTTTCTGGTGTTTTTGCCATCTGACCATCAATAGTCAGATGTGCAAAACTTGTAAAACCGATAAGCCGTGCAAGCTGATCACGCAGGGCAACCATCTTCTCAAGCAGTGGCTGGTTGATAGGACATGCACGATTCTCGTACGCCACCCAGAACGCTTCTCTGGTTGCTGGAACTACACAGTGCTTCATCACCATCTCACGCGTTGGCATATCAAGACGCAAGATATACCTATCTGTCTCATCCCTCTTGAGCGATGAGATAAACATCTCATCAAGCCCGTCTAATCCGATACGATCAACCGTTATGGTGCGCAGGTCATTTGCTATATTCATCTCGAATTGGGCCTCAAGACACATTAATTCGCACGATATCTGTCGCACCTTGGCAAGCTGCTCGTCTGGCAAGCCAAGACCACTATGCTCGAAATCTTTCAGCATCTCTATGAGATAGCGTTCCTGCTCCTCGGATACTTTTCCCGACAACTTTTCGTCAGCATGCTCCTGACTAGCCGCATACGCCTTAACAACCTCATAAAGCTCGCGATTGGTGCCAATCTCCCGCAGCAGAACCTCTCTGATTGCAACCAGTCCAGCCGATGCTTCTTTACGCACCTCACCATCAGGATGCACCAGTGCCATAACTTCTAGAATAGCCGCAGCGCTGGCCGCACGACCGGCAATGCGATCAACAGGGAGAATCGTATTATCAAAATTGCGCCGATTCAGACGATTAACAACATGCCCAATGCTCCGGCGTACAAAACGCTCAGTCTCGCCGACCAGATGCGTAACATCGCGCGCAGATTGAGGAAAAAGTGATTGAAGATCAACCAGACCACTCTGAATTTTAGGCACCATAGAATCACATTTCTGAAAAAATTGACATCCAGAAAATAGAAGTAGAAGAACTAGGCTAATTGCACGTCTCATATATCTTCTTTCGGGACATCTGATAAAAAGCATAAAATCACTTGTTCATCATACAAAATGGTGGCAAAACCGTCAAAAACATGTCTCACGCGCTATTTTTATGCGCAAGCCTATTCTAGTTTTTTGATTTCTTCAATAGAAAGCCCGGTGATAGTCGCAACTTCTTCAAGGGACATATTCCTCTTTAATAATGTCTTAGCAATTTCTATTTTCTCTTCTATCCTTCCCTCTATTTTCCCTTCTATTTTTCCCTCTCTTTTTCCTTTGTCGAGAGTGGTTTCAAGTATACTTTGATTAGATCTTTCCGCATCAAGGGCAGTAAAATATTTGTCAAGATCCGCAGGGGTCCAGTTGGTACGCTTCAAAACGTCAAAAGCTTCATTCATAATAGCATCATCGGCCATTGTTGACGGTATTTCGTTACATTTTTCTGCGTTCTTAAAAAAATATGCCCAGCGATCGATTGGATCGTTAAGTTCATTTTCATTTTTTTCAAACTTAGGCAATTCAAGAAAGTGGTGTTCGATGAGATTTAAATACTGCCTGTGATTTTGTATGTCGGTTGTCAAATGGTGGCTCAAAAATCGGTCATGATCAAACAATTTAAAATTAAGAACGCTAATAAAAATAATAGGCTCTATTTTTTTGTATCTATCGCCTGAATCTAACTGTTTTGTAATAAAATATGACGTGTAAAATTGGCATCGTTCAGCATAATCCTGTTGATAGCCAAGTTGCATTTCGATCTGATAATTCCTTTTTTTATCATCGAAACAACGAACGTCAACTATGCTCGTCTTCTGGCTCAACACCAATGGCAGATTATTTGAGTCAGCTATGGAAACAGATTCTATTTTTACTATATTTTTGCGCTCCAAAACATCATTTAAAAAATCAATCAGAATGTTTTCATTTCCCTTGTCTACAAAAAGCTTTTTGAATGCTATGTCATATCGTGGATTAGCATACACACCAAAAGGTCTAACCATGTTTTTCCTTTTCACTGATAGCAACAATTTTCCCGCAGACATGCTTCTTTTTGAAGTATATCATGATGGTACAACTTGGCTAGCAGGCTATAGAGTCAACCGCCCTTACCACCTTGTGTAACATTTTTAATCACGCCCTGCTAAAACCCCATCTCTATAAAGAACGCTTCAGGATTCGGTTTACGGCCGAGAAAGTCGTGTAATAGCTTTTCTGGATCGCGCCCGCGACCATACTGCAAGATACCGTCTATGAGTTTGTGTCCCATGGCTTTATTAAAACCATGTCGCTCAATCTCTGCGAATAGATCAGAGGCTATAACGTTTGACCAGAGATAGCTGTAGTAGGCAGGTCCATACTGCTGCAGCGCAACATGCCCAAAAGAACATAGGGGGTGAACGCGATCGTCGTACAAGATACCCTGAGAATAGTGGTGATGAATGGTACGAGTAAGTGCATCAAAATCTTTTTTGGCTCCACGGTCATAACACGTAAGACAGAGCTGCGAATTACCTATTAACTCTTCAATATAACAACCGGAATTGACTTTTTTGTGATTGCAAACCCCCGCTATGAGATCGTCACTGAGCGGCTCTCCGGTCACATAATGCCCGCTTATCTTTTTAAGCACCTCCGGCTCACCAGCAAACTTCTCAACTAACTTGGATATTACCTCTAAAAAATCGGTCTTGTTTTCCATGCTGAAAAAAAATGTCAGCTCAGTTTTATTAAGCAACGCATGTACCGCATGGCCCATTTCATGAAAGAGAGTCGTCAGGTCTTTTAGGCTAAAACAGCGCACTCCTCTCGTTTTTTGGGGCGAAAAATTTGCAATGATAACCACCATCCCGGGGTATAGACTTCCTGTATCATCGGTAACGACAGGCACTATTGTCATCTTGCGCGAACGGGTATACTTACCTTCGCGTGGATAGAGGTCCAGCAAGAGGTACCCGAGAAAGCGCCCCGATGCTTCGTACACATAAAAAGCCATAACATCAGCAGCCCACAAACCCTCAGAAGATGTGCGCTCAAACGTAATCCCCAAAAAAGTGCCCAGTAACGACAACACTTTCTCAATAGTCTTATCGACCGGAAAATAGTCACTTATCCCCTGGGGATTAATCTTGGCATGGCTCTTACTTATGGCATAATCAATGTCCCATGGGCTGATAAGCCCCTCTGGCGCAAGGCTTACGCCGGTGGGCAATTTATGTGTGATGGCCTGTAACTCTTCACGATACTTAGGCTGGGTCCGCCTGCCTAGCATACCTAAAAATTCCTTAACTTTTTCTGGTGTCTGCGCCATCTGACCAGCAATATTGAGATGCGCATAACTCGGGAACCCAACAAGACGAGCAAGCTGATCGCGCTTTGCAACAATACGTTCAAGAATCTTCTCGTTTGCAGGATACGCACGATTATTATACGCAACCCAAAACTTTTCACGCATTTCGGGTATCATACACCGCGTCTCCACAACATTATAGGTCGACTTATCGAGAGGCAATAGGATAAGCCCATCTTTATTATGGGGCAGTTGTGCGATCATGGTATCTTTGAGCCCATCGAGCATATTGCGGCCAATGGGAATACTCTGCCTATTGGTAATATTTGTCTCAAACGCTACCTCCAGCTCAGCCGACTCACGCGCAAATCTTCGCGCTTTTGCGAGCTTACCACCGGGCAGCGCAAGACCCTGAAGCTCAAAAAATGCGAGCAACTCGTTGACATAATAACGCCGCTCTTCGGATAGCTTTTCGGGGGATAGCTTTTCGGGGGATAGTTTTTTGCCCGCATATGCCTTCACCACCTGGTACAGTTCATGATTGCTGTATACCATATCCACCAATAACTTTTTAATCCTGATAAACCCCTTTTGAGCTGCATCACGCATCTCTTTATTAGGGTGCACCCACATCAGAAGTCTTAGGATAAACAGGGCGCTGGTCGCACGCCCTCCAATACGATCGATGGGCAGAATGGTATTTTCAAATGTTCGTAGGCCTGCCTGAGCAATAACTTTCTTACCCCCCTCCCGCACCAGCCGCTCAGTGTCGCGCACCAGGCGCCCGATCGCGCCCACGTCTTGTGGAAAAAAGCTTTTACTATCGAGCCTCTTGCTCGGAATCTTTGGCAACATACTACCGGCAGAGACGGCTGCGTACTGTACTGCGAACAACAGGACAGAAACAATAAAAAGTTTTAAATAGCGCATACAACACCTCATATAACACCAATTACTGAAAGCTCTTTAACATCCCTGCTCCGCACACCCTGAGCTTGTCGAAGGGTCTAAATGTGCGGCGAAAAGCGTAAATTCTATGACCCGCACCCAAGAAACCCGGAGTTTATCCTGAGCCAGTCGAAGGGACAAGCTCAGGGTGTGCGGATTTGGAATACCAACTTACTAATCAAAGTTGGTACGATACAGCACTCCCACTTGTCCCAAACATACGAAATCCGTTCCCCCATAGTCAAAAGATTGAATATTATTGCGCAAAACCAGGGCTTTTTACAAACCGTTGACCGGACAGAATTAATATTTGTAATATAAGATTGAAATAGTAAAGATAGCACCATCAGTGTGGCCAGGTAATAACAGAGGGGGAATTATCATGGAATATCTCACAAACAGGCCTGAAAGCAACATGTTTTCACGCTTTATACCAATGTTTTTTTTGCTCTTTTTGCTACTGCGCAGCTTTGGGTTACACGCTAACATACGTGGTGAGCCGCACTATCCAAAAGAGATAGAACCGCGGACGTATGTTGACCGGAAGCCATTTAATGAGAGAATCTGGTGGATCGATCACAGTGAGCAGGATGGGAAAATTATCTGCTCGCAACGGGTCGGGGTCTTCTCTGAATTTTATGAAGAGGCGCCCATCGATTGCACCCTTGGCCGCCGCATTAGCGCAGCTCAAAAGGCACAACTAAGTGGTGTAGACAAGAATGCTAAGTGTCTATCAGATGGGCATACAATTCTGTGCGAAAATCCGGATAGAACGGTCATGAAATTTGACGCGCAGGAGCCACCGCAGGAACCACAAGAAGAAGAGACCTACAAGCCACGCTCGCGGGTCAGGTTTGTGGGGCAGAGGTAACAGGCCCTAAGAACACCCCGTACAAAATCTGCTACACTAAGAAAAATGGCCCATGTGTACTTTTAACGGGAAAACTGCTCATGCAAACAGACAAAAAACTCTATGTCCCTATAGGCGTAGATGATTTTAAGAAGCTTATTGAAGAGGGCTACTATTTTGTCGATAAGAGCTTATTGATAAGGGAAGTTTTAAGTTCCAATGCGGTGATCACGCTCCTGCCTCGCCCCCGCAGGTTCGGCAAGACGCTCAATATGTCTATGTTGCACTATTTTTTTGAAGAGACAAAAGAGAGCAAACGTCACTTATTTAATGGACTTAAAATCACGAAATACGCTGACTGCATGGAACATCAGGGCAAGTATCCGGTTATTTTTCTCACGCTCAAGGACCTTAAAGATTCAACCTGGGCTCTGTGTTACCGGACCATGCAGGAGGTGGTTGTTAGTGAATTTTCACGGCATGACTACCTGCTCGAAAGTGATGCGTTAACAGCAGTCCAGAAAAAAAACTTCGCAGCAATTTTGGACAAAACGGCAGACGAGACGTTGTATCGCAGAGCGCTGCTCATCTTGTCAGATTGTCTTGCTACCCACCACAAACAGCCGACCGTTATTCTCATCGATGAGTACGACTCCCCTGTGCACGCAGGGTACATTAATGGGTACTACGACGAGGTCATTAACTTCATGCGCGGTTTTATGGGAGCAGGGCTCAAGGGCAATAATGCGCTCAAATGGGGGATATTGACGGGTATTTTGCGCGTTTCCAAGGAGAGCATTTTTAGCGACATGAATAACCTGGAGGTCTGCACGTTCACTCGTCAGGACTATTCTGATAAATTCGGACTTCTCGAAGACGAAGTAAAAACTATGCTGGAGCTGTTTGGGCTTGAAAAAAAGATTGATATCGTGCGCAGCTGGTATAATGGGTACCAGAGCGGGCCGCATAAAGTTTACAACCCCTGGTCCATCGTTAACCTGGTTAAAAACAGGGGAATTTTGCAGTCCTACTGGGTAAACACAAGCAGCAACGAGCTTATCAAAGATCTACTCAAAGAGAGCACGCCACAGCTCAAAGAAGAGCTCGAGGTACTCATGACGGGGGGGCGTGTCACCAAGCGCATTCGGGAAAACATCATCATGACAAACATCGATCAGAACGACGATGCGCTCTGGAATTTCCTCCTATTTTCTGGATACTTGACCTTCGAAAACTATCGCCTCGTTGGAGACACCGACTATGCCGAGCTTCTCATTCCTAATATCGAAGTGGGTACTACCTACAAAACCACGTTTATGGAATGGTTTTCCCGCGGCAAAGTACAGCAGTCCTACGACGGCATGCTCAAGGGGCTGGTGACGGGCGATACAGAAAAATTTAAAAACAAGTTCGAAAAATTCTGTCGCGAGAGCCTAAGCTACTTTGATATCGAGGGTGGTGAGCCTGAACGGTTTTATCACGCGCTGGTTTTGGGCATGCTGGCAACGCTCGCTGAGACGCACGATATTCGATCCAACCGGGAAAGCGGCGACGGCAGATACGATGTTTTGGTGGTTCCACACGATCTAACCAAACCGGGCGCAATTATCGAATTTAAAGCGATAGATGCCGATAAAAAGAAGACGCTGGCAGCAGGAGCCAAAGAGGCGCTGCAGCAAATTGAAGATAGAAAATACGAAACCGAACTACGCTCCCGCGGCGTGAAAACCATCACGAAATTGGGCATAGCATTTAAGGGCAAAGAGTGTTTAGTAACTGTAGGTTAACCGATTTACAAAGGATCACCACATGTTTTTACCAATCAAACGGTTGGCGCTCAGCGCCTCGCTTATCGGGCTGCTTTTCTGCCTGACGGCGTGCCAAAAAAAAGAAACTCCACAAAAACCTGATGCGAACGAAAAGGTTCTTGGTTACGTTGAAAAGCGGACGATTGAGACCACCGTTGGCAAAGAGTTTGGCATCGAGGTCAACCAACCCGTTGTTCGCGGCACCTGGCACCTGCTTACCAGCGGCAACCCGCAGGATGACCCTGTCAGATTGGTCCGGATAGAGGCGGCGAAAGATGACCCATACAAGGGCCTCGAAGGGCACCTGCGGCGTGAACGCTGGGTATTCAAAGCGACCGAGCCCGGAGAGCATACCATCTTGATGGCGCTGGTATGGGAGAGCTGGCAATACGGTGGCTACCTTGAGGTAAGGGTGTTGGTAAAACCGTAGGCTTGGCATGATTCGATGTGCTACAAAAAAGTAGAAGTGATTAACAAAATTTTCGAAAATTTTTTGACAGAAAGGTGACCTATGCGGAGAAATGTATTGTATGGCGCCACGCTACTGCTGGTTGCTATTTTTACATGTGGGCAGATACAGGGGGCAAAGAAAGGGGAGTATGGCTATGCAGGCTATTTTTTTGTTGAGAAGGACAATAAGGGGAATGATGCGTGGCGCATGGCAATACTGGCGAATACCAGAGGGCCATATACCACTATATACGATGCAATTTTTGAACTTGATAGTGAGGGCAGCGTCGAATCTGAAGGTTCAGATCTTTTATATCAAGGAGGTGCGGGCGCATTTTATGAACTAATAAGTACTAGTGAACTAATAGGCCAACTGGAGTATAAGCTCACAAGGTACACTGTTCCTTTTAAGCTTTTTTATAAGAAAAATAGGCCTAGTTACAAAATCGACGATGGCCACGGTGGTAAAAAAGAAGTAATTGCCTCTTTTACCGTCTGGTCAAGTAGATATGATGTGGAGGGCTTTCTAGACCAGCTAGATGTAGTAAGGATATTTGGAGGCAAATTTACTCCTAAAAAAAATATGGAGCACATTGACCAAATACGCAGAATTCTCAACATATATGGATCCAAAAAACTTAAGAAAAATAGGGAGTATCTGGAGGGAATGAAAGAGGAAGAGTTTAACAGGGAGCAAGAGCTAGAGGCAGAGCTTGAGAAACAAGAGAAGCTCGAGAAAGAAAAACAGCAGAAATTAGAGCTTGAGCAAAGGGAACAACAAAAGAAGGAAGAAGAACAACTCAAGCAAAAGAAACTTGATGAAGAAAAACAACAGAAACTAGAGCTTGAGAAACAAGAGAAACTTGAGAAGGAAAAACAGCAGAGGTTAGAGCTTGAGAAACAGGAACAGCAAAAGAAGGAACAGGAACAACTCAAACAAAAAAAACTTGATGAAGAAAAACAGCAGGAATTAGCAAGACAGAAACAGATAGAAGAAGATGCAAGATTGGCGCTTCAGTTACAGCAGGAACAGGAGAAACAAAGACTAGAGGATGAAAAAAAGAAAAAGCTGGAAGCGTTAAGACTCGAAAACGAAAAGAACAAGCAGGAGCTTGAAAGGGCAAAAAAAGAAAAGGAGAAGGATGTTGTTGTTCTGTTAGCAGAAAACTTGAAAGAACTTTCGGAAAAACCGTAGGCTAACTACTTTTTACTTTTTCAGTTTGTTGACCTCAGCAAATTCTTGCAGCTTGAGTTCGAGCAACTTATTTTTTTCTTCAAGCTTCTGATCTACAATCATATACTTGCCCAAAAGCTTTTCTTTAGATTTGAGCTTGTCATACTCGTTTTTAAGATTGGCATCTTTCTCCATCAGCTGCCCAAAAATTTTTTTCTCGGCCATAAGCCTCTCATTCTCAGCTTTAAGCGCGCCAGTCTCTTCCTCATATTTTTTTAACTGCTCGCTCTGCGCGCTCAGATCGGACTTAAGCTTATCGACCTCCTGCAAAAGCAGACTCTTCTCACCACTACAAATATCGAGCAGTTTCTGCTGCTGCTCACACTCGAGCTTATTTTTTTTAATATCATCGTTAAGCTTGCCAATCTGTGCGTCCAACGCTGCTATCTTACTCTGTTTTTCTGCTACTTCAGCTCCCAAGCGCCTGCCCTCTTCATCCCTTTTTTTCCCCTCATTCAAGAGCTCCTCAGCCCGCTCTTTTTCTTGATCCCGAGCCTGCTCTACAGCCTTAAGCTCTTCACCAACAAGCTCAGCGTTCTTCTGTTTCTCTTGAGAACAGTCTTCGAGCTCCTTTTCGAGTTTTTCAATAGCCTCGCTCAGTTCCACTATTTTCAGGTCCCGTATCGAGGCCTCGTACCCCATCTTATGCGCAATGGTAAACGCAAACTCTTCTGGAACAGTTGCCAGCTCCTCAAGAATGGCGCTCGCTATCCCCGTAAAATCACGCGGCTTTACCGCTATCAATCTCTTTTTAAAATCATTAGGATCAAATGGTGCTATGACGGGCTTTTTTGGCTCTTTAACAAGTCCCGATACGAGCGACTTATTTTGTGGCACAAAAGCTTTGGGTAACGGTTTTTCGAGCTTTTTTGATACAAAAGAACCTTCTACTAGTTTGCTGCCCTCAGGATAAGTTATCTTCGATCCTCGGCCAAACATACCGCCCACACCAACACCCGGCGTGCGAATATTTTCAATTTTTTCGTCAAGCGTTCCCGCAAACACACCCAAATCGGCAAGTTTTTTGGCCTTGGTCAGCGGCTCGCCACCCGCCCCGCACAACACGCCGTGGCAACAAAAAACAACAGCCATCGCGCCCCAAAAAAACGTTCCATTCGACATAATCACACTCCCCCTTTACCATAACCTTGCCATCTGTATTCCTGAGATTATTGTAGCGCAGGCGGGACGCAAAACTCAATCTATTTTGGGGGTAAAGAAAATTTGACAAACTGGCAAAATATGTTACAATTTAAGATAGATAAGGCTCAAATATAAGCCTTTTTAACAGTATTTTATAAGTAATTTAGAAGCCCTTAAAAGTCAGGTCCAGAAATGAAGATAGTAAAAATCAGACAAGCTTTTCTGCTCACGCTCACCCTCTTCACCGCACTGCAGGCGGCAACGACGTTTGGTATGGAAAATGGGAATGAGAAGATTGAGAAGTCAGAAAATAACTTCAAATACACCGCGTCAATGGCCCACCTCATGACGATCCTCCCAGGAAATCTACCCCGCCTAGGCGGTCTTCCCAGGAAAATAACTCTGGTACCACAGCCCAACGAAATAGAAGACAGATCGTCCACGCTAATCACATATCACTGGAAAGAAATATGGCTTTGGAATGATGGGGTGCTCAGTGAAAATGGGAACACATACAGCGTTACCTATAAAAACAAGACCTACGTTAGCTCCAAAAACGCGAATGCATGGAAAGCAACAGAAGAAAACCAGATGGACTATTTTACCTACTATAACTATCTTGAGGAAAACAAGAAGTTGATTGATAATGAAGTAAAAGAAAATTTTATCGACTATCTCATAAGTTTTGCTATGTGTAGGGGGAAAAACGACGGTAAATTTTCCGAGGAACACAACCTAAACAATGTTTCTATTGCCCTTAAACAAGCCTTAGCAAAAGAGAAAGAATCCACGAAAAAAATCTGTTTTTACAGCGCATATTCTGCCGCGCTGGAAACACTATATAAGTTTGTTACATATCTGCATACCTACCTAGACATAACCAATGAACATAGAGAACGATCAAGATTCGAAAAACTTTCTTTATACGAATCTGTAGATGATTTTATTAATAAAAAACTCGAAAACGACGTTAAACAAAGTATCTTTTTAATGTCAACAAATATTGCACTTTTTGGTGGGCTACATCATGAGGGTGAGTGCACTCTAGCATATTTTTGCAATAACATGACCTATGTTGGAAAAGATAAAATTTTGACTTATATCGAAGAGTTGTGTAATACAGTTGGCCTTAAATTTACAGCTACAGATCGGAAAAAACTAGCAACTTTAGCTGAAAAATATGCGGAAGTTGGCGGAAAACTCAAACAGATTCTTATCGATCCAGCTTATGCGGATAAAATATCATACATTTCGGCGGCCTATGGGTATGCTTTCAAAAAAGAAGATTCACTAAAAAATGCGGGAGACAACTACTCCACATTCGCCAAAAAGTTGATAAAAACTATTGCAAAAACAGAGAAGACTGAGAAAACGCGTGAACTGTTAAACACCTCAAAAGTGCTTGAGCTCCTGTGCATAGACCCTCAAAACGAATCTCTCATCAAATCTTGTAAAAATAAAATAGAAGGCTATGATCATGGGGAATTTATCGACAAAATTCAAGCACGTCTTCTCCACTTTAGCGAACCATTTTTTGATCCGGAAAAAGCAAAAGAGTATGGGTTAGAAATCTTCTACTATTTCGCAAAAAAAGGTGCACGCGAGAAACAGAAAGAGCTGGACAAGCAGATGGACGCCCACATGAAAGACATGCTCTGGGAAGCCCTTGAAAAGAAAACCTTAACGGGTGGTGCAGAGAACTCAAAACTTGTCGGGCTGTACAACGCGGGCAAAATCAAGGGAATAAACGATCTTCAGATCGATAACTTAAAAAAATTGGCGCAGTAAGAAAACAGATATCATGAAGATTGATTCTAAAAATCCGCACACCCTGACGCTAGCCCTGCCCTTCGATACGCTTCTTGTTGGAAGCTACTCAGAATAAACTTCGGGTCTAAATGTGCGGCAAATCTGAGCAATTTCCTGCTTGGTCCGCACTCGAGAAACCCTTCGACAAGCTCAGGGTGTGCGGATTATGGGTACATCTCGTGACGTAAACTATGTTAAAAAATTTTCAGCAATTGGTATAAGAACCCACATTGAGCAGCTTACCAAGACGAAAAAAATAATTTAAATTTTATCCTAG
>CAZWYO010000006.1:0-40578 GCA_964638315.1 uncultured Candidatus Babeliaceae bacterium | reverse complement strand
TTATGGGATTTCCCGTCTAGTTCGAATCTTTCAAGCATTTGAGGAAGTCCTGTACTTCGCCAAGGCTTCGGTCGGGCAGTCTACGCTTAAAAAATGGCGCAAGCCAGACGTAGCTCCGAAGGAGCGAAGAAGAGGAGTTACCAGAGGTGTCTTTTGGCGAAGGAGTTACCAGAGCCGATTTTTATATATTTTTCGAAGGCTATTGCTTTGTCCATGTTATCAAACGCAAGGTAGGTAACCAATTTCCATGGTCTATAGGGTGCAGTAGCAACAGAACCGCCGGAATTGTGAGTCTCAAGGCGCTGTTTAAGATTGGTTGTGTAGCCAATATAAGTTTGGGCGGGAAATTTGAGTGAACGAATAAAATAAACGTAATACATAGGAAAATTTATAGGGGAACTGCCCTACTTCGCCAAGGCTACGAAGGGCATACTTCGCTAAGAAGGTTGGCCTGCCATACGTAGCTCCGTAGGAGCGAAGTATGGCGTCCCCAAGGGGATTCGAACCCCTGTTTTCGCCGTGAAAGGGCGGTGTCCTAGACCAGGCTAGACGATGGGGACAACTTGAAGAGATCTCAAAAGTTTTGGTGAGCCGCGTAGGACTCGAACCTACGACCCTCAGCTTAAAAGGCTGGTGCTCTACCAACTGAGCTAGCGGCTCACTCACAGTATTAATATTACGAATCGGGGCTTTCTTTGTCAAGGAAAAGCGATTTTTTCTGTTACGGGTAGCTTCCCTCGTGCAGCAATCTGTCCCGTAATCACGTCGGCCGCCGCGCGCAGCGCATCTGAATCCTCTTCATATGCGACAATAATTGCATCTTGCTCGCCAAAAAAAGCGAGGCTGTAGGGTGAGCCGCAGATGACCAGCACGACCGGTATCGTCCGACCTGTTAAACGGCCTATGAGTGCGCGAGTTCCGTCGGTTATGCCGAAATTGGTGCGTGCCAGCCGGTGCATGCCACACAGACAGATGATGATGGCTGATCCTGTAGGTGTTGCTGCGATTACTTGCTCAGTAAGCAGCTCTGCGTCGCCAACTGTCTGGGTCGCTGGTGCGGTAAAGATCGAGCAGGTATGTGTTGTGGCGAGCTTCTGAACAAAGGGATTGTCTCTTTTGCCCCCAATCTGAATAACGGTCAGGTTGCTGCTTGCGGGCAATATGGGTACGATATTGTTTTTATTTTTGACGAGGGTGATGGCATTTTGGTAGAGCTTTTTCTTGAGGTTAAGAGCAGCTGGCGTATTGATGTTGGCCAGATTGGCAGGATCAACCAATCTCCGCAGGTGCAGGCCAAGATACTCTTTAGCTCGTAATATCTTCAGTACCCGCTTGTCAACCTCCTGGTGGGTGATTATTCCGCTTTCGACGGCGCTGGCAAGCCGTTCTATGGCGAGCGGGATGTTCATCGAGCAGATGAGTAGATCGCTACCCGCCAAAAATGCCCGCAGCTCCGCATCACCTGGTGCGGGGGCGCCGAGGGCTCCCATGCAGAGGGCATCAGTTGCGATTAAGCCCTTAAAACCAAGTTTTTTCTGCAGAAGTGTGTCCATAATGGCAGGAGAAAAAGTTGATATGTTCAATTTGTCGAGCGCCGGGATCATGAGGTGGCCGCACATGACCGCATCAACGCCCCTGTTTATGAGCTCTTTGAAGGGGATAAGCTCGACTTTTTCGAGCCGTTCAAGTGGGTGGGGTACGAGCGGGAGTGTGAGGTGCGAATCGATTTCTGTGTCCCCATGCCCGGGAAAATGTTTTGCGCAGGCGAGTATGCCCGTGTCCTGGAGCCCCTGCATAAAAAGCGCTCCATACTCCGCTACCATCTCTGGATCTTCGCCAAATGAGCGGTAGTTGATGACGGGATTTTGTGGGTTGCAGTTGACATCAACGACGGGCGCCAGGTTCATGCCGACGCCGATAAGTGCGCATTCCCGGCCGATTTTCTGCCCCAGTTCGTAAATAAGGTTAGTATCCTGGATTGCGCCCAGCGTCATATTGCGCGGGAAGTTTATTGCATCGTCTAGCCGCATGGTGAGTCCCCATTCGAGGTCTTCGATGACAAGCAGTGGGATATCACTCATCTGTTGCCATGTATTGACTAGATTGATGTGTTCAGCAATTGTGGTGCGTCGGATAAAAAGCACCCCGCCAACGTGGTATTTTTTGATAAGCTGTTCGATCTCTGCCGGGGTGGATTTTGGAGTGGGCATCACCGTGCCATCAACCACGATATCTTCGGTGCCTGGCACAAAAGAAAATAGTTGCCCCAGTTTTTGACGGAGGGATAGGCTTTTAAGAGTTTTTTGGGCCCACGAGTTTTCTGCTGTGCTGGTCTGCAAAAAGTGCGGTAGGGTTCGTGGTGGTGTAACAGAAAGGTAGAGCGGAAGCAGGGTGAGCGGCAGAATGGTATATAATTTTGGTTTCATGTTTCCCTTTCACCCTAAACATACCTGTCTCCATAGCCCCCAGTCAATAAAATTGCGATTGCCCGCTATTTCATGCTACGCTCATTTTATGAGTTGTATCCCCTTTTTGGCAGGAGATGAGTATGAGAATGCGTCCTTACAGTGATCGGGCTGCGCTTGCGTTTGCCTACGAACAGACGATCGATCATTTTGGTATGTGGGTTCTAGTTGTTCTGGTCGAATTTGTTACCCTTTTTATGCGGTTGGGTGCACTGGTTCTGCTGGTTGGGATGGCGGGTAAATCGTTTTTTGGAACATCGCTTAATTATCCTCTCTTGCAGTCAACTCTATTCGATTTCTCGTCATTTCAAGCCTCTTTTACGGTGATCATGACCGTACTCGCTTTTTGTCTGGTGTTTGAGTTGATTGGCGGTATCTTCGATATGGGTATCATGCGTATTCGCCTCGATCTTTTTGAGACCCAAAAGAGTTCATTTTCACGGATACTGTCCTGTCCGCAGCTCGCTTTTAAACATTTTATAGCGACCATCTTCTACTGGACTGCAGTATTAGTGGGACTTGTCTTTTTTATCATTCCTGGCCTAATTTTGGCTATCAGGCTCGGCTTTTATCGGTCTATCCTGGTCGAAACGGGGTGTGGGCCGGTGACTGCACTCAAAGAGAGTGCGCGGATCACCTGTGGGTCTATGTCGAGCCTCATAACCACGGGCGTGTTACGGCTTCTGTTGGTGCTACCCTTCCTGCGGGGAGATATTGTGCTCTTTACCGACTTTTTGATATTCCCATTTTTAGGTCTTGCAGCTATTCCTGTTTATAAAGCTCTTTTGGGGCGAGCTGGCGGCGAAGCGCAGCAATAGAGACATGCGGTAATTGAAACCCCCCTGTGCACGTGGCTGTCAGGGGGTTGTGTGAGAATATTGGTTGGAGCTAAAAGTTATTTTTTTCTTCTTATTTGGGCTGTTGAATCACGGGTGGTGGTAACAGTTTTTTATGCAGCGCTAGTTCAAAATGATTGAGACTGACGACATCCCTTGGGGTTAGCTTTGTGAGGTCTGCCTGTTTATAGGGCTGAATCTCTGTTAGCACTGCGGCGCTCGTTTTGGCTCCCAACTTCTTGGCCGCTTCAATAAGTTCACTGTTGTTACGTTCTGTATAAAAATCCAGAGCCGTTTTTAGATGTGGACCGTTTTGGTCGGGCACGAGGACAAGCGTATTCAGTATCACGGCTTTGTCGACAGGCACCTTTTGTACCCAATCTTTGTGGGTGGTATTGTAGGCGGTAATTTTGCTGTTGAGCTGCTCAATCTGGTCGTCCAAAAATTTCAGAGTGGTAGTTGTTTGCGCGTAGTGGTATAGGTTGTTGATAATTTCGAACTTATTGAATGGGTCTAACGTTTTACCTGCAACTTTTATTTTGACCGTCTGCATTTCCCCAAGATCTACGATCTGTACAATTTTCTCTTCGAGCAAGAACTTGAGACCGTCGATAAAATCAGATTCTAGAGCTTTTTTTGCGAGTTCCTCACGATTGAGGTACTCGTAGAGTTTTTGATTACGCTTGTCTGCAAAGATCTGTTTGAGGCCATCTAGGTCTTTATTTGCGAACGTGTTTTCAATTTTACGTTGTAGTGCTGGTGCTAATGTTTCTCTATCGTACTTTTCTAACTGTTCTGGCGTGTGGCTGTACCAATATGTGATGACTGCAGTTGCCGCGGATAAGAGTCCTGTATACATACACCACTTTGCTTTATCCCACCAGCCGCTGTACTGTTGTTGTTTTTCTTTATTTTTTTGGTTTTGTGTGGGTTTTTCAATCTCTTGTTTCTGCTTCCCAATTTCTTGTTTCTGCTTTTCAATCTCTTGTTTCTGCTTTTCAATTTCTTGTTCTTTATCTTTAATTTCTTGTGCGAGCTTTTCAATCTTATTTTTATATGTAAGTTCCAGAAGGTCCCGCTTACTTTTATTGAATCCTTCCAGATTTTCAAGAGCTTCTTTGTATTGTTTCGGGTATTGCTTGGCCAACTCAAGCATTTCTTCGAGCATCTTTTTTTCTTTTTCCAAGTTTTCGATTTTCAACTTTAGGTCGGCGTTTTCAAGATTTAGCTTATTTTGTTTTTCCTTATTTTTTTTTAATACTTCTATGGTAAGATCCTGGCGATGTTTCTGTTCTTTCTTGAGGTTTTCGTTCTCTTTTTGTTGTTTTTTGGCCTCACCCTTCCATTTTCGACCCTCTAAAAACCGTGACCACCAAGAAGGTTTTTCTGTTTTTAGTGCTGCTATTGTTTTGTTTGCAGCTCCAAGAGCATCAGTGATTTTTTTAAGTTCTTTCTCATACTTTTTTTCCAATTTTTCGATAGTTTTCTTGAAGGCGTTAACAAGATTGGCGACCTTCTTTTCGTATGCGTTGCTAATTTTTTCTTGATTTGCGTCTTTATTTGAGATATCTGCATCATATTCATTTTTGAGTTCGTCGTATTTCCAGCCAAACTTCTGCAGAGTATCTGTGAGCTCTTCAATCTTCTGCTCGTTCCAAAAAGTAGAAACTTCTAATTTTTTAAGCTCTGCAATTTTTTTGCTTTTTTCTTCAGATTTAGTTGCGAGCTCATCGATCTTCCAGTTCTTCTCCTGCGATTCATATGTGAGCCTCTCAATCTCCTGTTTGTCCTGAAGATTAGAAGCTTTTAATTTTTCGAGCTCTGCAAGTATTTTTCTGTAGTCAACAAAAACGCCTGGGTCGATGAGTGTCTTTACAATGCGATTTATTTCCTCGGCGTGTTTGTTTTCAACCTTCGCATCTTTTGCTGCATTCTTTTTTTTAATGTCTGAAAACACTCGCTTGGTTAACTTTCTGCGTTCTTCGGACTTTTGTTCAGTCTCTTTCTTTTCTTGTTTGAGATCATAGATTTCTTTTGTCTTTCGCATCATCTCATCTTCGACCTGCTTGCTGAATGGAGGGAAGTTCCCCGGGATCTGTTTATACAGGGGGGTCGTAGAGAAGTTTTTCCCAAATAAATTTGGCGCAAAGTGCCCAAATTGTGGAGCGATTTTCAACATAGCCCCAGCATCTATTCCGGCAAAAAGCATGCCAGAAAGGGCAATAATTTTAGATAGACGTGAAATAAACATATAATACCTCCAATTAATTTTTTATTACTGTTTTTATACTACTCATTGTGCCATAAATAATATATTTGTCAAGTAAAATTATAATTAATTGCCAGATTGTTATGAACAGCGCTGAAAGATCTTCTCGATCTCATATTTAGTGAGGCGATAAGTCGTTGGACGGCCGTGTGGGCACGTAGTTTTCTGCTCACATGCCATGAGTTTGTTGACCAGCTCGTGCATCTCCTGAGTGGTGAGCCGATCACCGGCTTTTATTGCCGCTTTGCACGCCATGAGGGCGCGCAGTTTTTCGTTGAGTAGGCGAGCAAAATCATCGGTTGTGACCGGTTTTTCTTCGTCGATCCACGATAAAAATGTCTTGATTATATGTTCGAAAGGGGCATTTTTCAGGTAGACTGGCACCGAGCGGATGGCGAACGCATGGCTGCCAAACGGCTCTATGTCGATGCCGTAGTCTTGAAAGACTTGTAGATGGCTTGTTAGAACGGTATTTTCGTCATGCGACACATTAATGATCAGTGGGAAAATAAGCTGTGTCGAAGCTTTCTCGTTAAACCGATCATTAAATAGCTCGTACAAGACGCGCTCGTGAGCAGCATGTTGATCAATTAAGACGATGCTCTCGTCAGTTTCGATAACCAGATAGGTGTTAAGTAGCTGCCCAAGCAGTTGATAGTTGTTCTGTGGTGCGGTTATGGCGTTCTGTTGCGTGTCAGTGGAGGCTGCTGGCCCTAAGTTCTGAACAAAAAAGCTCTCTTCCTGTTCCTGACAACTGCCCGCACAATCTGCCTCAACATGCTCTGTTGTAGTGTTGGCAGGGGCTGTGTAAGCTCCGTATTGCTCTGCTGATGGTTGCCATGGCCGTGCTGGTGCAAACGTAGGCGCTATATCGGGCGTGCCGAGCCCGCGGCCCACATCTTTGTTGAGCGTCTTTTCGACCATTTCTTGTATGCACCGTTCGACCATTACGGGGTGGGCAAAGAGGACCTCTTCTTTGCGAGGATGGATGTTGACGTCGATCTCGCGCGGGTCGATGGTGATAAAGAGCGCAGCAACCGGGTTTTGGCCGACCGGAAGTATGTTGTTGTATCCCCTGATCAGGGCAGAGATTAGTTTGTGATTTCTGACTGGGCGCCGATTTACAAAGACATAGATCTGATTTTTGTCGTAGCGATGGTGCATCGGCCGTGCCAAGATGCCTTCGATAGTGAGGTTGAGCGGCTCGTATGAAGTCTTGCAGGTGACAAGATCACGCGCAAGATCGGTGCCGAGCAGCTGCGCCATTCGCTCAAGACTGGTCTGCACCGCCGGTGCGTGTATCGCCTGGCGGTCGTCATGGTGGAGGGTGAAGCTGCAGGTGTGGTGTTGGAGCGCGCTCGCGACAAAGAGCTGTTGTATCGCGCGCCACTCAGTTTCATCTTTTTTGAGAAATTTTTGCCGTCCGGGGGTGTTGAAAAAGAGCTCTTCAACGGTGATGTCGGTGCCGACAGGGCAGGCAGCAACATTTTCTGCAATAATGGTTCCCCCCTCAGTGACCAGTTCAATCCCCGTATCACTCGATTTCTCACGCGTTTTTATCGTGAAGCGGCTGACGGCAGCGATGGTGGCGAGCGCCTCGCCGCGAAAACCAAAGGTGGCTATCTGTTCAAGATCTTCAACTGAAGATATTTTGCTGGTGGCGTGGTTTTTTAGGCAGGTGTGGGCGTCCTCAAGATCCATGCCGCAGCCGTTGTCGACTATGCGGATGGAACGTTTGCCACCCTCACGGGCGGAGACGATTATGGTGGTGGCGCCGGCATCGAGGGCGTTTTCAAGCAGCTCTTTGACGACGCTCGCTGGCCGTTCAACAACTTGACCTGCGGCGATCTTGTGCACCTCGTGCTCAGGAAGAATGTGAATGATGCCCATTAAAAGACCTTTTGAGAGACTTTGTTAAAAAAGGAGAGGGATAGTCTGATATTCCTCTAGATTACGCGAAAACGTGAAAAATTTTAAATAAAGCCTTCAAGGCCTTCTGCTGCCGGTAAAATCTTGACCGGTTCTTCTTCTCCGGGAATTTCTATCTTCGTCTCGCTGCTGCTACTCTCTTCTATCTCTTCGTTTGCCGATAAAAGCTTGACCAGTTCTTCTTCTGTTTCTAAGGGAACCTTTATTAACTTCTCTTCACCGCTGATGCTCTCTTCTTCCACCACATCTGTCGGTAAAATTTTGGTCTGTTCTTCTTCTGTTTCTAAGGGAACTTTTATTAACTTCTCTTCACTGGTGCTAATCTCTGGTTTTACGATGAACGGTTTTTCTTCTTTTTTTGCTGGTGGTGGTGCTGGTTTGTTTTCAATTTTTTTGCCGAATGGCCAGCTGGGCAGATAATCTTTTAGACGCCATCTCTCTTTTTCCTTCTCCTGCTTTATTATTTCTTCAAGAGATACAAGCTTTTGTTCTTCCGGCATGGGAGGCTCAGGATGCTTTATTTCTTCTTCTGTTACTTTGTCTTCTTCTTTTATCACAGATTCTTTCTCAACCCCCGTTGTCTTTGGGGGAAACAGCCATTGCCACAAACTTCTTTTCTTTGTCTCTTCAGACTTTTTCTCTTCAGACTTTTTCTCTTTTACTTTCTTCTCTTCTATTTTCTTCTCTTCTATTTTCTTCTCTTCTATTTTCTTCTCTTTTATTTTCTTCTCTTCTATTTTCTTCTCTTCTATTTTCTTCTCTTCTATTTTCTTCTCTTCAGGCTTCTTCTCTTCCACTTTCTTTTCCTCCCCCTCGGTAAGCCGCGCAAGCCCTATCGCCGCCGCAGCCTGTTCCGCAGTCCACTGTGGGGCGGCGCTCATGCCCAACTGATAAAGAACCTGGACAAGGTTTTCGAGGGCGGTCGGCCGCTTGAGGAGCACCGTCTCAAGATAGATTTTCAGGGGGCCGTCTGGCAGATTTTTGGGCAAAAATTCGGCCTCTTCTCTGTCCCCACACAAGATTGAAAAGAGCGTGTTCTCGAGAGTTTTTTTGATCGTTTCACCATCTGTTGTGGCGGCAAACTCAGGGGTGAATACAACATGTTGCGCGAGAATCCGCCACATATCAAGTCGCTTCTCTTGGGGGATATTTTCCGCCGCATAGTCCATTTGCCGCTCGTACTCTATTTTGCCCCTGAGCGTGACGGCATAGTGGGCCAGCACTGACAGGTAGGCATTTTCCCCCTCTGGCGTCAGGGTGTTTAAAAAAGTTTCGGAGCACAGGTATCTGAGCGTTGCTGGGTAGGGATAATCCCTCTGCTCTTTCTGGAGTGGCGTGTCTGGGTGTGCGATATGGTAGAGGGTGTGGCGAATATTCATCTTGTTGATGATCTCATCTGACCAGACGTCGTAAAACCATGGTTTTATTGGGTAGATCGATTGATCGTAGAATTCTTTAGGTGTAGCGGCATCAAATTTTATCAGATCAATTGCTACGCTCCCGCTCTTGAGAATGGGCTTTTCGGCGGCAAAAATGGTGGGGGCGCAACAGACCAGGAGTAGTAACAGACCAACTGACTTTTTCATCCTACATCTCCCTTATCAGAATAGGCTTTCTAACTACCCACAGCCTCGCACGAAGGACCTTGCGCTGTCAATAATAGAGGCGCAGTAGCCGTGGCTTGCCGGTAAGATCGTCGTTTATCTGGGCGCGTGAAAATGTTTTTGGCAGCGGTATCTGCGCAAGGGCAGCCTTCTGATTGGCTCCTATTTCGAGCCAGACAGGAGGCAGATGCCTGAAAGTGCCGGTCAGGTGTGCTGGAGCCTGGTTAATGATCTTTTTGATGAGTTCGAGTCCTTCATCGCCCGCAACGAGCGCGATAGGATCTTCCCATTTTTTAACGGAGGGATCGAGCACCTCAAATTCTTTTTCGGAGACATAGGGCGGGTTTGCCGTGATAAGGTCGGCTTGCAGATTTTCGGGCAACCCCATAAACAGGTCTGACAGTACAAAACGGCAGTTGCGGATGTTGTTTTTTTCGGCGTTCTTACACGCAAGCTCGACAGCCTCTGGCGAAATATCGATGCCCCAGATCGTGCTTTTGGGGAACTTTTTTGCGACGGACAACGCGATACACCCTGATCCGGTACAGAGGTCTATGAGGGTGAATTTTTCGTCTGGCATGCCGCGCAGGGCGTAGAGCAAGAGCTCGCACCACCACTCCGTTTCGGGGCGTGGGATGAGCACGGGCGGTCGCATGAGTAGGGTGAGATCGAGAAAAGGCAAGGTGCCGATAATGTAGGCGATGGGTTTGTGTTGCTCGACGATTTCGCGTACCCAGGTTTCGAGCAACGCGTCTTGTTTTGCATTCAATTCGATAGTCGTGCGAGCGCAGAGTCCCGCCCGGTCGCATGAAAAGAGGTGAGTTAGCAGCTGCCAGGCATACGAACGCGCCAGTTCGCGCGATTCGAGCGCTGGTAAAAGACTGGTCGTAAGCCGGTCAAGAAGTGAGAAGATCGTCGACGAATGCATGGGCACCGAACGGTTGAAGGTTTTCCGGCTGTTCCCCGTACGACAGATACGCAACAGGAATGCCGATCTCGTGGGCAATTGCAAAAATAATACCCCCTTTTGCAGTTCCGTCAAGTTTTGTCAAAATGATACCATCAATTCCTGTGCCATCTCCCGTGCTTTTAGAGAAGAGTTTTGCCTGATCGAGCGAGTTCTGCCCGAGCATGGCATCGATCACCAGGAGCGTGGTAGTCGGCTGGGTAGGTAATTTTTTGGCGATAACGCGCCCGATCTTTTCAAGCTCTTTCATCAGATTGGTCTTTGCCTGCAGACGGCCGGCCGTGTCGATAATCAGACAATCAAACTGCTCTTTTTCAAAGTGCTCGCATGCGGCAAAGATGACCGCTGCTGTGTCCTGCGACGGTTGACCGGTGTAGACAGGTACCCCCAGGCGATTGCCCCATTCCTGCAGCTGCGCGACGGCGGCCGCACGGAAGGTGTCCCCCGCAACCATGAGTACCCGTTTCCCCTCTTTTTTGAGTCGGTAAGCGAGTTTGCCGGCGGCCGTTGTCTTACCGCTCCCGTTGATGCCAACGAGTAGATAGACAGCAGTATCGCCCTGGTATGGTTTTTTATCGAGCAGCGCGCAGAGCTCTTTATGCAGAACTGTTCTGACTGCGGCACCATCGATAGCTCCGCTGGCGCTAATTTTTTTGATAAGCTCTCTGGTGAAGGGCAGGCCGGTATCGGCCTCGATGAGAATCTTTTCAAGTTCTTTAAGTGTCGATGCGTCGATGGTGTTACGTGAAAAAATGCCGGCCAGGCGGGCACTTATACCCATATATATTTTTTGTAGAACCCGTTTAATAAATCCAAACATTATGGAGTCTCCATTGCAATTAACGCTTCGACGCGCGTCGTCAGGCGGCGCAGCCGCGCGTAGTCATGATTAATAAGATGCGCATAATTTTCAAAAAAGGCGAGAAGGTTGGGGTTTTTTGCTAAAAAGTGTTCCCTATGTTCTCGTACGATGGCAAGTAGTAGTTCATCAAAATCTTCCCGTTGCAGGCGGCAGGCAAGCAGGTCAAGATAGTCGGTGCGCTCGAAAAAGAGCATCTGTTCGTTGTGAGTAGCGGGTCTGACAAAAGCATGAGTTTTTGGTGGTCGTGGCGACTGGTGGTAGATAATGGGACCATGCTTTTCACAAAACCCCGTTCCTATACAGGTGCAGGTGGTCTTCAAAAACGAGAATATCTCTGGATGGTCGCGTCGCAGCTCTTCTTCTGTTTTTTGATAGGCGAATGGGGTACGGGTCGGATCGATCGATCCCGTCTCGATAAGTCGTATGATCCCAAATAGCATGTCCTGCTGGCTGTCGATTACGACAAGTGTTCCCGCGTTGGGGAACTCATCCCACTTCCAGCAGTGGGCAACCCAGCCATTGAGCGAGCTCTCAACAACCTCAGAAAAGGCTCTGCTGTCCATCCGGCTCCTCATGGTTCAGGGTAAAGCTGGTGCGGTGAATAACGCTCGCGCCTACCGCCTCAATGGCGGTCTGATGCTCCTTGGTAGCATATCCCTTGTGGCGAGCAAAACCATAGGCGGGGAAGAGCGTATCGAATTTTTCCATGAGGCGATCGCGGGTCACCTTGGCGATGATTGAAGCCGCGGCGATCGACGATGATTTGCGTTCGCCCTTGGTGAAGTAACGGACTTCGTGTTCACCAGTGTTGAAAAGTAATGGTACCGCGTCTATCAGTACGTAACGGGGACTTTTTCCCATTGAAAAGAGAAGGTTGGCGAGCGCCTGGTCCATGGCGATTCGGGTTGCCTGATAGATATTAACCTGGTCGATGATCATATGGCTACAGCTCCCAATCGCGAAAAAGCTGTGGGCAGCAACCCATGTATACGCCTTTTCAAGTTCGGGTCGCGTTAGGAGTTTTGAGTCTTTGAGGAGTGGGTGGCGCATGTTGGGAAATAGTGCTACGGCTGCGGTCACGACCGGTCCTGCCAGACAACCACGTCCAACCTCATCTATGCCGACTACAAAATCCCCGATTAGCCAGGCCTCGAGCTCAAAAGCGTCCTTTTTGAATTTTTCAGTAATTTTCTGCGTAGACATGCAATCAAGTTTCCATTTGACAAGAATGATATTTCGAGTACAATTAGAATTAAGTCGGTAGGTTAATCATGACAAAGGCTTTCAAAAAAAAGATCGCCAAAACCACCGTTTTATTATACACAAAATTAGATAAGGAGTCTTTAATTATGGCAACACAATCAACAGCTCTTCGCGTAAAAGAGCTTTTACGGCAAAATGGATGGACGACAAAAATTCTCGCTGAAAAGACGGGTATGTCGGAAAGTTATTTGACGCACATTAAAAATGGTACGCGTCGCTGGAACCAAGATTCGTTAGAGCGTCTGGCTATTGCTTTTGGCATAAGTCCGCTCGACCTTTTTGCGCAACAGCGCCAACATACCGAAGAAGTTCTTGGCAGCGTTGTTGTACCTGAAAATGCAGAATCAGCAAATATTAAGGTGCAAGTAGTACCGGTTTTGGGCGATATCCCCTCGCATCCATCCGCATACAACAATCAGGTTATGCAGATGACGACTGGATGCCGAGATCTTTTTGTTCCGGTTATTAATCGGTCAGATGCGTCTATGTTTGCGCTCAAACTTAACAACAATAATTTAGCACCAATTTTTGAGAAGAACGATCTTCTGATCGTCTCTCCTGAGGTCAGCCCTCGGTCAGGTGATATTGCGGTTGTCGAATATGGCAATAGCACACACATTAAAGTTATTGTTAAGTTGACCTACACAGACGATTTTATCGTTCTTGAGTCGGTCAATGCAAAACAGGCGCCAATCGCGTTGGTGCGGAATAAAGATTATTTCAGGATTATTGGTCGCGTTATTGAACGTCACCAGAATTTTCTTGATTAAGAATTATTTCTTGAATAAAATCTAAGTAAAAAGAGCTTTATGGGACTGGTTTTTTTCCCATAAGGCTCTTTTAGGTGTTGATGTTGAATTTTTAAAAGTAAAAGAAATTTAGGATATATTATGAAAAATATAAAAAAAGTAGTTATAGCAGCTCTGTTTTGTGTGGCCATTAGTTCACCGGCATTGAATGCAGGTTTCTTGGATAAGGTTATTGGTGTGCTAGGGAAGGTCCAGCAAAAAACATCGAATATTGATGTAAAGCTTTCCAATTCCAAGAATATAACTTCTTGGGTCGCCCTTACTCATCTATCTATGGTTTTTAACAACTATTATGGTGTTAATCTTGGTCCTGCCGTGGTCGGCACCGGAATTTCCTGGGGCACCTTCTATTGGATGAACTTTGCTGTTGGTGTGACAGCCGGTTTGACAAAACTGGGACTTGGGAAGTTTCAGAAGTCAAATTTTGTTCGTTCGCCTGCTGTTTGTATGCCGGACATAACAAAAATCGTAAAACAGTAAGATTGCGGGAAGTTTCTTCCCGATAAAAATCTAAGTAAACAGAGCTTTATGGGACTGGTTTTTTCCCATAAAGCTCTGTTTTGTACGCCTACCAGATCCAAAAAATATCAAAAAAAATATCCAAAATCCGCTCGCCCCCGTCTACGCCAAGGCTTCGCACAGTCTCCGCCAAGGCGGAGTTTATCCTGCGTTAGTCCGGCGAAGCCTTTGGCGTAGCCTGGGAGTTAGCCGAAGGGTATCGAAGGGGACGGTGTATCGGCCTGTCCTACGTACAGGACTTCCTTAAAACATCAAAAGATTCGATTTGCAAGTATTTTTATTTTGTGAAAGCCTATTTTATGACGAATAGATCGTAATTCCGCTCGCCCTGAGGAGCACGATAGTGCGTCTCGAAGGGTTCTTGCGAGCGGCTGAGATTGACTTTTTGGGATTCCAAACCCACACGAAATCAATTTTTTAAATGTGGTTGCTCAGTCCGCAGTTCCCCCACTTTTCCCAATTAACAATTTTAAAAAAAGCCGGTATACTAAACCTGATACCGATAAAAAAGACTAAATGTGCACGACATATAGGTTATGTCAGTGCACATAGTGTTGAACACTTCCATTTAGTTAGGGTTTGTTTATGTCAGAAAACGCTGTAGCGCGTTACGAGGTCCTCATTTTGACCGTGCCAGAAATCACGGCAGATGAGACATCAATGCTCGAATCACAGTTGCATTCAACTATTTCACATGTAAAAGGCGAAGTCCTCTCATTTGAGCGCTGGGGCAAGTATAAACTTGCTTATCAAGTGCGCAAGAATGATTATGGCGTCTACTTTCTTGCACGGTTCGATCTGCCACAAAATGAGCAGCTTGGCACGTCGATCGAAGATATTAAGCGCCTTTTAGCCGTTAAGTACCGTGACATTGTCATGCGTTTTGTTTTTGGCGTGCTTGATCCTAAGGCACCGCTCGAATACAAACGTCCAGAATCTCTCGAAGAGATGCCGCGGCGAGAAGCCGAAGGGGGCGCACGTTACGGCTCAGAAGGCGGTTCGGATTTTGGTCGTGGGCACGGCGAATTTCGCGGTGAACCACGTACAGAGGGCGAATCCTCCCACGGTGCTGAATCGCATGAAGAATCTTATCAAGAGCTGAAAGGCGAGGAGTAATTTCCATGTCAAAAAAACCAAAGATGAAAGTAAGTGCGCGGCTTGTTCGTAAAAAAGCAAAGCGCAACTCTTTTGGCACCAAAAAACAGTGCCGTTTTACATCAAATCCGGAATTGGCTGTCCAGATCGATTACAAAAATGCCGGTTTCTTGCGTGCATTTTTGACTGAGCGTGGCAAGATTTTGCCATCCCGTATTTCAGGCAACTGCGCGTATTACCAACGTATGTTGGCGCGCGAAATTAAGAAGGCTCGTGCAATGGCGTTGTTGCCATTTGCGGCACTCCATTAATTTTTAGATTTTTAGCGGGTCTGTAGGCATTATTACATGGACGGGCCCGCCAAACAAATAGAGAAGGTTTTTTTATGATTAAAAAATTTGTAGGGGGCATCTCCCTTTTGACGCTGCTTTTTTGTGGATCTGTTTTTGCTGACCAACAGCCAAGTCCTGCTGAGGCACGTGAAATGCTTGATGAACAGGTACGGACAGCAAAGGCGCAGATCGAAGAGCAGGCGATGGAGAAGCAATATAAAGCTTATGGCGACATGTCTAATGCTTTAACTGGTGCTACGATTACTGGTTTTATGGCTGCTTATGCGGCCCGCGAAATGATTAATGGCGGTAGTATAAACGCTTGGCACATGACCGCTGCATGCGTATGCTCTCTTGTAGCAGTATATGCGCTACTGAATGTGACTAATGGCGCGAGACGTCTTTCAAAGCTTGCCGCTGACAAAGAGGCGAAGTTGCAAGAGCTCGAGGAAACGGCACATAAGTTACGGCATATGGTATTGCAGATGGAGCGCCAAGCGCGTGCTGAGGCTGAGAAGAAACAGTTAGCGCAAAAAACAGATACAACAGAGATTGAGCAGGGTGATTGGTGTGGCACCAAGACGGCTTCTGAAGAGACTGTTAAGCCAGAAGAGCCGGTGGCAACTGTGCAACCGGTCGACGAATCTGACGCCAAACCATAGTTTTTAGATGGTGGGAAGATTTTATGGGCAAAACTATAACATCTTCCTACCTTTTTTCGGTAAGATAATTTTGGGATATAGAGGGTTAGGGTTTTTGGGGTTTGTGAGGATTTATGGTCAGGAAGACGCGGCAGAATATTCGGAATATCGCCATTATTGCGCATGTTGACCATGGCAAAACGACGTTAGTTGATAAGTTATTACAACAATCGGGAACCGTCGAGCTTACTGCTGGGGGGGCAGAGCGCTTGATGGATACAAACGTGCTCGAGCGTGAGCGGGGTATCACTATTCTCGCTAAAAATACGGGTATTACGTACGGTGATTACGAAATTAATATCGTTGATACACCGGGCCACTCGGATTTTGGTGGTGAAGTTGAGCGGACGCTCCAGATGGTTGAGGGATTTTTACTACTTGTCGATGCGGCTGAAGGGGTGCTGCCAGGGACCCGCTTTGTGCTACACAAAGCACTCCAGTTAAATCTTAAACCTATTGTCCTGATTAATAAAATTGATCGGCCTGACGCGGATATACCACGTACAGAAAACGCGATTAACGATCTCTTTCTTGACCTTGCACAGCATGAGGATCAGCTCGTTTTTCCTATTCTGTATGGATCGTCGCGTGAAGGTTTTGTGACAACCGATCCCCACGTGCGGACGCCCGATGCAAAGGTTCTTTTTGAGAAGATTATCGAGGTGGTCCCCTGCCCAGAAGAGCGGGAGACTGATCTACAGCTGTTGGTTACCAACCTCGACTATTCTGATTTTCTTGGCACCATAGCTATTGGTCGTGTTTTTAGCGGAAAGATCGAAAAAAACCAACAGTTTATCTGTTGTAAAGATGAGTACGTGAGCAAGCCGATGAAGGTGACCAAGCTTATGAAATTTCATGGGCTTACGCGTGTTGAGGTTCAAGAGGCTGAGTTTGGTGATATCGTCTGTGTGACGGGCTTTACCGAACCAGTCACGATTGGCACTACGCTCTGTACCGTTGGCAATCCGTTGCCACGGCCATACGTGTCGATCGACGAACCGACCATGGCCATGTTCTTTTCGGTTAACGATTCACCGTTCAGTGGACGTGAGGGTAATCTCCTGACGTCGCGGCAGATCCGTGATCGTCTTACCAAAGAGTTGAAGGTCAACGTCGCGTTGCGTGTCGATCCGACGGATACTCCTGAGAGCTTTAAGGTCTCGGGTCGTGGTCAGTTGCATCTTGGCATTTTGATTGAGAACATGCGGCGTGAGGGTTTTGAGCTCCAGGTTTCGGCTCCCGAAGTTATTTTCAAGACCATCGATGGGGTCAAGTGTGAACCGATCGAATATCTGGTTGTTGAAGTACTTGAAGAGTACCAGGGCGCGGTTATGGACCTGCTTGGCCGCAAACGGGCCGAGATGAAGCATATCCAGCACTACAGCAATGGACGTGTTCGCCTTGAGTTTGAGGTTCCGTCACGGGGCTTGCTCGGTTTTCGCAGTCAGTTTTTGACCGATACGCGCGGTACTGGTATTGCAACATTCAGTTTTTATGGATATGCCCCATACAAGGGCGAAATTGTCATGCGGACCAAAGGGACGTTGGTGGCGATGGAGGCTGGGTCTGCGACCGCTTTTGCACTCAATACGTTGCAGCAGCGGGGCACGCTCTTTGTTAAGCCAAGCGATCAAATCTATGAGGGTATGATTATTGGCGAAAACAGCCGTGATGACGACATGGATGTCAATCCATGCAAAGGCAAAAAGTTGTCAAATATGCGTGCTGCTGGTTCTGATGAGCTTGTTAAGCTCGAGCCACCACGTATCATGTCGCTTGAGACCTGCATGGAATGGATTATGCCTGACGAGTTGATTGAGGTGACACCAGTCAGCATTCGTCTGCGTAAAAAGAGTCTGAAAGCGGTCATGCGTCGCAAGGAGGCGCGTGGATGAACGCCTACCGTCTTACGGTTGCGTATGATGGGACAGCTTACTGGGGATGGCAACAGCAGCCTATCGGGCCCACTGTTGCCGGAACCCTTGAAAGAGGCTACAAGCAGGCGTTTGGGCACGAAATTACACTGCTTGGCGCATCGCGCACCGATTCCGGTGTGCATGCACTTGGTCAGGTTGCGCGGTTCTATTCGCCGATCGCCATAGAATCTAAACGGTGGGTGAACGCCTGGAATGGGGCGTTGCCTCACGATATAAAAGTGCGTACCATCGAACAGGTTGCAAGCGATTTTCATCCCCACAAAGGGGTGGTCCACAAAGTCTATAATTACCACATTTTTACCCGTCGGCCGTTCCCGCCAATGGCGCGGTATGGGTATTTTTACCCCTACCCGCTCGATCGGGATAAGTTGGCTGGGGCGCTTGCGCTTTTTGAGGGGCAGCATAACTTCTGGACATTTAAAGTCGAGGGGGGTGCGGCGCCGAGTGACATCTGCACTATCAAGCAGATATCGTGTGAAGAGTTTAGGCGTTTTGATATGCTGCGAATTTCGGTCGCTGGCAATCGTTTTTTGTACCACATGGTGAGACGTATGGTCGGTGCTGCAGTTGTTCTGGCAGCCTCTCCTTGTCGCTCTGTGAATGAAATTGGGGATGCGTTGAACCTGCAGACGCCGCGAGATCGGTTTCCGACCGCGCCGGCGCAGGGGTTGGTTTTGAGAAGAGTTGTTTATAAAAAAGAGGGAGGGGTGGCACCATGGAACAGGGAGAACGGGGGATGAGACGCACGATATTTCGGGGCCTGCTTGTGGCGGTGGTACTGGCAATTATTGGTTTTGGCGCCTGTCGTTACTACGGTTGCGCGGGGGAAGATGCTATTCAGGCCTATCAGCCTGCACGGGATAGGTATGCGCTTGAGCAGATTTTTGAGCAGAACTGGTACTGGCTGATTAACGTGCCGTATAAAGAGGCTCTCGCATCGTTTACTGAAGATCTTGATAAGGCGGTGAGCGTGACCGAGCGGCAGAAACCGGATGCGCGCCAATGGATCATCTTTAGGGAAGATGGGATTGTTAAAGGATTCGCGGTCTATTACGTTAAAAAACCGGAAGTTGGCAAGATTCTCTTTCTCGCAGTTGATGAACACTATCGCGGTCACGGGGCTGCGCAGCGGCTTATCCAGCGGGCGATAGATGCACTTAGCGCGGCAGGTTGCAAGATGATTGAGATCGTGGTGCGCGTCGAAAACTTCCGCGCGCAGAACCTCTACCGGAAGGTTGGGTTTGAGACGGTCAAGACCGACGAGACGTTTATGTACATGGAGCGGCACGGGGGATAGTGAGTGACAGAAGAATCTGCGCAACTATCCATGCTGCGGCTTTCTTTCTCTCCACCGACGATACGCGCGTTTTAGTGCATAGATCAGGAAGACTGCCAACAGCGTGGTCGATATGTTCCAGAGGGTGAGTGGTCTGGGGCCAAGATCAAGATAACGGCCCAGGTAGAAGAGACCAATTATCCAGGGGATGAAGATGCACAAAAAGTAGATAAACTGTTTTACGCGACTATTTTTGTTCATAGTATTTCCTATTCAAATGAACTGCTGTATCCGGTGTGTCGTTTCTTACGTGAAGGCCGGTATTTACCCCTGTTAACCCACATCTTGGCGAGCGGACCGAGCAGTATCCATCCGATTGCTGCGCCAAAAAAGATGCTGGCAGGCACTGTTGTTGGCTCGCTACCGAAAAATAGTACCACATAACGGCTTGCGCAGAAGGCAAACACAAAAACGGAGAAGGTGTAAAATTGTCTTTTTACATGCTGAAGGTATGTCACGTGGGGGTTCCTTTAATGGGGTTTACAAGCTATCTCTTGTTAGATCGTAGCATGTTTTTAACGATCTGTACGCTTATTGACTATTCATGTTGCAGGAAGGAGCCGAGTTTTTTTGCAGCTTTTGGTGCACCCACGGGATAACTGCACCTGCAAGACCTAACAAACATTTTTTGCCGAAGTTCCGGTTACAGTAGCCATAGTCGGTGTAGTTTTTCTGGACCTTTTTTTCAGCTGCGTGCGATCCAATCAGCCCTGCCATGAGGAGTGATAGGACACCTAATTTGGTGGTTGTTGGTTTGTATGCGTAGTAGCCAAGCGTTGCTGTCGTTATACCGGTTAGCAGGTTGTTCAGGACCTCGGGTCCACGGTTTACCAGCCAGGAGCCCCAGCTCTTGTCTTTTATGAGTTTTGGCATGAGGTCGCGGGGTGCTATTCCATTATTGTCCCAGGTGTGCGGATTTGCACCTTTTTCTCTCAAGAAATTGGCAATATCTTTATTGTCTTTTTCAGCGGCATAGTGGAGTGCCGTTTTGCCATATTGATCAAACGCATTAATATTGTTAAAGCCTTTTCCATAAACATTTTTTACGATAGTCAGGTTGCCAAGCCGAACCGCTTCGATCAAAAAAGCTCCACAAAGCTCTTTGGGGGCCTTATCTATTATCCACTCAATGGTTTCTAGATCGTTTTTTTCGGCGGCGGCACAGAATAAATTATTTACGCACCTGCTTTTGCCCGCATCTTCCACCTTTTCGCAGGTTAAAAACAGTTGGATGATTTCTCTAATTTTTTCTTTTCGGAGTTTGTTCTTTAGAATACCGTATTTTTCAACTGCGCAATCGAGTGCTGTTTGTTCTTGGTATACTTGATTAAGCACGAGCTTGTTGCAGTGCGGAAGCAAATCTTGGACGCTTTCGACACATAAATTATATATGGCAGAGCGAAGAAACTCGCCTTCAAGTAGCAGCCCTTGTTCATCAGGGCCCACATCATTGCTTGTTTCACTGTCACTATCTTTGTCGTCGCTATTTAACTTTTCTTCTTCCTCGCGAGCTATTTTTATATTTTTTGCCAACTTTTTAAGTTTATCTTTCCATAGAAATGTGGGCTCTATGTTTTCGCTCAATCCTTTCAGAGAAGATACCGTTTCAGATTCGTTGTCACATAATTGAGCTAAAATAGATTTGTTATCGCTGCCATCTTCTGATTCCATCCCCCACATTTGACCCCCACCCAAAACAGCTAGGCAGGCGCATGCGAGCGCCACTCTTTTAAAATAGGACATGCATGTGTGTATTGAAAAAAACATAATAATTCCCCTTATTAATTCTATTAGAAAACTTTTTTTTATATAATCCGATCTCTTTCAAGAAATCGTGCAGGGCCGCTACAAATGGCCATGGTTTAAGAATACCAGTTAGACTTATTTTTGTCAAACTGAAAAAAGTAACACCAAGTCTGAAAATTGATGTATAAAAATCCGCACACCCTGAGCTTGTCGAAGGGTTTCTCGGGTGCGGACAGAGCAGAAAATTGCTCAAACTTGCCGCACATTTAGACCCTTCGACAAGCTCAGGGTGTGCGGATTTTGGTACAGTTTCATAGATGTTTGGTCATGACGTTTTCAACATCATGAATTTTTTTGTCAAACCGAAAGTAATTGTTTTTTGGGAGAAGAAAGAGCACAAAAAAAGAGGACCTTAAAAAAGGCCCTCTTAGGAAAAATCATGCGAAACATCGCGATAATTTGGTGGCGGGGGCTGGATTCGAACCAGCGACCTTTGGGTTATGAGCCCAACGAGCTACCAGGCTGCTCTACCCCGCGATCTCAACTAATTTCAGTATAACCCAATTTTATTACTTGTCAAACGTTTTTCAGAAGTCATGTGTGACAACAACCGCGCAGGCCGTATTTTTTGTATGGGTAAAGCTGGAAATGACCTTTTGTGGCTCAACTTCAAGCGCATCCCAATTAATTGACATCTGGGGAACGCGATTTTTGGAGAGGCTCGCATTCTTAAAGAGGGTGAAGAGTCCACATGGTGGCTGGCCTTTCCGGTGCGTGAGCGCCTTAAAGAGGGCCTCTTTAAAAGCGAAGCGTGCGGCAAAGCGTTCGGCGCTCTTTTTTGGTGTGGAGAGGCAGTGCTCAATCTCTTCAGGCGAGAAGATACGACTTAGCTGTTTTGTTGAGTAGGTGTGAAAGTGCGCAAAGCGATCGATATCGACGCTATCGATGCCGATGTTTATGTTCATGTGTTTCTCTCCAACGTTTGTTCGAGAGACCGATAAAAGACGGCCTCTTGGACGTGTTCTTTATCGATCAGCTCCGCTCCCGCAATGTCCGCGATGGTGCGGGCGACCTTGAGTAGTTTGTGGTATCCTCGCATGCTCATGCCCAGTTTGTCAAAGGCTTTTTTAACGACGTCCTGGGCGGTTGGGGTGAGCACGCAAAAAGCATCGATCTGTTTGGGCCCCATAAACGCATTCCAGGTGCTTTGAGTCCCGTCGCTATCTGCTGTTTTAAAGCGTGTAAGCTGCGCCTTAGTTGCCCGCTCGACCCCCTCATAGAGCTCGCGCGATGAGATATTTTTTGTCGTCCGTTGCGCTGCCCCCTGTATTGTATCATAGTCGACCCCTTGAACCGCTATCTGCAGATCTATACGATCGAGCAGTGGTCCGGAGAGTTTTTCCAGATATTTTTTCACCTGAATCGGCGCGCAGATACATGGTTTTCTCTTGTCCCCGCGATAGCCGCAGGGACACGGATTGAGTGCTGCAACAAGCAAAAAAGATGCGGGAAATGTGACGCTGTGCTGCGCCCGCGCGATGCAGACCTCATGATTTTCGAGTGGCTGGCGCAAGACCTCAAGTGTTGTCCGTTGAAACTCGGTAAATTCATCCAGAAATAAGATTCCGTGGTGTGCAAGACTGATCTCCCCCGGTTGCGGGAATGATCCACCGCCAACAAGCCCTGCTTGCGAGATGGTATGGTGGGGCGCGCGGACTGGCCGTGTGGTGATGAGCGGCTGATTGCCCAGTTTGCCGCTGACCGAGTAGATGGTGCTCACATCGAGCATCTCATCGTATGTGAGTGGTGGCATGATGGTGGCGAGCCGCTTTGCAAGCATTGTCTTGCCTGCGCCGGGAGCCCCAATAAAAAGAATATTGTGCCGTCCCGCTGCTGCGATCTGGAGTGCCCGTTTTGCCTGGACCTGACCGGTCACATCGCCAAAATCGAAGGGCCAGGGCGTCTGAGCAAAGAGCTCTTGGTTGCATGGCGTGGGGGCGATAATCTGTTCGTGCCGCAGATGGGCGATAAGTTCATTAAGATGGGCTGGTGCTAGTACCTCGAGGCCATCAATCATGGCGGCCTCTTGGGCATTTTCGTGTGGGACGATTATGCGCTTAAAACCGCACCGCTTTGCTCCACGGGCAATGGGGAGCACCCCACGGACTTTTTTGATAGATCCGTCGAGGGAGAGCTCGCCAATCACCAGCGTCTCGTTGAGCAGGCCAGGCCCGACAGGGATATGCTCTGCTGCATGGAGGATACCAAGGGCGATGGGCAGATCAAAAAGCGTGCCTTCTTTCTTGAGATCCGCGGGAGCCAAGTTGACCGTTATTCTCCGCTCCGGCAGCCGAACACCGCAGTTTTTGAGGGCGGTTGCGACCCGCTGCCGACTCTCTTTGATGGCGGTGTCGGGGAGCCCGACGACATTAAATTGGAGAGTACCAAATGCGAGATCGACTTCGACGTCAACGGGGAATGCATCAACGCCAATGGTTGTTGCCGAGATTATTTTTGTGGACATAGTCATATCAATAGTAATGGTTATGAATATTATTTTTAGTTAGTATACCAGCATTATGACGATTTTGTCACCAATAGTATTTATCTTTATGTCCAATTGTTCGGTTGGCGCTCTCAGACGAGTGAAAAACCTCTTGCCCTCGTGTTTTATAGGAGTAAACTAGTGATCAGATGTATCTATTTTTTAAACTCTTTACGGAGACGTGTTATTATGAAAAAGTTAGCTCTATTTATTGTGCTCTTTGCGGCAGTTGCAAATGCATGTGCAATGGACCTCTCAACTTGGTTGAGCGAAGAATACAGCAAAAACAAGAGTGCTGAGCAGATTGAACAGGACGCGCGCGTGCTTGTTCAAGAAGGCAAAATGACTGAAGCAGAACTTGCGCAAGTGCTTGCATCGATCAAAAACTAGTTACTAGTAGTTTAGATTTTGGCCGGTAAAGTGGGGTATTTCTTACCCTAGTTTACCGGCCAATGGTATACATTGTGGCGTAGCGGCGCAATTTTTTTCTAGTTTTTTCTAGTTGTTTGTACATTGATGAATAATTTTTTTTATGTGAATATAACGTATGTTTATCCTATTTTTGATCAAACTAATATGAGAAAAGCATATGAAAACATCCAATAAAATTTTAACTTTGCTTATGATGATTACTTGTGTGCCCATGTATGTTGCGGCATGTAATCAGCTTACGAATGGTGAATATAATCCTTTGAAGCTTAACCCTCTTAACCCTGGTAATCTTTGGAAGTCAAAAGAGACTCCACAGGAACTCGTTGAGTTCCAAATTTTTTTTGGGTTTGTCAAATTATGTGAGCTGCTAAATAAAAAAGTATGTGATGTTAGGGGTCAATATAAAAAGAATAGTAGTGTTGGAAAAAACGGGTCAACCACAAACCAGCCAGCCACAATGAGCGGTGGTCAATCGAGTAACAACTCTAGTCAGTCTAACATCGATTTTAACCTGAATCTCAAGCCCTATCAGCAAATTCTAAAAAAAATAGACGATAATAATGCGTGCAGCAATTTTGCTCACCAAGGTTGGGTTGATAAAAATGGCAATGCATACACGTGTTTTTCGCCGACGGATCAAAAAAATAAATGAGCCGTATGGACAAAAAGGAGCCATCTGAAGAAGAGATGCACGCGTGGATAAGAGAGTATTCGATTGGCTCACCTGTATCGTCCAATAATACAGAATCTTTTGGCCAGACGAATGGGAAAAAAGTAGTGAAAAGGATTCGGCGGTCTAATGGTGTTATCGTAGAGACCTATTCAGATGGGAGTTCTGTGATGTTTATGCCCCGTTCTACAACTAGAACTCAATGCCGATGAGCCCCGTGATGGAGTTCATAAGTACCGCACGCTGCCCATTAAAGCCATGTTTAAAGATGACTTCTAAGTAAGGTTCCCATGCCTGTGGATGCTCGTATGTTCTAAGATCATAGCTGAGTCCAAACACAAATGAGTGGGTCGTCCATTCTTGCAGGCTTTCGGCTGCATTGGCTATTATCGGATTAAATGCTGGTGAGTCGATATAGAGCTGCGTATCTTGCTGCTTAGTGAACTGGTACGAGCAGTCGAGTGAGAGTCTATCATAAAAATTCTGTGCACCGAGCGAAAGCGTAAAGTGCTGGGTAAAACCTGGCTTTTTAAAGACGCATGCCCGTTGTAAAAAGAGAAGATCGGTCTGCGCAGCGTCTGTTTTTATATGCATTACCTGATTGCGCCCCCAGAGATAGAGTAGTTCGACATCAAGAGCCGCGTGTATGCAGTGGGTAAAGTAGAGGTCGAGGTGTGCACCACCGAGTAGTCCTACGCCGGCGCCATTGCCGAATGGGGGACAGAAGATATAGTCTCCCTCTTCTTTTTTCCCCGTAGGGAACGTAAAGCCGATGCGACCATTGAGCATCGTGCCCACAAGAACAGGCCGGGCCTGTGGGAAGTAGTGTTCCCACCAGATGAGCGTAGCAAGGTCCCCAACTCCCGTTCGTTCCCAACCCATCAGATGCATATTGCCGATGCGCTCAAGCTCGGTAATAAAATCGGTCGTCATATTGTCTTCAAATGATTCCAGATTGCTGCTTGGGGACTTTTTCCACGAAACATCTCTGAGGTGCATAGAGATCACGGGTAAGTGGGCGGAGAGCGAAAAGTTTTCGCTAAAACCGTATCGTGCCGAGAGCATAAAGTTGCTGATATGCATCTTACCGCAGGGGATAAAGAGCCCGAGCGAGCCGTCGTCGTCGTTGATGTTGAACTTTTGTGAGAGCTGACTGCGTGCTGATGCAAAAGCGTCCCCTTTCAGCGCGGCGAGCGCGTCCTGCTCGTTCTGATAGAGCTGCAAGATATCTGTTCTCTTGCGGAAACAGTTTGAGTTTGAACGCTCGTCTTCTGCCGACTGGTACCCGCACCCGTGAAACGCGTACTCGTAGGCGCCAACTATCTGCGCGTCAGTGAGCGATACACGCCCCGGCGTGACAAGACAGTCGTAGGGGTTAAAGAGGTTGAAATGCGGCATGCCGGCATCCATCCTGGTGCCCGCCAGCGCTAGAAATATGAGGGCTACTAATTTTTTAGATGTCATAACTCACCGTGTCCGTTATACCAAAACTGAAAATTGACACTTGAGACGGCCGCACACCCTGAGCTTGTCGAAGGGTCTAAATGTGTGAAGCCATCAAGGTTTATACACGATCCACACCCAAGAAACCCTTCGACAGGCTCAGGGTGTGCGGATCTTTGTGGCATAGTAAAAACTTGTATCATACTGTTTTCCAAATACTCTTCATTATTTTCCCGGGCGGAGCTACTGCTATTCATTTGCATACATACTACTGCCACCCGTCATCATACTTCCCTGCGCCGATCGATAGACCAGCGGTCCCATGTCGGCACCAGTTGGTGCGACCAGAGCCGTCGCTCCCTGTTCAACAAAAGCCATCCCCGTGCGCAGCCATGCACCCATCGACTCCATGAGCGGAGCCCCGCGCACCGTCCCATAGGGGTGATAGCGGCTTCGCATGAGGTAAAATATAGTGCCATCATAGGCGAGATTATTGCGGTAGTCACCGCGACTGAGAAAGAATGACGGGTTAACGTCTTTCATAAAATGATCTTCAAAGAGCCGAACGGTATCATCCGTGATAGTCGTTGTCAGACCAGTTACGGCGAGCCGGTGTACCCGTGTCTGTGAACGTCCCACAGCACCGCTTAGTACATACACGTTGCCGCCAGATGCTGTCGTTGCCCACTCGTTCTGCATGCCGGTTGGACTTAGCAGATAGAATCGAGTGACTGGCGCTGCCGCCTCGGGCAGCGAAATCTGTTGCCAGTTGAGCGTAGTTGCGTCACCAAGAGCTATCGATTGACTGTTGCCAACGCGGACAAGCCCATGGTCAGTCGCTATGAGCGCCAATGGGCCAGAGACAACAAGGTCTGATAAGAGCACGGCACCTCCCAAAACTGTCTCAAGTGAGGTGCTTGATGCAAGAAGAGTCCCTATCTCTTGCCCCATAGCTGCTGCGGCAAAATTTGCTTGTGATGCGGTAAAGCGACGGCATTCGGTGTTGGTCAGTATGTAGATGTTTGCGCCGTCGGCGATCACTTTGCGCACATCTCTAAAATTGCCAATTATCCGGAAAGCGGCGTCGCTCGGCAGGCCGAAAAAGTTGACCCCAAGATCTCCCTGCACCCATCCGGAGCTGTCAGGGCGTGCAAGGACGGCGAGCCCGTTATTGCCACCGACAAGGAGCCAGCTGTAGGTGCCATCTGAGACGATCTCTGCAGTGACGATACCCCCAAGCGCATCGAGCGCACCGCCAGATATGACGATACTATCGGTGTCTGCGGGGAATACACCTACTGCACCGGTGGTGCTTTCGTACGTGTTTGCCAGCGCTTGGGTAGGAGTAAAAAATCCTTCCGTGTCCGCGCCGCTCTGGACCAGCGCAACGCGGTTGTAGCCGGTGGCCACCATTACCGAGATCCGGTTGCCTAAAATCTGGCTGAATGCGGTTAGTTCGTGTGGGAAATCTATGAGCCCCTGTGTGCCCGGCTGCTGGTCGGAAAAGAGACTGTTTACTGAAGCAGTAAATGCACCATTCGTACTCCAACTGCTGCGCAGGATCGTGTTTAGGGCGTCAGATTCATCGTGAACTGCTGCCCATACGTTGCCTGTGAGAGGGTCCATTGCGGCCCATGCCGTGGGTGTGGTAAAGCCATTTACGCGGCGCCAATTGGTCCAGCCCTGGATGCGGCCGAGACTGTCAAAGAGGGCTTGCGAGCAGAAGATTCCACCAAGTGTTGTCGCGCCGTCTGCATCGATGGTTACAAAGACAGAATCTTTTGTGGTGAAAAGTGATGCGATGGCACCGGGTAGTGTTGCGGTTCCGCCCACCCGTGCTTTTTGAATATCACTTGTGCTGTCTGGTGAAAAGAGGTCACCTGCTGCCGTCGCAGGATCGTTAAGGTACCGGTAGTAGAACCCACCCGATTGATTGTAGGTTGTCTGGGGGATTGCAGTTTTTTTCGCAAGCACGCCCGAGAGAGAGAGGGGTAGCGCGTAGACAGTTTGTTCGGTCTCTGCAGCCGTTCCGACGCCGCCGGCGACAATTAAATAGTGTAACTGGGTCGAGGTGTAGAGGGTTTTAAGCTGGTTGATATGCACCTCGGTATCAGAGCCGACGCCGCCGATAATCGAATTGGCTTCGATCGCAGCATCGGGTGCAATGGGGCTGATCGTATTTACTACCACCCCTCTGACGCCGTCACTGGCTCCGCTCCCGCCAACTGCGGTTATGCCAATGTAGGTGAGGGGGGTCTGTTCGAGCAGTACATCTTCTGGTAGGGGGATAAGGCTCTCAGCGATCTGGATGGTTGCGGTAGAGCCTATCGATGCAAGGTCTGACTGAATCTTGAGCAGACTACTCGAACGCTCAATGCGAATGCCATTTGTTACGTTAAGTGCCATGTGGGATGTTTTTGAGCCAGGAGCATCAGGTACCGAAAACAGAGAGCCATACGCGATTTGTGAGCCTGAATCCCCAAAATTTCCTGTAGCGGGCAGGAGCGCGAATGCAAAAAGAACGCTGTGTGGGCTGCCGGCGAGTGCGATCACTCCCTGCGAGGTGCCGCCATTAGCGTCTTTTAGCGGTCCGGCCGAGTAGATCTCCATGGTCGTTGGCGAGGTATAATATCTGGTGAGGTACAGCATGTTTGGTTGCGCTTGTGGGACCGCCACTATAGCTTTGTCGCTGAATGAGAGCTTCGAAATAGCTTTGCCAAAAAGGGGATTGGGTTGCGCAGCTATGCTATTTAGTTTTACCGTTTCTGGCGTGAGGCCAGAGAATGCAGTCCCTGCAGCATTTGCATAGGAGATGGACATGGTGCTGTAGTCGGCCTCGGGGTCTGTGCCCGCGCCAACGAATACCGCGAGCGTCTGTGGGTTGTAGTAAAAACTTCCCAATGCAAAGGGGAATGGTTGTTGTTCGGCACCCGGCGTGCCCGAGATGATGGTCGATGCATTGCAGGCATTATATGCCAGTATCGTCGCGGTTATACCCAAACATAGCTGTTTAAAAGACATTCAGTTTCTCCTTTCTGCGGTGCAGCACTAGAACGGGATAAGTTTACTTGAGACTCTGTCTTTTGACTACTGGGCGCGTGTAATTTGTTTGCTTTTGCATGCACCCAGTTAATTCAGATCTGGTTATCGGGATCTCTGAGTATGTTATCTGATTTCTTAGACGGTTTAATTTTTGGTGCGATAAAACTAGGCAGGTGGCTTGTGATGATCTGGGCCGCTATCGAGAGCGTATTGACGGTGCTGACGACCTTTTTATCATACCTCTTCTTGAGCTGCTTCTTGTCTTGTTCGTTGCAACTTTTGAAAACCATCTGGTAGTTGTATAACCGGTTCTTTGCGTCTTCGCGCCACAAAAAGCGTAAGATTTTCTTTTTTTCTTTGTAATCAGACTGGGGGAGCCACTCAGCTGGTTTGATGATTTCAAAGATCTTGTCTCTACTAGTATCTATGAATACAAGGGCCACCATAAGGCCTTTGGCCCGATATTTCTGTTCGATCTGTGGCCAGAGCGAACCCAGGATTTTTAACTGTTCTATCGAGTCTCTGGTGCTCGCAAGTTGCTGCATAAAAGTTTGCGGATACGATTCTTTTTCGAATGTTTCAAGGGTCACTTCTTTCTGCTCATTGTATAAGTTGTTGGTTTCAAAAATAAGTGGTTTGGCAGCACGCAGGCGCCCTCTTTCCGATAAATACTTCCAATAGATCCGTGGGAGCGCATATTTCCCACACAATTTTTTTGTCTCGCTCGTTAAGACCCAAGCATCGATTACATCTTTGCTAATGTGCGCACCAAATTTTTGCAGACATGCACATATTTCTTCGTGGTCTTCGAATATTTTACATGATGTCAGAAACGCTTTCAGAGCGGTATCGCGGACCGCATTGGGGATTTTGTCCCAATAAAACTCAAGCAGTTCTCGAGATTTACTGACTTTTGGCCAGCCGCATATTTTAAACAATTTGAGAAAATAAGCGTGCCAGGTGTTCTCTGAGGTTGACTCTTTGCCGAGCTGCTCAAATATCTCGGCGATGACGTTCACAACAAACAGATCTTCTTCACCGTTAACTCCACAACAGATACGCGAAAAGAGACGCAGGTGTTGTTTGTGCGAGAGGACGCCCCAGTATTTTTTAAGGAGAGCCCATAGCTTTTCAAGGTTGCACGATCCTTGTTGTTTGGCAATCTCATATGTTTCAGATTTTTTGCAGATGTCGTTAAGAATTACAGCAATAACTTCTTGACCCCTCTGTTTTGTGAGTTTATCACTGCCAGATATGAGAAGGTCCATTTTTTGGTTATCTTTGAGAAGTGGATATATTGCGTCGTAGCAGCCAAGCAGAACATCGTTTGACTTGTCCGCTTTTATGATATGCCTGACTGTCTTTCCCCTCAGTTTTTTATTTGGTGCTTCGATGTTCAAAAACTTTTTGAGATGTAAAATCTGCAGCTCAATAGGAAGTGCCGGGAGACATTCTTTGTAAAATGCGCAAAGTTTTACATAACAGTGTAGCTTGTGTTGTTTTTCAGCTATTATTGGCTCATCTTCCGAGTCGGAGGCTTCAGAGTCAGAGTCATCAAAGATCTCATCTGAGAAAAGGTGGTCGTTGTTTTTCGCAGCCTTTTCAAAGAAAAGAATCTGTTTTTCGCTGGCAAGGTGGCTAAAGATTACCGTTACAAACTCTTTATAGATCTTTTGGTTATCGAGCATTTTGAGTATTTTTGATAGAACTTCTTGATCAATACAAAATAAGCAGTCATTTTTGTAGTTATTACATACTGCCCTCTGAAGGTTTCGAGCGAGTTTATCATTATCTATGGAGAGGCTGCTCTTTTCTTCTGTCGACAGTGCTGCCATCTCTTTTACCGTATTAACAAATGTTAGACTTGGCAAAATTTCCAAGAATTCGATTTTTTCAGAGATTGGTAACAGTCCAAAATATTCTTTTTCATATGCTTCGATGAGACGGCTTTTATCTAAGGGTGTTACATTTTCGTCTTTCACACAAGCAGCCACCAACTTACATACTTCATCAATCCCCTTTTTCTTGACGAGTTCCTTTTTTAGCTCTACAAGTCGCGCTGTCTTATGGGTATCGTGCAATTGTGGGTAGACGACGTCAAAAAAGTCGAGTTGTGTTTTGTATGACAGGGTTTTGAATACTTTAGCCAGTAGTGTTTTTTTGGCTTCTGGTCGCGGGCCCTTCTTTTCCAAGAACTTGTTAAAATACTTACTGCATGTGGCTGATGTGAGTGATTGGGCGAACTGGGCCAGAAGGTCGGCGGTTAGGCAGTAGTCCAGGATAAACTCTGCGTTCTCGATGTCCTCGATCTTATTGTTGTCGAAAATATACGCATTCATGCTTGATGCGTGTGCGAGCAGTTTGTCCGGCGGAGTAAGAGTATCCTGGCAGTCGAACGCGCGTTTAAAGCATGCAACGCTCTGCTCTCTATCCAAGAGGTCAGAAATAGCCCATGCAAACTCCTTTGCAAGTGGACGATTCCCAAGCAGGGAGAGTGCCGCGTTGACAGCCTTAACTAGAATTTCGTCTGGAAGTTCGGATTTTCCAATTTTCCAGTCGAGACCGATGATGCAGAGAGGAGGGGTAAGTGGCTCGCGGAGGATCTTGCGAAACATGATCAGCTCGATCTTGAGATCATTCTCTTTCTCGTCTTTGTAGATCTCTTCACGCTCTTCCGCGTTCATGCCAGCAAGGGCAATAAGAGTGTCCACAATTATCTGTGGGGGCAAATTCTCTAGGTTTTCAAATTTTTCTTTTAGCGTGAGTTTTTGGAGATATTCGGTATACCCCTTACAGAGCTCTGCCACGCTGATGTCGAATTTTTTGGGCGGATATCTCAGCTTTTCGTTCGGGTCGTTCTTGTCATCTTTTGGCAGAGGATCCTTTGTTTTGTCCCATTCATGGCAAAAGAGACAGGGGGTAGAAATTGTTTTTTCTGATTTGCTACCTTTTTCTGGATCTCCAAGCTCTTTTAGATGCGTCGGTTTTAACCAGCAGTAGAGGCACCAGGCGTGAAAGGTGTGCGGAATATCGCCCACAGTCGATTTGTGTAGCGTTATGCAGCTGTTGTTCTTGAGCGATTCCTGGCAGATGGGACATTTATCCTCATCTTGAAGTTGTTCTTTTGGCGTTAATTCTTTTTCAGTCTGCGAACCATTTTTTTTAAAAAAATCATCTGTCTGTTCTTTCTGTTTTTCCCGCATCTGCCGTAATTTTTCTGCAGCCCTCAGGCCGCGTTCTTTAGCTTCTTGTTTTTCTTTCTCCTTATCATCCATCTTTTTCTCTTCCCACGCCTCTTTCTCATTCTTACTTTCCATCGCAGCAAGCGGGGCGGTTAGTGAGACGGTGAAGGCGAGCAGCGCAAGCAGACTTATTATTTTCTTATTTTTGTTCATGGCATTATCTTTCTATGTTTTTGTTACCATGTTTCTCTTATCAATCTCTAATTATTTTTTAAAAAGGTTGATTCCGCAACTATTTACATCTTTTTTTGGTGATGTTGTCTGATTTGTCCCAGGGAAGTTTGCGGCAAATTGCAGGCTGTTGGCCTTGTTACTGAACTCTTTTTTTTCATCTTCGTTTTTGCAGCAGTCTAAAATCATCTGATAGTTGAATTGACAGTTGTTTGGTTGCTGTAGCCATAAAACTTCAAAAATTTCGCACTTTGTATTGATGGTATGTTGCGGGAGCCATTCTTTAATCTTAATAAATTCACTGAGCTTCGAGAACATATTGAAGAAGATGCCCAGAGCTTTTAATCCGTCTAGGTACTTGTTTTTTGGAAGTTTGGGCCAGAGATTGATGGTACTGTTAAGTTTTTCATCGAAGCCTTGTTTATGGACAAGCGCACAAATAAGCGCGGTGAGCTCCTTATCCTCTTCAGATGCATGTAGATAGTTTAGAATAATGGTTGCATGGCAGTTTTTTGGTAATTTTTCTAAGCCCTTTTTTAGCAGCTCACTTTTTAACTGTGGCGAGGTTATATGTTTTAATGTAATGCCAATGATATGAGTAAATTCCTCGGCTGACCTCGGTTGAGAGGTTAGCCCCATATAACAGATCCGACAGAATAGATCTCTGTTTGCAAGGGAGTGGTTTTCTAGCAGAAGGTCGTACAGATGGTAGAAGGTATACAAACCGTTGGGTACTTCATTACTCAGTAGTGAACGGAGCATATTTTGGCGCAATATTCCGCAGTCTTTGTATGCCAAGAGAAAGAGCGCCACTTTTTCAAGATAGGGTTTGAGTTTTGTCTCTTCCAGCCTTTGACCTACCATCTTCACAGATAGGGTCCAGACCTCATCAAAGCCTGTAAAGCAGTTGTCAAATATGTGCGAAAAGATGGCGAAGCGGTCTTGTGACGATAGCTCATCCCAAAATTTTTCAAGTAGTTGAGCTGCTATTCTTGGGTCTGTATTTTGACACAACGTGCATACCATCTTTGCAACGGTGTCTTTCCCCTTATTTTCCAGAAGTTGTTTTTTTAGGTATGCCAAGATGTTTGCCTTCCCGGAATTGGACAGCCGTTGGTATGTTTCGTCAAAGACGGAAATTTTGGCCTGCGCTGGGAGACGACCGAAGGTATTTTTTATAAAGCTTTCTTTCTGCTCGCTGCTCGGCGTATAAGCGTTTAGGACATTTTTATAGTACTCGACTTGAAGATCCTCGGGGAGCTTTTTTTGGCAGAGCCGATAAAATTCGGCGATGGATTCGTACTTGAGAACATCATTCCTGTTGTCTACATTAATCTTGTCAGTGTCAATAACGGGATCATAGTCAGAAAATTGTTTTTTAAGCGGTATCACACAGTAGTCGTCGCAGTCGAAGGCCCTCTTAAAATAGTCAATAAATTCTTCTTGCGTTAAGCCGTCGCGAATCTCGAGGGCAAATTCCTTACAGACGGGGTCTTCCCCGATGATGTTTAGTGCCGCATTTATGGCTCTGTTAGTCACGTCTTCTGCAGCACCATCAGTAATAAATCTAGAGCAGATAACCTTTTGTATTTTTAAATTTCTCTCTGTCTTGCCACCGTAGACGCTTAGGCCTGTTTGGTCCAGTTTCGCAAGTTCTTTGAGAAGCGCAAGAGCAGCTGTAGTCGGGAGGTGTTCGAGGTTCTCAAATTTTTCGGCGAGCGTCAATGTGCTGAGATATGTGGAATACTTTGTGCAGAGCTTTCCGAGCTCGACCTCGAATTCTTGGTTACCGCAGAGCGGGCAGCCTATCTTTATGCGCTTTTTTGAATTGAGATTGCTGGCCAAGTCTGTGACAACCGGCGTGCCATTATTATTTGCTTGAAGCCAATTCCAGATGCAGCCGATGTGGTATGCGTGGTCGATCTGAATGTATTTTGTGGCCCCTTCTGCCGTATGTAAAATAATAGAGGGGTGCGTCTTCAAATCGTCCTGACAGATGGCACAGACATCGTTCTGATCTTCCTGCTTTTCGATCTTCGATCCACCATTTTTTTCGTCATCACCACCAAATTTCTCTTTATTCTCCTCTTGCTTCTTTCGCAGCAATTCCAGAGCCAATAGTTTTTTGGGTGCGTTCTCGTTCTTATTTTCCATCGCGGCGAGCGGGGCGGTGAGCGAGACAGTGAAGGTGAGCAGCGCGAGCAAACCGATTATTTTTTTATTTTTATTCATGGCATTATCTTTCTATGTTTTATTGTTTGCCTCTAATTATCTTTTAAAAAAGCCGTTTTTACGACACTTTAGTTTTGTTGTGCCGATAATATCGTTTGCGACGATAATAATAGCGGATTTACTCCCCTGAAGTTTGTGGCGAATCTTATGCTGCTGAATTTGTTATTGAGCTCTTGTTTTTCTTTTTCGTTTTTGCAGCAGTCTAAAATCATCTGATAGTTGAATTGATAGTTGTTTGGTTGCTGTTCCAACAAAGTTGTAAATAGGTCGCACTTCTCACTGATGGTATGTTGCGGGAGCCATTCTTTAATTTTCATAATTTCACTGAGATCAGGGCACATTTCTAAAAAGATGCTTACAGTTTTTAATCCTTCTAAGCGTTTGTTCTCGGGAAGTGTGGACCAGAGATTGATGGTACTGTTAAGTTTTTCATCGAAGCCTTGTTTATTGACAAGGGCGTGAATAAGCGCGACGAGATCTTCATTAGCTTCAGATGCATGTAGGTAGGGTAGAATGATAGCCGCATGGTAGGTTTTGGGTAGTATTTCTAAGCTTATTTTTAACAGTACATATTTAAGAGATGACGAGGTTATATGTTTTAATGTAATGCCAGTGATATGAGTAAATTCCTCGGCCGGCCTCGGTTGAGAGGTTAGTTCCATAGAACAGATCAGACAGAACAGATCTTTGTTCGTAAAGGGGTAGTTTTCCAGCAGAAGGTTGTACAGACAAGAGAAGGTGTATAAATAGCTGGTTACTCCATCGTCAAGTAGTGAACATAGTATGTTTTTACGTAATATTCCGTAGTCGTTGTATGACAAGAGAAAGAGCGCCACTTTTTCAAGATAGGGTTTGAGCTCCGCCTCTTCCAGCCTTTGAGCTATCATCTTCACAGACAGGGTCCAGGCCTCATCAAAGCCTGTAAAGCAGTTGTCAAATATGTGCGAAAAGATGGCGAAGCGGTCTTGTGACAATAGCTCTTCCCAAAATTTTTCAAGCAGTTGTGATGCTATTTTTGGGTCTGCATCTTTACCAAGTATGAAAACCATGTCTGCAACGGCAGTATTCCCTCGATCCGCTAGAAGTTGCTCTTTTAGGTATATCAAGAGGCTCGCCTTCCCGTAATCGGGGAGTTGTCCGTATGTTTCGTCAAAGACGGAGAGTGCGGCTTGCTTAGAGAGACGACCGAAGGTTTTTTTGATAAAGTTTTCTTTCTGCGCGCTGCTCGGCGTATAAGCGTTTAGGACCTCTTTGTAGTACTCGACTTGAAGATCCTCGGGGAGCTTTTTTTGGCAGAGCCGATAAAATTCGGCGATGGATTCGTACTTGAGAACATCATTTCTGTTGTTTATATTAATCTTGTTAGTGTCAATAACGGTATCATAGCGAGAAAATTGTTCTGTAAGCGGCAGCACACAGTAGTCATTGCAGTCGAAGGCACGCTTAAAATATTTAATGAAAGTTTCCTGTGGTAGTTTGCCGCTTATTTTGAGGACAAACTCCTTACAGACGGGGTCTTCCTCGATGATTTTTAGCGCTGCGTTTATGGCTCTGTTAGTCACGTTTTCTTCAGCACCATCAGTAATAAATATAGAACAGATAACCTTTTGTATTTGTAAATTCCTCTTTCCCTTTTCACCATAGCTATTTAGCTCTGTTGAAGGCAGTTGTGTGAGTTTTTCGAGAAAAGCAAGAGCATCTGTAGTCGGGAGGTGTTCGAGGTTCTCAATTTTTTCGGCGGGCGTCAATGTGTTGAGATATATGGAATATTTTGTGCAGAGCTCTCTGATATCGACCTCGAATTCTTGGTTGCCGCAGAGCGGGCAGCCTATCTTTTTGCGCTTTTTTGATGTGAGATTGCTGGCCAAGTCTTTGACAAATGGCGTGCCATTATTATTTGCTTGAAGCCAATTCCAGATGCAGTGGGCGTGGTATGCGTGGTCGATCTGAATGTCTTTTGTGGCCCCTTCTGCCGTATGTAAAATAATAGAGGGGTGCGTCTTCAAATTGTCCTGGCAGATTGCGCAGATTTCCTGGTCGTTCTGTTTGTCGATCTTTAAGTCATTCTTATCATCACCACCAAATTTCTCTTTATTTTTCTTTTGGATCTCCTGCAGCTTTTTCTGAGCCAATAGTTTTTTTAACGTGTCTTCTTTTTTCTCCATGCCTTGTAGCCCGATGGGCATGGCGATGGTGGCAATGAGAAGTGCAACAAAGCTGATTATTTTTTTATTTTTATTCATGATTTTAGTCCTATGTTTTCACTATTATTTTATATTTATGGGGTCTAGTTTTTGTTGGTGTTATCGTTAACTATGTTGCCAGTGCCGGTGCCAACCATGTTTTGCTTGGGCAGCGAGCCGAACATTTTTTTAAAGCTCTCTTTTTTGTCTTCGTCAATAAGGGGGAGGGTCTGTTCGAAGAAAGCAAGAGGGTTGGGTAAGCCGTATAAACCATAATTGTCCTTACACATCTTCTTACACTCATGTTCGAAAAGCTCGTGTTTGAAAAGCGATTTATTAAACGCAGCAGCCAGTCGCACTCCATGTGGTTCACCATACAATCCTTCCTCAAAAATTGTCTTTTCTTTGAGCTGTTTGAGTATAAGAGCATAAAAATATTCGATAGAATCAGTCTTCCTTAGGACGTCTGATTCTAGCATGGCACCAAGCATCCAGGGGAGAAAGATGAAAGCACGGTTGTTGTTTTTAGAGAAATTGAAACTGTTGACCAATTTGTCGAGATAGGGTTTTTGTTCATCTTTTTTTAGATTTTCACATGTGAAAGTTACAAACTTGTCGAATCCTTTGGTCATGTTGTTTGAACAAGCGACAATTGAGAGCGTAACCTGTTCCTCAATGGATAATTTGCGCCAATAGGTTTTTGGTAGTCCTCGTGATAAGCATGTTAAGATACCCGCATTCCTAAGCTTCGGGTTTATATCGGCATCTACTGCGCTCATTTTTTCATAGTACTTGACCTGCAGCTCGGCAGGCAACTTACCAAAAAGCTTTTTACATAACTTTATATTTTCTTCGTAGTAGTGCTCGAGAGTTGTTATGTCTTTTTCATCTCTTGCCTTGTTCATGGCATATTCATTATTTTTAAATGCATATTCAAAGTGGCCGCAGTACATATCTGCCATTTCAACATTGCTTCTGTCGTGGCACACGATGCATGTGCTACCGTTGTTAACATCATTGGGCAGACTTTGCGACCAGTTGTAGATGCACGATGCGTGGACTGGGTGTTTTTTTGCCAAATTTTTCTCGTCAGGGTGCTGGGCAATGTAGTAAGCGTTTTCGAGTTGTTCCATGCAAATTGGGCACTGGTGCATTTTTTTCACGTTTTTTAGCCAACCCGCCACAGCCTTCTTGATCTGTTCTTTTGGCCCATCTTGGCAGATGCAGGCATTGTCCTGCTTTTCGATCTTTAAGTTATTCTTATCATTACCACCAAATTTCTCTTTATTTTTCTTTTGGATCTCCTGCAGCAATTCCAGAGCCGACAATTTTTTGAGTGTGTTCTCATTCTTACTTTCCATCGCAGCAAGCGGTGCGGTAAGTGAGATAGTGAAGATCAGCAGCGCGAGCAGATCGATTATTTTTTTATTTTTATTCATGATTTTAGTCCTATATTATAATTTACTATTTAAGATTCACTATATTGAAATGGTACAATTTTTTAATCAGTTTGTCAAATCTGGCTTAAAAAGCGAGAATAGCCAGTTTTCTTTTCTGATCGATTGACGCCCTTTACTCAAACAGCGACAACAATTCCCCCACGGTTTTGAACCGCCGTGGTGCGCAGACCGACTTTTCGAGCCGCTGGTTGTGCGCCACAAAGAGTGTCTTGATCCCAAACTTTTCCGCTTCGCCGACGTGCAGATTGATCAAATTGATCGGCTTGATCTGGCCGGTGAGGCTCAGCTCGCCGATCGCCAGGCTCTTGGGCGGCAGCGGCTGTTGGAAAAAGCTTGAGAGCAGCGCGAGCGCGATGCCAAGGTCGGTCGAGTTGCCGCGGATCTTGAGCCCGCCGCTGATCTTAAAAAAGATGTCGCAGGAGCTCAGTTTGACGTGCAGGTACTTTTCAAGAATTGCGGCAATCAGTACCACCTGCTTGGGGTCGATGCCTGAGACCACGCGCTGCGGCATGCCGTACTGGCTTGAGATCGTGAGCGCCTGCAGTTCGAGCAGGATGGGGCGGGAGCCCTCGAGGTAGCTGACCAGTGCCGATCCAGGACTCTGCGAGAGCTCGTCGAGAAAGAGCTGACTCAGTTGTGGACACTCGGTCATGCCCTCTTCGCCCATCTCAAAAAAGCCGAGTTCGTTGATTGTACCAAATCTATTTTTGACGCCGCGCAGGATCCGCGTCTGCCACCTATCTTCGCCCTGTAAATAAAAGACCCCATCGACCATGTGTTCGAGCATCTTGGGCCCTGCAATCGTGCCATCTTTGGTGATGTGACCGCTGAGCAGGATGGCGATATTGTGCTCCTTTGCGAGGCGCATGAGCCGGAACGCAGCGTCCTTGAGCTGGGCAATACTGCCTGGTTGGAGGCTGACATCGGTGTTGTAGCAGTTCTGGATAGAGTCTATGATCAGCAGGTCCGGGTGCTGTTTTTCGGCCGTTGCGACGATGTCGTCGAGGTTGGCGCGGTCGGAAAAGAGGAGCCGATCGTCGTGGCACCCGATCCGCTCGGCACGCAGTTTGACCTGGTCGAGGGATTCTTCTGACGAGACATAGAATACTTTTTGAGTCTTGCTGAGCGCGTAAGCGATGTGGAGCAGAAGGGTCGATTTGCCGATGCCTGGGTCGCCCGTCAGGATGAGAAATGAGCCGGGGACGATGCCGCCGCCCAAGACCCGGTCCCATTCACTGATGCCTGAATTTAAACGGGGGAGTGGGGTGGTGGAGACACGTGAGAGGGGTTGGAGATCGAGCTGGTTGCCGCCCGCTGCCTGGGCGGTTTTGGTGAATGATTTTGTGGTCTCTTCGATGCTGTTCCAGGTACCGCACTGGGGGCAGCAGCCGAGCCATTTGCTCGTCTCGTACCCGCAGGCGGTACAGCTAAATTGTGTTTTGGTTTTCATGGGTTATTTTCTCAATTTATTAAAAAATTAGCTGGCTTGATGCTCTGAGCCGCTCGTACTTATCCACATCTTTCCTATAGCAAAAGCACGAGAAATTATTTTCAGATCCGCACACCCTGCCTGCCCGTCGTAGCCTTGGCGAAGACTGGGCAGGCAGGGTGTGCGGATCTGATATATTCTGCTCACATAAAACCCGGAGTTTATGGTTTTTCGCCCGTCCGACCGATATTTTCATACAATTTCGAGTTGTCCAATCATCCAAAATATCGTTCAATATATTCCGCCAACGGCTTGTGATCAATCTCAAAATACTCCCGTGCTCGCGCCTCGTAGCACTCCTGCGCGCCGATAACCACGAGCGGCTCGTCATGATTGGCGGGTTTGCCGCCAACGATCCGCTGGGTGCACGCGGCATCCTTCCCGCTCTTCATGCAGACGGCCTTGAGTTTGAGAACCTCGTCTGCGAGGGCCAGTAAGACGGGCATACAACCAAACGGTAGGCCACGAAAGTCGAGATCGAGCCCCGCGACGATGACCCGTTTGCCCTTGGCGACGAGCTGGTCGATGGTCAGCACGATGTCGGGCGAGTAGAACTGTACCTCATCGATACCGACCACTTCCGTCTCTGGCAAGACAAACTGGGTGAATTCACGTACGGTGCCGGTTGCGCAGGCCTGGAGTTTGTCACCGCTGTGGGAGTGGACATGCTCAAGTGTTTTGCGGTTGTCGCTGCAGTGCTTGAAGAGTTGGGTCTTGCGCTGCGCGATCTGGGCGCGACGCATCCGCCGGATGAGCTCTTCTGACTTGCCGGAAAACATAGGGCCGCAAATGACTTCGAGCCGGCCGACGGCGGAGGGAAAAGACATGGTAGTTCCTTGGAAAAAGGTTGAAAGGTCATCTGTTTTTAAGGTAGATGACCCATCTTTTTTTGCAAGCTTTTCCGAGATGGGTTGTTGCTATTTTTTCGAGGGATCGAGGTCTTCGAGGAGTTTTTTGACTTGAGAAACGAGTGCTTTTTTTTCTTCTGCATTTTCAGTT
>CAZWYO010000005.1:0-43033 GCA_964638315.1 uncultured Candidatus Babeliaceae bacterium | reverse complement strand
CAATTTAATAAAGAGCTTCTGGTCGCTTCAAATTTCCTTAATCAAACAGGCCCGATACCCTTGGGCCTGCCACGCATCTGCATATTTTTCCGTCTGAAAAGTTTCAACGTTCTGCAGGGCGGTGAGACATTTGTCGTAATATTTTTTTGCTCTGACAAACAAGATACAGAGCTCAAACCAAGCCTCGACATCCCTGTTCTTTTCTTTAGTAGCCAGATCATAGCACTCTAACATCAACCGCTCTCGCAACTCTTTCTGTTCCGTTGACAATGCAATCGCAAGCTTGCGCGTAAGCTCAGATGGCGGCTCTGGCCAGACAATCCTGTTGCCCGGCTTGTGCACAATCGGTTTCTGACCTAACGTTGCCAAGAAGTTTTTGAGCAGCCCAAAAAACTTTTCTGGCTCATCGGCAAAAATCTGGTGCCCCGATTTTTTGAACACTTCCAGCTGCGCATGAGGGTGGTTTTTGCGCATGAGATCGATCTTGTCAGTGCCCCACGACAAATCCCACTCTGCTTCCATGATGAGCGTTGGAATTTCAAAGTCATCAAACCTGCCATCCAGACTGATACCCGACGCATCCGTCGACATGAGATTGTTAAACCCTGGCGCGGGGCTCCACTCATAACGTGCTTCCCGAATAAATTCTTCCGGCGTCGGTTTATGATACCCCTGCCGCTTCCAATCACCGGCCAGATCCTTGTTGTAGAACCGTTGTAACCTATCCAGATTTTCTAGCCCATAAATTTTCTGTATTGCATCACGTTCAGCCTGAGACACAAACATCATCCCACGTCCCGGCTTCGCCGCGACCTTGGTAAGCCCACTCTTAGCTGCAACCAAGATAAGACCAGTAACATGTTCTGGGTAAGTTAGGGCGTAACACTGCGCCAAAAATCCCCCATACGACCAGCCCAAAACGGCCCATCGATCAAGCTTCAGGGCTCTGCGCAGCACTTCCAAATCTTCAACAGCTTGTCGAATGGTATAGTTTTTACCGGTGGCATCGGTGCTCGATTGTCCCGAGCCACGCTGGTCATAATAGATTATGCGGGCGACATCTTTGATGGCTGAAAAATAGGGGTGGAAGACATGATGCGTGCCGCCAGGCCCCCCGTGCAGTAACACAAGTGGGATGCCGTTACCCTCTTCTTCGTAATAGAGTTTTCCATCAGGAATATCAACAGACCCTTTTTGAAGCCCGGGGAGCGTGTCGCACAGCGGTGGCAGGTAGGGGACATCAAGGACCAGGTCTTTGGGAATATCGACTATCCGGTCAAAAATAGTTTCGCGAGATGGTTTTTGGTTCTGACCATCAAGATGTTTGGCTAAAAATTTTTCCATCGCCATCGCTATGACAATCTTATTTTTTTCTCCGGTGTCACCCATCCTATGCCCCTCATCAGGGAGCACCAGATACTCAACATCCAGCTTTTTTGCCCGCATCGCCGCAACCATCTGATCCGATTCCGCTCTGTTTACGCGAGGATCGTTGGCTGCTTGAATCACCAGAATGGGAATTTTTATGGCATCCACCTTGAAAAAAGGCGATCGCGATTTTAGAAATTCTTCTTCCGTTTCAACGTTCCCGACACGCAGAGCCATCTCGTTTCTCAGTTTGAAAGATGGTGGCAGGGCACGCAAGAAAGTTACTAGGTTACTCTGTCCCACCCGATCGATGGCACAGCAGAACAGATCAGGGGTAGAAGTTGCCCCGACAAGGGCTGCATAGCCCCCATACGATGCACCATAAATTGCTATTTTTTTTGGATCCGCAATGCCCTGGTTAATCGCCCAATGGACGGCATCAGTCAGGTCATCCTGCATCTTGCCACCCCATTCACGATTGCCTGCGTTTACAAATTTCTTCCCATATCCACTGGATCCACGATAGTTCACCTGCAGACAGGCATATCCGCGATTTGCAAACAATTGAATGATGGAATCATAGCTCCACCACATATCCCTCGAACATGGCCCCCCATGCACGCACAAAACCAGCGGTAATTTTTTGGGTGTGCGGCCAATGGGAAGCGTCAGGTATCCGTGAATATCAAGTCCATCTCGCGCCTTAAACACTATGGGCTGCATGTGCGCAAGCTGGTACTGATCGAGCGCGGGATTGCCCGCGAACAAAAACGTCGCCTGATTAGTCTGCGCATCAAACAGATAATAGGTCATTGAGCGGTCATCATGGGCAAACGAAAGGATCCATGTCTGCTTGATGGGATCCTGGGACTTGTGCGCCGTACAGCTGACATAGGACAAATGTCCCGTGTCTACGCGCTGCATTGCGCGAACCAGTTTGTCATACTCGTCGGTTACGCCGCGCCAGACAAGTCGATCTTCTTGTGTAACCGTAAAAAGGACTGTTCCGTAGCTGTCGCTCACAAACCTGTTTACGTCATACCCATCATGTGCAGCAACAATAGTACGTTTCCCGGTCTCGGGGTCCAGGCAGACCGCCTGCGCGGTGTCAGAATATTTCGGATCGATGAAATAGAGGCTCTTGCCATCACGAGAAAAGAAAACGGTCTTGACGGAGCCTGCATCCTGCCAATCCCACGACTCCAGCTCACGCCATGGGTCGTTGACAGTGGTCCGATACAACAAGGTCTTGGATCCATCTGCATTCCATCTCGTAGCAGCGCGAATCTGCATGTCATGGTCAGCATACCAGTGCCCAATAAAACCTGGATTTTTTTCCACCAGCGTGCACGCATTAGTCTGGAGATCAATGCGGTAGAGATCGAATAGCTCAGGGCGATCCTTGTTGGTCATAATAAGAATTTCGTTTGGATGCAGCGGTCCCCCCAAGCTGCTAATCCATGGTTTTGCACCCTTAAAAGGGGTGAGATCGACCTGCTCTCCTGTTGCGATAACAAGCTTGTAGACGTGATACTTTTCGTCCCCCTTGGTGTCCTGCGAAAAGATAATGTGCTTATTATCAAAGGCCCACGAGTAGTCGGTGATATCGCGTTCTTGTTGGGTCGTGAGAGGTCTATCGTCGTTTTTGTCTACGCTCTTTATCCAGATATTCATCCGCTCTTTGACCGGTGCAAGATAGGCAATTTTTGTGCCGTCGGGCGATATGGTGGGAGCTGCTTTTTGGGGATTGGCAAACAGTACCTCGATAGGTATTTTTTTAGGGCGAGCTTTGGCGGAGCGATAATAGAGCAGTGCACCAGCCCCAGCCAGTGCCGTTACCGCGAGCAGCAATAATTTGGCTTTTAGACCTGACTTAAAAAAAGAAGACATTAAAAACCTTTCACGGTTTCAACAAACCCCATGATATTCTGATCAACCTCGCGCGGATACGTGTATCCAAGCCGCGCAGCCGTCTCACGGGCAAAACGCCTGAAGAGCACCACCGTTTTTTCAAGCGCCCGCCAGCTGTCAACTGCATCAAAGTGCCCGAAACAATCCTGCAGAACCACCCACACCTCCGGATCAACCCACTCATGCATATTTTTGCCCTGGTGCCGCACGTCGTAATCCCAGCCATGAACTGTCTTTGCATGCCACTCAAGCATGCGCAGCAGAAATTCTTTGGTCGACCAGTCGCGGAATTTGACGAGCCAGAGATCCTGGCGGTGCAGATATTTTGCCACATGGTAGACCTCAAAAAAGAACTCTTTGACCAACACCTCAAATTCTTCCGGTGTCGGCTTTGCGGTGGGCTGAGCTGTTAAACGTGCTGACCCAAGCGGAGCTGTGTGACCATCTTTATCGAGCAGAATTTTGTAACCACCTGCGCAGAGAGCCGCGAAGTTGCCGCTCGCATCAAATTTATTGAGAACATCAAGTGGGAAAAGAGCAAAATCGACTTTGACGCCCCCCTCAAAGATCACCAGCCGCGTGTGCGCTTCTTCGCGCGTGCCCACGTACACCCTCTCGGGAATACTGACCCAGACGTTGCCAATGGCACGTAACCAAGAGTCATCAATCAAATAGGGGCGCGGATCGATCACAAAAAGGGCTATATCAAAATCGGCTAAAAAATCGGGTGCGTCGGTGTGGGCACGTGAGCCCGTGAGCGCCAGCGCGCGAATATTTTCTTCTTTTTGCGCCCAGGTGAAGATAGCTGCAAGCATATCCATCTGTTTCTCCTGTTCTACCGTGCCCACGCGTGCGCAATGCTCACCAATTTGGCAAGGGTCCGAGTCACTTCACCAGCCCCTTTTTATTTTGTACATATTTCACCCTTGTTTAAAAACAAATTATTCGTAAGCCGTAGTAAATGCCGCAAAAAAACATAGTCAGAACAAAATTTAACCTTGTGCAACTTTTGGCATATGCGTAATAATATAGCGGCAGAGCCGTGCAAAATGGAGATCCGCACTTCCCGAAATAAAGCTAGTTACCTTGTTTCCACTTGGGTCGATGAGATATGAAATAAACTCGTGATAAAAAGCCCATGGCTCCCCAAATTTCTCGGGAATCGTACGTTTTTCATCACTGAGCAATGGATACTGCAAGCCGCTATATTTTTGGAAATGAGCCAATTCATCGACCGATTGGGTACATGCACAAATGATTAAAATTTTGTGTTGTTTGAGCCAGGGATAGATATCATTGAGAAGATATAAAAAGCGCTCGTATTCATAAATATTTCTGATGCTGTCGGCAAACGCAAGAAGAACCCATGACCCACGATAATCACTCAGTTTGACCAGATTTCCGCTGCTATCGATCAGTTCAACTTCGGGAGCCAGTGAACGCTCTGAATAGCTTTTATATGTGTCCGTTGGTATTACATTTTTACCAAGACTAAGAACATGTATTACCAGTTGGGCAACAAGCTCGCCAATATCTTGCATATTCAAGACTTGTGTAATCATACCCTTTTCGTCAACGATGAAAGTGGTATGAGCTGATCCAAATGAACCTGAAATATCGGTACAATATTTTTTTGAGATGTTTTGTGTGTAATCAAAAAGTATGGGAAAGGGAAGCGGCAGATATTCATCTGCATCGATCGGTTCTGTCGTAATACAGGCAAGCTCTATACCCATCTTTTGGAACCAAGGATAAAGTTGTGAAAAATAGGAAAGAAGAAGAGAGCTTTCCGATACCATATTGCCTTTTAAAAAACAGATAAAAGAGGGCTTGCCCGAGTTACCAAGATTATGGATAATGCCGTGATTGTCGGACAATTCAGTATCAATAACGGTCCCAACAAAAGAATAGGGTGTTGCACGCATAGGCTCACACGCTAAACTCAGAGAAAACTTTAAACAACAGATCACGACACACCAGGCAACTACTCTGGAGGTAAAAAACAACCCTCTCATAACCAAGCTCCTCTTAATTTTTTAATGAAGTTCTTTGACTAAAAATTCCGTTATGTTTTTCGTGTCACTCGAAAAATTAACACCGACCAGAACTATTTTTTTCCCACGTCCATGATATGTTTCGTCATAGTGCATATCAATAATTTGGCTCAGCGCTTCCTGCGCCGTTTTATTGAGCTTGAATTCAAAAATATATATCGTATTATTTGTTTCTACGATGAGATCAATTCTTCCAATATTAGTTGCTTTTTCAACATCCGGTCTCAAATTTACAAGCTGCAAGAGTATGAAGAATATGGTTTGATAGTATTTTTCTTGAGCTATCGCGATAGTGTAGGGCACAGTGGCATAAAATTTTTTGATCGTATCTATAAAAATGCCAACATTTCCCATTCCTAGCGCATGACGCAGTTCCACCAACATACCATTGATAGTTGATATTCTCTGCGCAGTCATCGAAGCCACTATACTTTTCAACAGTGAGTCTCTCACTTCATAGTTTGGCATCTCAAGCGAATAGCATTGGCTCACTTCGTCGTAACTTTTGATAGTTGCGTAACCAGACTGGAATAGAAGTGTTGTGAGCGGAATGTTGGTAATATCAAAGGTCATGAGCTCATTCATGTCGGCAGTAAGATTCTCAAATGACTCGATAGAATAATGCTGTTGTTCGAAGACTTTGAGCAAAAAAGAGGGCGTTCCTGACTCAAACCAGTAGTTACTAAGGTCTCCAGTATATAAAAAATTAAGTACGGAAAAGGGGGTATAGAGCCGTGCAAGGCTATTTTCTTCTGGTGCTGATTGCGTGTTTGATGGATCTCTCCAAAAACGGTAGCCATCGTACCACCGCTGGATTGTTGCTTCTAAAACGGCGATTCCGCCGGCAGTAAACATTTTTTTTGTATCGACAATTTCTTGCAAGTGATCATGAAAATAAAAAGCTACCTCATCTCCCGTATAGCCAACCAGATGAGCAAAGTGAGGATCCATCGAAATATTGACCAATTGATTTAAGCCAGAAAAAAGAGAGGTTTTAGAAAAGCGGGTAACGCCCGTGATAAAAACAAAGCGAAGATAGGCATCCAAACCCTTTATAACCTCGTAGAAATTCTTTAAAACCTCCCGCATCCCATCGGCAACTTCTATATTTTCAATATGGTCCAGAATAGGCTTATCATATTCATCTATAATAAGAACTACTCGATTTTTACCGCCAAATTTCTTGAAAAGACGCAGGGTTAATTTTTTAAGCATTTCTCCAGGAGTCGTATGTTCTAGCTTTTCTATCTCATTCTGTTCAGCAATATCATCTATTGCACGCATCAAGCTCGCGTTCAATGCCTCAGGATTTTTTCTATCAACCTGTGACAAGTCCAGATGGATGACCGGATGCACAGGCCACAAATAGTTTGCGTTTTTGTCTATCCATAAACCCTTAAATAGCTCTTTTTTGCCAAGAAATAGACTTTTTAGGGTTGAGCACAAAAGCGATTTTCCAAAGCGACGGGGACGGGCGAAAAAGAAACAATCGCCCTGAATAAGCCGATAAATATGCTCGGTCTTATCGACGTAAACACAATTGTCTTCGATAATTTTCTCAAATGTCTGAATGCCCAACGGAAGCTTTTTCATAAGGATCCTTGTTAAGAGCCCATCCAAAAAATAGGTGGGTAGAGAGCGTAAATTTAAAAACCTGTTAAAATAACAGGAAAAAAAAACAATGCCCAAAGCAATGTTACCAAAAAATCTTTAAAAGGTTGAGATAATCTTCAAAAGAAACCATTCACACCACCCCACTCACTGCATCGTTAAAAAAGACTAGATCTTTCCCGCCAGCCCTTTGTACTCAAGCAAAACCTGCTTCTCGCCGCCCTCGCTCGCAGCCTCAACCTCCCACACCGGTACAAAGCCATTTTTGATATACACATGCTGGGCAGGTTTATTGTTCACGCCCGTCGCAACCATAATCTTTTTGGCGCCCCTTTGCTTGCATTCGATAACCGCATGTGCAACCATTTTGCCCCCAATCCCTTTACCTTGGTACTCATCAGCTGTTTTGAAGTAGGCAATCAAAAACTCATCTCCAAATCTAAATATCCGAACAAACGAGACCGGCTTACCCTCAACCAGATAGGCGTAGATAAGCTGCTCCTCCTGTTCTACCGTGCCCACGCATGCGCAATGCTCACCAATTTAGCGAGTGTTTTGATGGTGGGATTTTTTGCCTTCAAGCTATGATAAAAAGTCGAGCGCGGCATCGCAGCATCACGCCATTCTGGGTCCATTTCGAGCGCCTCAAGATGGGCAGCCAAGACCTTCATCACTCCAACAGAATCATTGTTCTGGAGGCGTTCCCATATGGCATCACGCAAGAGTTCTTCGTTGGGCAGCTCTTTTGCGGGGACATGAGATCTGGTTTTTGCGCCCTTTTTAAGCTCTGTTTTCGATGTATTTTTCACAGGTTTTTTTTGCATGATTAAAGCCCTTAAAAACAGTTCTTTACTTTTTTCCCAAACGTACAACGTATTGGACACATCGTCAAGTTAACATTCTTTACGTCGCAACGCCATTCTTGTACAATTTTCTCAAGCCAAACAGACAAATTTCTCATAGGAAGCAAAAGACCATGAAACAACGTTTTAAGCTTATCCCCGCAGTCTACCTGGTACTCAAAAGAGATAACTCTATTCTTTTACTGAGACGCCATAACACCGGCTATCGAGATGGCAACTACAGCTTGATCGCCGGGCACCTTGATGGCGATGAATCCCTCACCGCAGCGCTCGCCCGCGAGGCACGTGAGGAGGCGGGGATACTGATCAATCCAGAAGACCTGACATTCGTGCATCTTATGCACCTGCGCTCAGAGATCCCAAACAGCACGGATGATGAGCGCATGACGATCTACTTTACGACCGACCGGTACGAAGGCACACTCTGCAACGCAGAGCCACACAAGTGTGATGACCTGCGCTGGTTCGCTCATTCTGAGCTGCCATCCAATATTATTCCACACGTTCGCTATGCCCTCGAAAAGATCGAGCGGGGCATCGCCTATTCTGAATTTGGGTGGGGTGCCACAAAAAGCACCAAAGTTTAGGCGTTTTTTCTAGCTATTTTAAAAAATTCTGATACAATTTTTCTAATTTATCCATAGGAAAAAACAAGACGAAAACACATGTGCCAAAAGAGAAACTCTGCGCAAACAGCAGCGCATAAAAACCCTCAGAGAGAAGCTCTCGGTAGCTATGTATTACAGGAACTTCTCTCTACACAACTCAAACCTTCTTCTGAATTTTATACGACAGCATCGCAAAAATTGATGCATAAACGGGGAATGATAGACGCGCACGAAAGCGTATGCCACGCGCTAGAACGTACCGTAACAGCTCTCATAAAGACGGACCTGGTGTTAAACGGTGGAACCCTCGACCACTCGTTCGCGAGCAATGTGATCGATCTGATCAACAGGGGAACAATCGTTTTTGGTACCGCAATCTTGACGAACGCGGGCCGCCCAAAAACCGCAACGGCCGCGTGCACCATATTGCCATTGCCTCTCCACAACGGCCTGCTCGACTTAGCCCGCTTTCGCACAGATTCGCTGGCCACACTCGGCAACCTGCTAGGAACCGGCTACGATCTTTCGGCACTGCCATCACCGGCGCAAACACTTGTGGAGCTTAATGCGATTTTGGACGAAATTAACCAGCTATTGGTTCTCGGCAACAAACGTCCTGCGGCAAGCATGGCGACACTTCGCGCAGACCATCCAGACATCATAAATTTTATTTGCGCCAAGCGGGAGGCCAACTTTTCGGAATGGCGTTGCAACATCTCTGTCTTTGCAACTGAGCAACTCTTTATCTGCGCGGCCACAGACAACGGGTGGCCCCTCAGGGATGACGATAACAACATAGTGGATGAGATCCCCGCAAAACGGCTGCTTCACGAGATAGCCGCATCTGCCCACTACTGTGGGGAACCAGGCATTCTCTTTAAAGATCGCATGGAAGAAGATAATCCAACACCCCATTGGAGTTATAAGAGCACCGCTCCTTGCGCAGAAATCGCTATGGCAGAGGGCGAAGCGTGCCAGTTCAGCTATATTAACCTTGCAACATGTCTGGGAAAAGATGGCTTTTTTGATGCTGATCTTTTTGGAAATGCAGTAGAGCATGTGACACGATTGCTCGATGCATCCATCGATCAGACCATTGAGCAGTCGCACGAACTAGGGCTCTCACTTGTTGCTCAAAAGAGACGGATTGGTGTCGGCATCATGGGCTTTGCAGATCTACTCGTCGCCATGAAAATCCCGTACGACTGCGAACAAGCAATTGCACTCGCAACACAAATCTCAGAACTTCTCGACTACCATTCAAAACACGCTTCAGTTGAACTTGCAAAACAACGTGGGTCCTTCCCCGCTTATAAGCTCAGCAAATTCACTGATTCTGAATGGGCTCAACGCAAACTTACCCATTGCACCGGGGCCGTTCCCTCAGAGAAATGGGACGCTCTCTTTACCAACTTGCAAGAGTTCGGCATTCGTCACGCCTCCACAACGGCACTTCCGCCCACGGGAACAAGTAGTGCACTTGTCGGTGCGTCGCCAAGCCTTGAACCACTGTTCGCGCTCACCGATTCCCAAGGAGAACTTATCCCTTCTGTACGCAGGGCCCTCGCAAAAGAAAATAGCGGCTGCGCGCATCGCGTCCTCAAAGAACTACAGGGTCCCTGTGCAATCGTCAGAGACGAACAAATTCTGGCAGCAAACCCGCATCTTCGAACAGCGCGGCAGATAGGGCCAAAGGCACATATCCAGATTCAATGCGCATTTCAAAAATTTTTGGATGAATCCCTGGCAAAGACGGTCAATCTTCCCCATGACGCAACACACGAAGACGTTATGCAGATATTATGGGAAACATATCAGAATGGGCTCAAAGGCATTACCGTGTTCCGCGATGGATGCTTGGAAGAGCGTGTTACTGCCTCTCTCACCGTGTAACGGATCATCTGTCTGACTCGAGTGGAAATTATCTTTTTGGGGCCTCCAGCGACGGCTTTGTTATCGTCGTCGCTGCGTCAAGTTTTAGACAGAGCCCATCTGGTCCGCCATGCTCCGCTTTTATTTTACTGATCACTCGATTAATTCGCCCATACTCAGCATCCTCAAATATTCGCCGCCGCACCGTGATGTGGGGCTTGTACTGATCCTTGGTGGTATGGCTGTTGAGCGCAAACCCCTGCTCAGACAGGTAGCGTTCAAGAGCACTATTCAGCTCTTTTAAAGCAGCAACTGTTGCGTCAGTTGGAACAAAACCGGTGATGGATCCAAACAGTGGCTCACAGCTGTCGATGCAAAACGTGTAGCGTTTGGTGCGCAATTGTTCTTCAAGAAAACTTTTCCCGAGCTGGACAACCTTCTCGGCTAGCGCTTGGTCAACGATCTCAAGATATGCGATGGTCACATGGAGCGGGTGGGTGAGGGGGCAGATTTTTTCGTTGACCAGCTTCCAGCCATCTTCTGCGACCTGCAGCATAAGCGCGACGCCATAGCTCGCTAGATCTGCAGCCTGTTTTTTGTCATCGATCATTCAGAAACTCCTAGAATTTTTACGGCCTGCCATTTTGCCGGCAGGCCAACCCATATTGAGTCTAATGTACCCTAAGCGCCCGCATAATCCAATCGAGCGCCATCGGATCAAGAAGCATCTTAACATCGTTTTTGTCAAACGGCGTTTTGGGATACTTGGCGCTGTCTTTGAGCCCTGCTCGCATCCGTGCTGCATCCAGCAGCAGCGCACAGCCATACGCAAAATCAGTGTCCTCACTCATCGACTGCTCAAGCACCCGCTCGCGCCACTGTTTGGCGAGTTTTCTACCCACCGCACTCATGGGATCAAGCGTCAGGTTCTTGCTAATCTCCTGATGCAACTGCTCCCAGGCATGCAGATGGTAGGCTACCTACGCCTGCGCGAACCAGGTGTTGCCCTCGCTGCTGAGCGGCACGCCCTCAACCCTGAACCGCTCGCTGTCTTTCAACAGCTGGTCGGCGTCAGCCTGTGTGAGCCGTTCGTTCTGTCTGGTTTTTTCCCATTCCCGCTGGGCGGCGACATAGGCCAAAAATACCTTCACCGCCCGCTCGCCATCAGCCCCCTCGGGATCACCTAGCTGCAGGCTATTAATCTGACCAACCATCTTCTCCCAGGCGACAGCCGCCTTGGTATGGGCTTTTTTAAACTCAACGTATCGAGTCTGCTGTTCGGGGCGAAGCTTGCCCGCCCACGTATCCTTCAACTCATCTATCATGTGATACCTTTCGATAAGAGTAACGGTATTATTCCAATCGAAGGGATCGGCGCGCTTTCCACCCTCCTGCAAAATTGCATCGAGGGCTTTTTGCACGTGCCGAAGGTGCTCAGTCTGCTCGGTGAGCATCCGCTGCTGGGCTCGCAGCTGCTCACGCATATCGGGCGCCTGATCCAGCATGGTTTTAATCTGCTTCAAGTCAAAACCGAAGAACTTTAATGCGATTATCTGCTGGAGCCGGGCCAGATCAGCCTCTGAGTACCACCGATAGCCATTTGGCGCACGCATAGAAGGTGTTAGAAGCCCTATCTTGTCGTAATGGTGGAGCATCCGTACGGACACGCCGGCCATCACGCTCAACTCTTTTATCCGCCACTGTGCCATCGTTTTTCCCTTCGCACTCTCATCGTAAAGTATGACATCATGTCAGGGTCAAGTTTTTTTTGCAGCTTTCTTTTGAGTCAACACCTCTCGTTTCTCAAACTCCGCCTCAATCTCCTCAATGGTAGGCAGGCTACTCTTAAGATTTTTTGGCAACGACGCCACCAGCTTGGTCTCGTACGCCGCCACACCAATGGGCCTATCCACGCCCCGCAAGGCATACTCGACGGTAAAATTCTTCTTGGTTTTACAGAGGAGCAGCCCTATCGTGGGAGCATCGTCCTTATGACGCAACAGATCATCCACAGCAGAGAGATAGAAGTTCAGCTTACCCGTATATTCCGGCTTAAACGCGGTATTTTTTAGTTCGATCACCACGTAACACCGCAACTTTAAATGGTAAAACAGCAGGTCCAGGTAGTAGTCGTCACCGTCGACTTCTAGGTGATATTGCCGCCCAACAAAAGCAAACTCTTTGCCAAGCTCAAGTAAAAAATCTTGTATGTGCTCAATCAGACCCTGCTCTAAATCACGCTCAAGATGCTCCTCTCGTAGCGTCAAGAAATCGAACAGATAGGGATCTTTTAATGCCTGTTGCGCCATGTCCGAATCTGGTGTTGGAAGTGCCCGGGTAAAATTTGTGACGGCCTTGCCTGCTCGTGCATGCAGTTTTGACTTTATCCATGTTTCGAGCATGTTGCGGCTCCACCCATTTTCGATGGACTTGTGGGCATACCAGAGTCTCAGGTCTAAATCCTTAATTTTTTCGATCAATACAGCATTATGACCCCATGGAATATTGAAAATTGGAAGACTCTCTAATTGTCCCACAGCTTGTGGGACTTTTTTGTATGCTGCATAGAAAGCCTGCATTCGGAATATATTGGTTCTCGAAAAGCCCTCTAGTCCAGGAAATAATTTTTGCAGATCTTTAGCAAGCTGCTCTACGACGCCCGAACCCCAATTATTCACCTCCTGCTTTTCGCTGATTGTTTTCCCGATCGACCAGTAGAGTTTGATGAGCTCACGGTTCACGGCAAGTGCCGCTTTTACCTGGGCTTCTTGGATCTGTGTTTTAAGGGCAACCAGTGTCTCTGCATACTCTGTTGCCGCCACCGAGCGCGTGCGCACGCCTATCTTCTTTTTCACCACCATCTGTTGTCCCTATTCTTTCGTTTCAATTTACGAATCGTAAGACTTTATCGAACTACCTGACCTTCTAATTGTGTCACAGTTTGTGACACTTTTTTATATGCACGATAGAATCGCTGCATTCACAATATGTTCAATCTCAAAAAGCCCTCCAGTCCGAGAAATGTTTTTTGCAGATCTCTGTTAAACTGCTCTACGAAGCCCGAACCCAATTGTCCCACAGCTTGTGGGACTTTTCCATATGCTACCAATAGGCTGAACTAGAGCCTACTTTTCTTCTCTCAGTTATTTAGTATGAGCTCAACTACTCTGTCCCCTATTAAAAAATAGTTTCCTGTCCAGTGCTGTCTTTTTCTATCGTCTTACGGCGAACAAAGTTGAGCATGAAGCGTGCCGCCTCAATGGCCCTGACAGTATCGTTCTCATCAGGAATATCGTATTCTGAGGGATATCGAAATTTTGTTGAAAACGGGTTTAGGTACTCAGCGCTTTCAATCAACTTGTTAAACGATTGGTCTCTGTCACAACACAGAGTCAACAGACCTATGAGGTCATGTGTTTTCATGATGGGAAGCTTGTGAAAAGCCATAAAACCTTTGAGCGATTTCTCTGCCGACTGCTGGCAATGGAAAACGGCTGTCGAATAAAACTCTCCCTTTAAAAGATGCTTAGCCGAAAGTAGATCTTCTTTTGCTATTGCAAGCCAACGATCAGCCCCGTACATAGAGCACCTTGCCCTGCTGCTTAATTTTAAAACAGAGAGATGACGGGTCCTCCGCCTCTTTATCAAATTCCCGTTGGGTCAAGACCAAGAGATCCTTGAAAACATGAAGCCCAAACAACGCACGATGTCCTGACATTGACCGCTTGAAGGTTTTTTCATCAGAAGCATCAACCACAATCAGAAGGTCTAAATCGCTATCTTCGGTAGGGGACCCCCAGGCATATGAGCCGAAAAGATAAACTTTTAACGGATCATAGACCTCAATCAGACGCTTTTTGACTTCATCGATAATTTCCTGTTTTACCACTTTTTTACCCTAATTAATCGAAAACACACACTACCGAGTTTACTGTTTTACTGCCACTCTTTGAATGTTTTTTTCTTCCCATTGCTTCGTGACAACCTCCGGATACTTGCTACGCTCCCCACCATCAAGCAGCTCGGACGGCTGGCCCTTGAGATACTTGTTGAAAAAGCTGACCAGATAGGCGTTAACAATTTCTGTGGCCCTAAATCCATTGATAGAGCCCAATAGTACAACCGGCCCACTATTTTTTAAGAGTGGGTACAGGTATCTGAATGGCGACCCCTGCTTATTGATGGCAAAATCGGTAAAATCGGAATGGCCCGTGCCCTTAACAACAAACGCGTAAGAATCTGCCGTAGTAATTTGTTTGAAATACGCTGATGGAAGCGGGTACCGGGCCTTTATCATCGCCTCTTCTTCGGGCAGACTGATGTCAAACTGTCTCTTATCAATATCTGTAAAAGTGTGTTCCATCGTATCCGCGTTGCGTTGCGCAAGCAGGAACATAAGTGGCTTGTTCATCAACTCCGTTGCATCAACCCCAAGCAGACTCCCATCCATGTCGACACCAGCCTTCACCCGTGAGTCACGCCGACACAGCTGGATTGCCGTCGCGCCACCCAAAGACTGTCCCATCGCGCCAACGTTCGCGGTATCAAAACGCTGAAAAAGTGGCGCCTGCGTATCGCTGGAGAGTCGCTCAAGTTGGTCGATTACAAAACGCATGTCGGCAACACGAACTTCGATGTCCCGGTCTGATCGTTTTCGCCTCTCCTTAAATGGTAGCCACTTGTCAGGTACGCTGGTGATAACCCTTCCGTCAGGAAAATGCACAACCCAACTCTCGTACGAATGGCTCACGCCGGCAACAACAAAACCATAGCTTGCCAATTCTTCGCACTGTGCCGTATTGCTTGTGCTGATGCCGCCACCACCCGGAGAAAAGAGTATGACCGGACAGTGTGTCAGCCCGGTGACAAATGGCGGATCAAACTGCGCATACGTAAAAGTTGGACGCGATAGCCCAGAAAAGAGCCAGAAAAATGTGCGATTTTTACTGAGCCAATCGACTACCAGAGGCGCATATGGTGTTGTCGGTTTTTCAGGCAACTGCCCCGCGGCCGGATACCAGATTTTGACCATTAATTCACGATTGGGATGTGCAGGATCGTCACTGTAAATTTCTTTGCGCGTCGTATCAACCCAATGGTACTCGCGCACCCCAACGGCGTACGGCCCCGTTGGTTTGGGGAAGTAGAAAGGCGGCTGGAACCAGGTTAGGTATGCAACCAAACCAGCTACCAGAACGGCAAGCGCCGCGACGACATAGAAAAGATATTTGAAAAAACGTTTTAAAATCGAAGACATGCAAACTCCTATAACCTAGTCACGCACATGCGACACTGGGCAGACACCCACAAATAAGTGTAGTTGAATCATGAATTTAAGAAACCTTGAACAACCGGGTGTGATATACTATGTTATACATGGCGGATGTACGGGATATGGCAGGATAGAACATTTTCAATTGTACTGAGGATAATAGCATGGCGCAAATAAAAAAGCTCCCCATCGATGTCAGTTCCTTTACGACCTTAATGGCCGAAGAATATCGCAAAGCCGGTTTCCTATTCTCTCTCGCACTATTTTCACCACTCTTCTGCTCTGATCAAACCGCCCAAGCGACGCCCCTTAAAAAAATTTCGCTCGATATCAGCTCATTTCGTATGTTGGTTGAGGACAACTACCTGTATGTGGACAAAACAGAACGAATTCATGCACTAATTCAGGCTGGGCGCAACTATCTTTTGGTTCGGCCGCGCAGGTTTGGCAAGACACTGTTTTTATCGACCCTGCAGGAAATTTTTTCCGGCAACAGGAAACTCTTTAACGATTGTTGGATTGGCCAGAACAACCGGTACGATTGGCCCAGCTACACGGTCATAAAAATAGATTTCATGACCATTGATGACTATGCACCCGACAAATTTACAGCCAATCTTCTCTATAAAATACAATCTCTGGCGGAAGAACATGGCATTATATTGCCCGACGGAATTTCGATCGAAGCTGCGACCACTCAGCTCTTTCAACAACTCTCCAAACACGGCAAGATCGTGCTTCTGGTAGACGAGTATGACAAACCGCTTCGCAGGCACCAGGATGACAGGAGGGCATTTGAAAAGATCAGATCTGTCTTAAAACAATTTTATGCGGCCATTGGCAGACTCGATGACTACTTTCGCGCCATAATTATCACCGGCGTGGTCCCCTACGCGGCAGCAGAGCTTTTTTCGGCTATCCCGGATTTAAAAAACATCTCGTTTGCACCCGAGACAACAGAGCTCTTCGGGTTTACCGATAACGAGATGGCAACAATATTGTTGCCCTATATTGAACGGTATGCCCAGCATGCGGGAAAAAAGCCGTTTGAACTCTTGCAAAAATTGGATAGCCGGTATGGTGGCTACCGATTCGCGCCACAGACTCAACCCGTTCACTGCCCCATCCCCGTCCTCTACTGCCTCAGTCGCATGGAAATGGGTCCCTATTTGCTGCAAACAAGCATCCCGACGTTCCTGGTCGAACTGATGAGAAGGTACCCAGAGTTCTTTCAGAGCCCAAAAACATGGGGGGTACCACACGCTTACGGGCAGGCGTGCGAACTTGGCCAGCTTACGCCGGCCGCTGCGCTCTGGTACGCAGGACTCCTGACAATAGGCCTGGAACAGCCCCTTGGTGATACCTACGTCCTGACGCATCCCAACAAAAGTACGTCTGACATGTTCACGCTTCTCTTGTCGAATGTTCATGCACAGCAGACCGCTAATCAATAAAATTTGTAAGGGGCGTTTTCAAAAAGTCTTCGATGGCAATACCCTGCTCCCCCACAAGCAGAATAAAGAGCCCCCGCGCAGCCACCACAGGACTACGCAGAGGCTAAAAAATCAGAACGCCCTACTATTTCGCGGGACTTTTTTTCGCGGGAATTTTTTTCGCGGGACTTTTTTTCGAAGTTTTGTCCAACATCGCCTCATAAACCCTTCTTAATTTCTTCAAAACTGAGACAAGTGCTTCTTTGACATTGCGCGTCTTTTCATTTCCCTCTTTCTCTGTGTCAAGTTTATTGAGCCTATATTTAATCTCTTTTATTTGCCAGTCAACAGAATCTATGGTTTTCCCCTCGGGTTTTACACCGGCTTTGAGCATGCGATACATGTCCTCGCTACTTGCTTTGGCAAAAATTTTGACATCTTTCACGAGCTGCTGATCCTTGCCAGCCATGCCACCAAACCCGAACTTAATACCCAAGGTCTTTTTACTGCCCATAGTTGTAATAGTCTCATCGATACTGTCAAAGAGCTGACCAAAAACTTCGTCCCAGTATTTTTTCGACTTATTATACGAATCCTTCTGCTTTTTGCTAGGAACAGCAGTTATGTTGTCACTTTTTTTTATGCGGTCTATAAGCGCATCAGTTGCCGTTTCTAATTTTTGCAGATAGTCCTCATAAAGACTACCTTCAGGCACAGATTTGAACCCAATACACACACTGGCCCCGCACATTGCAAGGCAAGCAACGCCCACCCCCACTAACTTACGAACTCTCATAGTGCATCTCCTTTTGTAGCACAACTAACCAACACCCACACAATTTCATCCCACACAACCGTGCGGAAAATAACAAAACTTCCGCGCCACCGCAAAATCAGAATGGCGGAAAGAAGGTTCTAACGATCAACGCGTAGAGATTTATAAACCCCCAGACCACCACCACCATAGCCAGCGCACCAGCAAAGAAGTAGAGCAGATGGGTCATCCCATGTTTTCGCGGTTCTGTCATATCAACACCTTAGAAGCAGAAAAAAAAGCGGCAATACGATAAAAAAACACTATATAGGGAATCATGAAGAGGAACCCCACCGCAAGCCCCGCAAGAAAAAAACGCTTACAACATTGCTTCACAGTTGGCCCTTTCCCAAATATCCGGCCTATACCTGTTCAGATTGTAACCCAGTCGACCTGCGTAGCTCAAGAGTTTTATGCGACATGCAACCTCGACAAACCGGCAACAGCGCAGTAAGCTGCTGGGGTAGTTGGTTCACCCGTCATTCAGGAGTTACTATTATGAAGCTCAAAATCCCAAAAAACCTTGCAAGTCTCACCAAAGATGAGCTCATCGAGCTTGTGGAAAATCTTGTTGCCAAACTCGATAACTGCGTAGTTGAAGAAGAGCGCGAGAAAGAGCTCAAGCCAAAATCGCGTTGTGGCGGATGCTGTAAGAGTAAGTAGATTTTAATCAACAATCGCGACCACCCGTGCCAACGCAGAGTCCGTCTCGGTTTTGAGCGGCAGCGCAGCAACCGTAAACGATTTGGCACCCACCAGCTGTTCGAGATTTGTCAGATTTTCAATAATCAAAATATTATTCTCAAAGAACAGCTGGTGCACAGGAAACGGGTACCGGTCGGGCGAAAAGCAGTCGATGCCAACCATCTTCACCCTCCGACTGACCAGCTCCATCGCAAAATTTGTCGTCATGACCGGATGATCCGTAAAATATTCGGGCAATCCAAACTTCTTACCAAAATCTGTCAAAACCAGCACGATCAGACCCTCTTGCGCCGGCATGCCGCTCAGGAGCGACACATCGATCGTCTTGCCACGAGCATCTACCAGGTAACCCTGACCCATAAACCTGTCAACAGGCAGGTCTGAAAGTTGTATTGATGAATCAGTCAGGTGACCGGGGCCGTCGATATGAGTACCAACGTGCATACCCGCACACAGCTTCCAGTCGTTATAACTGTCTGAGGAAATAAAACGCACGCGTTGCAATGAGACGGGCTCATCAAACGCGTGGACCGGCATGCGGTCGGTGATAGTGTGGGTAAGATCAATAATTTTTGACATGTTACTCTCCGTAAATGGCCGCTATGATCGCCGAGAAACTCATCCAAAAGTATCACAACCTGTGATGCTTTTCAAACAAGATTACGCGCACGAGTGCGATTAAAAGTGTTACAAAGAGGTAAAAGCGGTTGACCACCATAAAACGAGAGAATGTTTATTAGTCCGCTCGCCCTGAGGAGCGCGTTAGCGCGTCTCGAAGGGTTCTTGCGAGCGGCAGCATAGATGAAAGCTCGGCCTGGTGATAACTTTGAAACAATATCAATAATTTTTTTCAGAGCCACTCGTGAGAATTGTGTTTTATTCTTTACAAACAAACCCGCTCGCAGGGACCCTTCGAGACGCGCTAACGCGCTCCTCAGGGCGAGCGGAGTTTATGAAATTGCCCGTCTGGCTCGAATCTTTCAAGCATTTGAGGAAGTCCTGAAAGTTAGAAAAATTTATGACGCCTGTCGTGTCTTCAACTCACCGCTATAAAAGATATAGAGCCCCAATGCGACTAAGCCAATGCTCACCGCATAGTGCCACGTCACCGGTCTGCCCATAAAAAGCCACTCATACAAGACCCCAAAGCTGGGCGACAAAAAGCCGGCTAGTGCGATAAACGTGAGCGAATACGACTTGAGCAGCCAGCCGTACAGGTTGTAAAAAAGAATATTGGCCGCAAGGATCAGCGCAAAGAGCCAGATTAAAAACCAGGTCCAGTCCGTCACCGGGGGCGTGAAACCGACAATACTATCTTTTACCACCCACGTCGCCATGCTCAGCACCCCACCAACCAGCATCGCCACGCCATTGATGACCAGCAGCCCATAGCCGCGCCCCATCAGGTCTTTGACAATAAACCATGCGTACGACGAACTGCAGACCGCTCCCAAAAGTGCCATCTCGGGCAGCCCGAAAGAAGCGAGCCCGCCAAAGCCAACGCACGCGTGTACGTTAGGGACCAGGCAGACAGGAACGATGCTCAATGTGCCGACCAGCATGCCAATAATTTGTACCAGCCGCAAGCGCTCTTTTATGAGAAAATATGATAGAAGGGCAGTAACAAACGGCGTAGTCGCATAGATGACGTTGGCTTTTAGGGCGCTCAGGTACTGCAAGGACCAGAAATCAAGTATGAACGCTAGGTAGATGTGAAAGAGTGAGACTTTTAAAAAGATGCCCCAATCTTTTTTGGGGATAAAAATCGCACGCCGGTCAGCAAAAAACTGCCAACCAAGCAGCATACCGCCGGCTATGAGCATGCGAAAGCCGATGAGAAAAAGGGGCTCAGAATAGCTGAGCGACTCGACGCTAAAGATAAAGGTTGAGGCGAGCAGCGCATACAAAATAAAAACTAAGATCATAAATTTCTACATTCCCCAGACGGTAATGGTCTTGTCGCCAACCTGCTCTTTTTTAGTATAGATCTTCTCTTCCCAGCTCTTTACCCGCGTATCAAAAATAATCAGATGTCCCTCGGCCGCACCTGAGGTATCCATATAGCCGGCCGTTTGCACGAGTCCATCTGGCAAAGTATTTGGACCCCTATAGATCTTAAGTTCTATGGCAATTTTTTGTTTTTTCCAGATCAAAAGAAGGTCGAGGCGCTTGCGCCCAAGGGCATACTCCCGATGAATTTTTCCGCCCCCATTAATAACACGTTGCAGAAATGCCATCATGAGCAGATGTGGACCGGATTCTTTATATCTACAATCGGCAAGCCAGTCGGCAGAATTCTCTCGATAAAATTCGGTAAACGCTTCAAGAAGCAGTGTCATATTCAATGATCCGTCAGGATTCTGGTACCACTTGATATCTTGGATCATCTCTTCTTGCTTGGCATACGTAAGCTCGCGCGGAATAACTTCCTGGTAGATCGGATTAGCTATTTCTAGCCCCTTCATCTTGATAAGCCCCAAGTCACGGGCATATTGAATGTCGTCCTGTTTGAGTTCATCAGCTGTCTTAATATTTCCTGTAATTATCGCATCAATGATATTACGCACCCGAGGCTCTTGGAGGCGGTCGATAAGCACGTCAAGATGGGTATCGCGCCGCTTGATAAGTATCTCTTTTACCGTATCAATAATATCTTTAGTAATCGGTTTGGTGCGGTCGGTTTGCAGCTCAAAACATGCTTCCTGGGCCAGGGCATTGACCAGCCACGGTTGGCCCTGGGTGAGCTCAAAAGCATAGGCAATAGCATCATCATCAAATTTTTGACCAGTCGCAGCCGTATGTTGCAGATAGAGCGCACGAACCTCCGGTTCGGTGAAATCCGCCATGCGCAACGATTTTGTTTTGATGTTAAACGCGCTTCCGCCAAGCACCATAGCCTGCTGTTCGTCTGACCAGATACGATAATCGCGCACGTCGCGCACTCCAATCAGACAGAGTGATTGGGGAAATCCCGTGGGACGTTGATCATATCCCGATCGCAACTGCCTCAAAACAGAGATCAACGTATCGCCAACAAGTGAGTCGATTTCGTCAATAAAAAGCACTATCGGTTTTACGCTATGCTGCGCCCACTCGTTCAACATGCTATTCAGACTAGAACCAGTAAAATTGCCCTGTTTTAGAAGCTGCGCAAGATAATCAATAATGTGGTGCTCTTGTGGAAGCTGATCTTTTATACGTCTAAAAAATTGTTCTAGGATGGTTGCCATGCCCTGAATGTAATTGCTTCGTGCAGCCTGCGCCCCCTCAATATTAAGGTATAGAGCGGCATAAACCCCCTCGGCGTTAAGCGTTTTGGCAAAATTAATCATGGTCGACGTCTTACCAGTCTGCCGCGGGGCATGTAAAATAAAGTATTTTTTTTGTTCAATAAGCAAGCGCAACTCTGGTTCATTAATACGGTCTGCCAGAGGCAAACAATAATGATCCTTCGGATTTACCGGCCCTGCTATCGAAAAAAACTTCATCGCATTCTTCCTATCGATTTATTGGATTTACCGCCACCACTTACCTTAGCATACCATCACGCGATCGCCAGAGCGAAATTTATCGTGCCCACTTGGGAAAAGTTTTTTGGCAAGAAACGCTAAATGTGTCGTCTAAAGGTGATAAACCAATTTCGTCTAAACAACGACCAGATCAAGCATAACAATTGTCGCACAAGCTGTGCGACTTTTTCATATGCAGCGCAACAGAAAGCCAAGCTAGCGCGCACTTCTCACCCATTTCGCGCAAACGATCAACCAGAGCTATCTTAGCATCGCACCAATAATCTGCGCAACCTCGCTACTCTTTCGTCTCCGTCTCATGCACGAGCGCTTCCGCGCTCTCAATAAACGCATCGGCAAAACCCTCTTCTCTCAAGATCTTGAATGTGACGACCTGGTCGGAGACACCCGGCTCAAGTCGGTAAGGGTAGACGATCTTGCCGTTCACATCATAGTCGACGTAGACCTTGTAATTCAAAAATCGGCTATCGTCTTTTGCCAGGTTAACCATCAGCGGGAAGTGCGTAGTGGCCATGACCAGCACATTCTTTTGGCTGCCAAGATGTTTTATAAAGCTGTATGCCGCCGCCTGCCCTTCTTTAAACGTCGTGCCGTTAAAGACCTCATCCACCACAGCAAGCCCAACGTTGTTGCCGGTGACACCGAACATCTGGTCGATAACCGTTCTGGCGCGCACCACCCCCGCTTTAAAATAGGAATTGCCTGCGGCAAAATCGTCCGTGATATTCAGGTAGGTGACGATCTTTGAGAATGGCGTGAACGTCAAACTCTGCGCGGGCGCGATGCCGAGCGATTGCGCCAGTATAATACTGATCACGAACGACTTCATAATGGTCGATTTACCCGCAGCATTCGGCCCGGTAATGACAATGTTCTGGTCGTGCATATCGAGTGAGTTTGTCACTACCGTCTGCTCATCGAGCCCTGGGTGCCAAAAATCTTGGATCGCCACCTGGGTGTGTCCATCAACCACCTTACGATACTCAGGGAAGCAGTAGCAGACGCGGTTATGTTGTTTTTCTTTGTAGAGACGGGCCGTTGACATGCAGGCATCCAGTTCACCGATGGCAATCATAATCTCGCTAAAATTCTCTTTTTCCTGCTCCATGAGCCGGTAGGCGATGTCCTGGCGTGACCAGAAAGAGAAGAATGAAGGCTCACCCTTAAAGGTCTTTGTCCCGAGCAGCTGCAGCAGCTTGTCAAAACCTTCATGAGCCTTTCTGAGCGCTCTAATGGTGCCGTCAAGGTGCGCAACATGGGGCATCAGTGTGCAGAGGTCTGGGTGTTTTTTAATAGTCCGAATCATGGCATTGAGAGAATCGATATAGGTCGCCAGGTGGATTAATTTTTTTTGGAACAGAGTGCCAATTTTTTGCCCCTCATAATAACCCTTTGCCATTCTCCACGTACTCCACGCAGCTGCGTAACACGCCATGGTCCGTACTGCATTTTTGAAGACCTGGTTTTCGCCCCAAACAAACCCCAATCCATATGCTGCTATTCCTGACGTGCTGTACCGATCGAGCTCTTTGGGCGCACGATCATTAAAATTTTTGATCGTCCGCCCACCGGCGTTATCATTGAGCGTGTCTGGGCTATATTTTTCGAGTATCATCTGAACAGGAAAGGTCACCGTTATGGCGGCAGTAGTGGTAAACACAGCAAGAAATCGAGCAAAATCAAAAACCTTATCTGCCATAGCCAGATACTCGTTACCATTCACCCGCGCAGATATGGCCTTGAGAAAGGGAATCTTTTTTTCGAAGGGAAGCGAAAATTTCGATTCTCGCATCAGGCTATTTAAGATATCTTCGCGCCAGAACGAGAGGAGCACATTTTCGGGCACTGCCAATTTTCTCAGATTACGATCAAGATCATCAAATAACGCCTGGTCTGCGACAAGTTTTTTAACAATATTCTGTTGGGCACGGAGCTCCTCAAGCGATCGCTTGGGTTGAATGATATTCCGGTAGAGCACGGCCCGTCCAATTTCCGTGACCGTGCGATCGACCTTTGCCGCAACATAGGTGGCTGGGCTGTTTTTGGGACCGCAGAGTAGTTCAAGGTCCTTCCAGGTCCCCTCCTCAAGAACATCAGAGTTGGGAAAAGGGTGCTCTTCTTCGTACCGCTCAAGCAGCGCAAAAATTGCCCGACGCTTGGAACAGGGATCAAGATTGAGCTGCAATAAAATCTTCTCTTCGAGCATGTCGACAAATGACTTTTCATCACTGATGAGCGAATTAAGCGTATTTATATCAGTTGGCAGCTCTTTTTCTACCAAAGTCTTGAGATTCTCCTGTGAAATCTTTTTTGTGAGTGTTGCCGGTCCGTCTTTTGATTGTTCGCAGGCATCCAGAGAGAGCGACAGTAAACAACACCCTACGAGAGAGACTAAAAATTTTTTCATGGGCTCTGCCTTGAAAGTGAACGCATACATGCGTAGATCGTATGTTATATAGTGCCCACTACATGCTCTCTCAATTTAACTTCTAGTCTACCCCCGACAGGCAAAAGATGCCATTTTCCCCACTCTTTTGATCCCCGGCATATGCCACCCCCCATACAGAACAGACTCATCCGGCCACCCCAAACGGGCTGAGAGGGTGAACTTGTCTGCCGGCGCTGGCAGCCAGTTATTAAGCTTATCTTCTACTGGTTGTTCGTGCTGAATATAGATATCAAGCGAACCATCGCTATTGTAAATCAAGGGATCGCGACTCCGCAGCCCATACCGATGGAGCGGATTGTCGGCAAAAAAACTCTCCTGGTTGTAGAGTGTCACCGACCACAAAGCGCGTGCAGGTGGCAGCTCTTCCCGTTCAAAATGGAGCACGTAGCGATACGCGCCGTCGAGCGGTCGCCCCTCACTATCAACGTACGTTGAAGGATAGACTGTATCCTGCGGGAGCAGCGCCCCCAGGCCAATCTTAGCGATAAGCGCCCGCGTAAAATAGTCGGTCCCATAGGTACCTATTCTCGTATCCATGTACCACCCATTGACCGTCTGTTGGGGGACATTCTGCATAGCATCCCCCAACAACTGTATGGCCCTGGCAAACCCGCGCCGCAAGCCGGCCATAACTGATGGATTGAGTTTCTGAACTTTCCCCCCGGGAACCAGACCCAGTGCCCCAAGTTGGGTCATGAGGGGCCAGTCGTTACTATGGGTTTTGGTAGTTTTTAAGAGCTGCATAGCCATGTCAAAGTACGCCTCCATCCCCATCGCATCGATTTGTGTGACAGGAGCAGGCAGGTCGGTAACGGCAGGTATCTTGTTGCTGAGCGGTGAAGCAGCTGTCGCCGCCCCCTTCTTTTTGCCCCACACAGAGAGCGGGGTGAGGGTAAAACCAGTCTGTAACTTCCGCACCTGCGGTATGTCGGCATCGTCATGGAGCACTATGCGACCAATGATCCAGACGAGCGATGTCGGGCACTCAATTTTTTGTAAACCAGCCGGTAGTCTGCCCTGCCAGCAGAGCGGAACGAGCGCGAATGAACCCGCCCCAGAACCGGTAACCCGTGTGCCGGGGCTCGCAAAGACGTCACTCCACGCGTCTAGCAGCTGGAAGACGTAAGAGTGGTCACGCATCTCGGGGACGGTAAGGACCTGCGGCTCACCGCCCACATCAACCCATGCCATCGAATAGAGCGTATCAACATTCAGGCGCACCACCAGCTTGTCAGAAGCCGCCGGCATGCCCGCCATGTGGAAAAATTGGTTCATCGCCGCCCGCGTCTGCATCGACTGCTGGCGCGTCAGCTCCATGACTATGAGGGGATAAAAGAAGAAGTAGGCCGAAAGCCCGGCATCGTAGACACGCTGCTCTAGAGCGGCATCAGTGGCCTGGTCGCCAACCGGTGCGGCCGCTCCAAAAGCGGGTAGGCAGCAGGACAGTGAACACAAAATGTACCATGCGAATATTCTCATATTTCATCCCCTTTTTGGATAACAGAAGCTTATTCCCGTCTCTACTTCTTTTTCTTGGCCGGCTCGGTCTGCTGTTTTCCGACAATGTAAACCTGCTGATACATTTGGAGCAGAAGATCCAAGACCCCACTCAAGAACTTTTTAATAATAACGGTCATCTTTTTGTCATCATTGACGGCAAAAATCGAACCTTCAATTATTTTTAAAGCTTCGATTTGTTTATTAATAGCCAGAACCCCCACGACGAGATCGTCGTTTAATTTTTTTGCATCCGTAGGCAACCCATTAACAAAAAGCGTGTTAATTTTGCCCAAGATAAGATCTTTTGCTGCTGTAACCCTGCGCTGGTTTTCAGGATCCATCTTACCCTGACCTGACCCAGGCATCTCACTTATATATTTTGTTATCGCGTTAAATGCCTTGCTAATCCCGTCAATCCAAATTTTTCTCTTTGCAGCATTACCCCACACCATTCTATTACCCTTAGACTCCCATCTGTTTTCAACACTCCGTTCTAAATCGAACTTAATATTATCAAGAGTTAGTCCCGCCTCCTCCAGCCACTTGGCCTGATCCTCACCTGAAATTTTACCCGCTAACCACCCATTACTTACCAACACCATCGCTACAAAAGCGCCTCCAATAAACTTGCGAATACTCATATCGCACCTCCTCTTATTTGAAAATTTTTGTCCAACTCAGTAGCACTACCAATCACTTTTCCATACATCTTAATCGTAAGATCCAGAACCGCCAGCAGAGCCTTTTTAATCTCGGTCGCATTTTTGTCCCGCACATTCATGATGGAGCCCTGTGCCCGGTACAGCTCAGCACTATTTTTTTTCATCTGCTCAAAAACCCCTTGGTTTTTTGTATGCGTAACATGGGTAAAAAGCCACTTACTCTTTTCTGCAAGTAACTCATAGGTACACGAAATTTGGTCCGAGCATGTTTTTCTCACACGACTCTCTTTTTTTTCCGATTGGATCAAGCCACGAAGTGATGCCAAATATCCGTCCCATTTTTTGAATAGCGCAGCGTAATGCGGTTTAGGACGATTGACGTTCTTTATAAACGTCTGTTGCACATCCTGTAATTTTTTTATCGAACCATTAAATACGCCCTGTTTTGTCCCCCCTGTCTTACTCGAAAATATCGTTGCAGAACACCTGCTGCTGACCAGCACCATCGCCACAAAAGCAATACCGACAACTTTGCGAATATTCATCTCGCGCCTCCTCTTATTTTTTCTTCTTGGCACCCGGCTTGGGCGCCCATCGCGCAACACTCTCATACATATCTGTTAGGTATCCCAACGCGGTCCGTAATGCCTCTTTAATGGCCTTGGTATCGGCATCGTCCGGCCCCAAAATCCCCTGCGCGACACTGCTTTTTTCTATGGGGGTCAGCTTCTTAATCGTTTTTTCGATCTTGCTTACTTTAGCGGTAAAAAACGGGAGATCGCATACCTTTCGCTCATAATCATTTCTATCCGGAATACAGTTAAAAAGATCCTTACTATAGCCGCGAAATTGATCACGGGCGTAAAAAATCATGTTTTTATTAACGGGACTCATGGAACTCTTTTTTATGGCCTGTTCAACTTCATATATAAAATTTTTTACCGGTTCGGCCCAGGCTCCGAACTTCTCCGATTTTGAATAGAGCGCTTCACCAGTAAAACGGTCCTTCGCCGAATTTAACTCTTTCAAATATCTTCCCGCAGCCGCATTAAAATCAGCAACGCGCTTCTCCGCAGCATCCGTGGCGCACCGCATGTTGATACAGAACGCCATCGCCACAAAAACAATGCCCCACATGTTACGACTGATCATAGGGTCCCCCTTTTTAGAGCTTTTGACGTCACACAACCATTCCCAACAGAATGGTGTATGCCTTGGGATTACCGTACGATAATTTGGTGGGAAAATGGAAGATTTTGGCAAGAAAGCCACCCCAGAATTCTCCCTGGGGTGGAAAGTTGGAACAAGAATTTTTTATTTTGCTGCGACGGAAAAAGTTTATACTAACTTTCGAAAGTAAGTTTACATTCTAGAATCCGCACACCCTGAGCCTGTCGAAGGGTTTCCCGGGTGCGGATCGCACGTAAATTTGTCTAGATCTCCCGCACATTTAGACCCTTCGACAAGCTCAGGGTGTGCGGATCATGGGTACATCTCGTGACGTAAACTGTGTTAAAGAATTTTCAGCAATTGGTATTATTTATCGCCACCCATTTCCCTCGATACACCCCGCTTCGCTCTGACGAGCTACGCGAGGCACTCGGGATGAGCGGTGGAGAGAGCATATTTGGGGTGGAGGCTAGTTGGCAAATTCTATCCCGAAAAGTTACAACCTATCCCATCAACAGGTACATGGTCCGCCAAAAGGTCTTAGCGCTCCCCGGCATGGGCAGCCGGTCGTAGGCATACGAGATGACCCGCATCGCCTGCTCCGTTTTTTTTAGACTCACCCCATCACCATCGGCAATAGCGCGACGGCAGGCGTCCTGAAGCTGCTGGGTAAGAATGTCGAGCAGCACCCGCGTCTTGCGCTCATCGACCCCCTCTTCCTCAATCAACTTCATGAACTGCGCGTAGGTCTGCGGCGTCTTGCGCATAAAATGGGCGACCAGCACGGAGGCGAGCGGCGTCGCTGTACCACCAACCATCACCAGCACACTGCGGGACACTATCGTGGGCAGCACAAAATCGACACAGGGTGCCCCAAGCATAAAATAGGTTGCGTGTGGCGGCTCTTCGAGCACTTTGAGCATGCTATTTGCGCAGCTCTCATTGAGCAGGTCCGCATGCGGAAGCAGGTAGAAGACCGGTGCACTTGCAGTGCGGCTACGATATACTTCTTCAAAAAATGGTTCGAGATCATCCCGCCGATATGCGCCACTTGATGGCAAGATCCAGCGCAACGACGGATGGGTTGCAAGCGTCTGGCCAGTGCTCACGACCATCTGTTCACGGACCGCCTCACCCGCACCAATAAAGAGCCTGACGGGAGGAATTGATGGTAAATTATTCAGCAATGCCATTCAATACCCGCAAAAGATCGGTACAGACTATCTGTGCAAGCTGTGATGGGCTGAGCGTCGCGTCGAGCGTCGTCACGTTTTTTCTCTCCGCAAAGAGCTCCTCAAACCCCCGTGCAACACGCTCGAAAAATTCTTTCTGCTCACGCTCGAAGGCCGTCGCAATGCCCCCACGGTTTTCGAGGCGGCTGAGCGCTTCTTCCACCGAAAGACTCAGATAGAAGACCCGATCGGGCATAACGCCCTGCATGGTCCAGGTATTAATCATCCCGATACGATCGCGATCGACCCCACGCCCGAAACCCTGGTAAGCCAAAGATGAATCGGCAGACCGGTCGGAAATAACAATTTTTTTATTCTGCAGGGCCGGTAACACGACCTGCTGCATATGCTGCGCACGGTCCGCAGCAAAGAGAAGATATTCAGCAAGGGGCACTGGCCTGTCAGAGGCAAAATGGAGCAGCTGTCTAATTTCGCGCCCCAGCTGAGTTCCGCCAGCCTCGCCAGTTCGAATTGCACAATAATCGCGCCGTTCAAGCTCTTTGAAGACAAGATCGATGAGCGTCGATTTGCCAACACCATCAATACCTTCGAAAACTACCCAAAATCCCTGTCTCAATCTGTTCATAAATGACCCGCACCTGCTCTAGACTTAAATGTAAGGATCCAACACTACCGGGAGATTAGTATACCATGAACCGCACAAAAGAAGTTCAGAAAAAGTTTGAAGAATTAACTGGTCAACTATCAGAAAATAGTGTATTACAGCATCCAAACACCCTCCTTCACCGGGCAGCGCGCCTCTGGCCAACACGCGTAGCGCTCATCTGTGAGGACTGCTCAATTACATTCAAGCAGCTTGTGAACCGCGCCACCTTTTTGGCGACCATATTGGTCCAAGAAAAGGGAGTTCTCCCCGGCGACCGTGTTCTTGTTCTCTACGAAAATAGTATAGATTTCTACATCGCCTACCATGCCGCATGGATCACTGGCGCCATTGTTGCCCCGCTCAACGTATTTCTCTCCGAGCGGGAACTGCAACATATTATTAATGACGCCCAGCCAAAACTCATAATTACCTCACCAACACTCTGTAATAAAATATCGACACAAACCCGTATCCCGGTCATGTGCGACGACCTGACTGTGCTGACAGCCAAAGCTGAAGAGCTGCAGGTTGATTTTCCGCCAAAATCGCCATCTATGACCGACTGTACGCTCCTGCTCTACACCTCGGGAACAACTGGCCTGCCCAAGGGGGTTATGCATTCGGGCGAATCGATTATTACCAACTGCATACAAGCAATATCAAACTTTGACATCGTCGCGCAAGAGCGCCTCTTCGCCGCCCTGCCCATCTTTCACAGCTACATGCAGAACGTCTCGGTCTGGTGTGCGCTCGTCGTCGGCGCCCTTGTTATCGTTGTACCACGCATTAGCCGCCCCGCACTGCTCCGCGGTCTAGGACAAAAACCGACGATTATCCTTGGTATTCCACAACTATTCGGCATCTTCTGCCTTATGAAAAAGGTATCGTTCCCCGCCGTCAAACTCTTTGTTTCTGGTGGAGATGCACTCAATCCCACCATAAAACTCGGATTCGAGCTGCTCTTTAACCGCCGGATCATGAACGGCTATGGCCTGACCGAAACGGCCCCGCTCATCTCCGCCAATCTTGACGACTGGCATGCGCCAACACACTGCATCGGCAAACCTATGGTCGGCATCAGTGTATCGATAAGGGATGACAACAGAGATCTGCCCGCCGGCGAAATAGGCACCATCTGGGTAAAGGGTAAAAATGTCATGCTCGGCTACTACAATGCCCCAGAAGCAACGCAGGAAGTGCTCCAAGACGGCTGGTTCAACACAGGCGATCTTGGCTATCTTGACTACGCCGGTCGGCTTGTAATCGCAGGCCGTGAAAAAGACCTCATCATCCACAATGGCATGAAGATCTATCCACAAGAAGTTGAGAGTCTGCTTGTGCAGCACCCCAACGTACTCATGGCGGCCGTCATAGGCATCAAGAGTGGTAAAACAGAGATTCCTGTTGCTTTCATCGTGCCCCATAAGCCAATGGAAAATCTTGAGAAGGAGCTCAAGAAGCACTGCCAACAGCTGCTAGCGAGCTACAAAATTCCACAAATATTTTATCTACGGGACAAACTACCGCAGACCGCAACAGGGAAAATTGATAAAAAAGTCTTGCGCTCAGAAGTTGCTCGTGAAATACTAGAATAGAAAGGGTTAAGGGGGTTTTACTATGGGCATGTTTCAGAAATGGGCCGCACATCCGGCAAAATCGGTCAAAATTATTGATATCGACTTTCACAAACCGTGGTGGTCAATATTTGCAGCTCAAAAAGCAAAAATTGCCGGCATACTAACAGCCATTCTCATTTATGAGATCATGGATACGTTGTTTCCATTATTAATAGGGTGGGTTCTGAACTCAGGACGCTATTCCTACCTGATAATCGCACTGTTACCATATCTTGCGGAAGAGGGAGCAAGCTGGATATTTATCCGGCCACTCATGGCGCAATTCATAACACAAACCATGGAAAGTTTTCGGTGCAGCGCGTACAAATCGCTGCTGGCTATAGATCCACGGTTTCATGTACGACATTCAGTAGCAGTCAGTACCGGCAAAATTCGACGCACAACGGAAGCTTATTTTAAGCTGGTGCGCAAATTGCTTGACGATCTGGTTCCACTCGGCATCACGTTGACTACCGCAATTATATCATTGATCAGCTACAACCGGCTCTTTGGTGTTGTTTCGGGCATCGCATTCTTATCGATAGGTTTCATGTTCTGCTACCTCATTATTCGCGTAACACGCAGTATTGAGCGTCAGATGAACCGGGACGACGACCACGCCAACCACCTGGGTGGCGAGACATTAACACGACTTCAATTTATTCGTGCCTGTTTTGCGAGCGATCAGATGCGCGACCACCTAAATGAGGGGTATCTACGCATCATGAGATCCGCAACAACTTTTTACATGACACACCGGCTCATGCGCGGATTTTTCTGTGCCACCTATCTTATCAGTATTGGGGGCATCACCGCATATCTTATTCATCTGGTCGCCGTACACACCATTACCAATGTGACTGCATTTTCCCTGTTAGTCGTAGTATTACGCAGTACCGCTCCGCTCCTCAAGCTCGACAAATATATCACCGACGTAGTCTCGGCACATCGCAAAATAACCGACTTTTACGAATACATACGCCGTTTTGGGGCACGGACCTATCCCGTATTTGCCAACCAGATAAAACAGGATCTGGCCAGCGCCACCTGCCAAACGGATCCCATATCCCTTAGCATCGAACATGCGACAGTTGCCTATGAAGAAAAAGATCCGCTCTTACGGGACATCTCTCTCCATCTCGCAATTTCGCGCAGTGAAAAAAACAAGCTATACGGCATTATCGGGCCCTCGGGGATCGGTAAAACAACTTTTATATCCCTTGTCGGCGGGCAGCTTAAACCATCAGCCGGGCAGATACTGGTAAACGGCTGCAATATTTATGACATCACTGACCAGCAGCGGCAGCGGCTCATCGCCCTGCAGGGACAGATGGCGACCAACATCCATGGCACGCTCAAATATAATCTGGTCTTTGGGCTTCCACAAAATCATGTATTCAAAGACGAGACACTCATAGCTCTTCTCGAAAATGTTGGTCTATGGCGCCTGTTTGAAAAGAAGCATGGGCTCGCAACGATCATCGGCGATGGGGGGCTCACCCTTTCGGGCGGACAGCGCCAGCGGCTTAATTTTGCCAACCTCTACCTGCGCGCGCAGACCTACAAACCATCGCTTATTCTCATCGACGAGCCGACAAGCAGTCTTGATGAGATCAGCGAGCAGAAGATCACTGACCTCATATCAAAATTGGCGGAAGATAGCCTCACACTCGTCATCGCCCACCGGCTTAAGACGCTCGAGCATGCGGACAAGATACTCGATTTCTGCCTGGTTAATAAGCAGAATGAGATGATCTTTTACCACCATGAGCAGCTGGTCAAAAAGTCTGATTACTACCGGCAGCTACTGCATGGGCATGTGTTGATTGAGGAGTAGGAAAACAATTACACAAAGCTCCGGTTTTTACGCCGGGAAAAAAATAATTAGTTTAAGCTTGCTTAAGAGCTTTTTGATATATTTTTTTGAGCGTCCCAAGCACGCTCTGCAAGCTCTTTTTTATTTCCATGGTTCTGTCTGAATCACCGCCAACTAAACCAAATACACCAGTATTGGGTTTAAAACTTTCAGAAATCTTCTCAATATTGGGATAAGAATCTATCGTCTCTTTCTCAGCACCCGCGTTCCCTCTCAAGGCACTAAAAAATTTTGTACCGAATTCTAAAACAAATTGCTTTGCATTAGCAATAAGATCTTTATTGTCCTTACTTAATTTCGATAGTCCAAACTTTGGCATTTTTGCAATAGAACTGTCAATACTTTCAAAGAATTTGTTTAGCATTTCAAACCACTCTTTTTCTATATTGGTCCCCCGAAAAATATACTTATCGGCTATGGTTGTCAGCTGTGATGCATAATTAGCGGGGGTAAGTATTATCGTTGTCTTTTTTTTGCCCCCCCAACACCCACTACTCCCCACCACCATCACCGCAAAAGCAGCACAAAAAAAATTACGACCAACCATCTCGCTTCTCCTTCTTTAGAACCTCTAATAGCTCAAAAACAGACCTATCTCTAAATAATCTTTTTGTGCCGCCACTTCACGCACTCGGGCGACTTACAGTGGCCTATCACCAACCGTGCGGCCTCATTAATATCGTCGGTCACCAGCAGCAGTTTTGCATGCTCAATCGACAGTATCTTTTCTTTGACTGCCTCATCCATCCACATCCAGAGCCCCATCCAATATTTTTTCCCAATAAGCACAACAGGCATAACCGGCAATTTTTTTGTCTGCATGAGCATGACGACCTCAAAGAGCTCATCAAGCGTGCCGAACCCACCGGGAAAAACAATAAAAGCGTGGGAATAGTAAATGAGTAGATGTTTACGCAGATAAAAAAAATCGGTCATAATATAATCGGTAACATACTTATTTACCGGCTCTAGGTTATTAATACCACGCACACCCACACCCAGAGTACGAATATCTTTGCCAGCCTCACGAGCACCCCGATTAGCCGCCTCCATAATTCCAGGGCCGCCACCGGTGACGATCGAGATCCCTTCTGCCGCCAGACAACGCGAAAGATCAATAGCCTGTTGCAGGTACTCAGCATTTCCGACAATTTTGCCACCGAAGACCGTAACAATAGGATGGGTGAGGCGCGAGATCTTCCATCCGGCCCATATCAGTTGCGGTAACAACCAAAAATAGGCAATAATGAGCCATAGAACCGACGCTATCCGTTCGAAAAAATGCATCTTCGTGCCCCCCTTTTGTTAATCTGACACCCCGACTAATCATATTCAATCTCTACGGTCTCTTCCCCCGGTTCTTCCTGCACATTTTGCTGCCCCGTGCCAGTTTTTGGCGCATGCTCCACAATTCTCTTGAGCTCAAGAAGGGCATTGCGCAGCGCAGTCTTTATCGACCTTGTTCCAGGTGCATCGCCACCAGCCCACGTGTAACCCGGTATAATCGCGATAGCAGTGCGTACGTCTTCGATAAAATTTTTATCCACCGCTCTCTGTGCAAAAACATTTCTCCAGAGTTCATCGAATTGTTTATAGGCATTTGCAATGCTGCCAGCATTAGTCGGCTTCATACTATCTGAACCAGTTTTAGGCATATTGAATTTGACGAGGTTAATGGCTTCAGTTAGTTGTTCACAGTTTTTCGACCACGCCTCTTTTATTGGTACCAATTCTTGCTTTTTCAATACAACCTTATCCGCCAAATTTTTAAATTCTAAACTTATTCTCTCAAGGCGACTTGCTGGGTCCATATATTCCACAATTCTCTTGAGCTGAAAAAGTAACTCCCGCTGTGCGGTTTTTATCTGCTTTGTTGCAGGCGTGTCCGTGGTTTTAATGGCGATTGAAGAACGTGCGTTTTCGATGAATTTTTTATCCACGGCAGTTGGATCCTGTTTCTCAAAAATTGTCTTCTGGTAGTCAATGATGTTGGCATTGGCTTTCCAGATCACGTTAGAATCATGAGGAATCAACTTATAGACGGGTACCATGGCGTCTTCCAGCATTTTCCATTTCGTCGTCCACGCCCCTTTTATTGATTGTAATTCTCCTCCCTTCACGACCTTATCCACCAAATTTTTAAATTCAGGCACAACCTTATCCGCCAAATTTTTAAATTCTAAACTTATTTTCTCCAGCTCAGTCAGCTTGCTCTGCTTTTTCGCTGGGAAACTTTGCCCAGCGCACAGCGCGATAACTGCTACCGCCACCAATCGTACATATCTTCTCTTCATACCACCCTCCCAAATAAAATCTGGGGTCCCAACTAATCAACCTCTTCCATAAATTTTTCCACTTCCCAAGTTACTTTTTCCTGCTTCTCTTCTTGTGGCTTCCCCTTGCGCGCTTGCTCATGTTCCACAATTCTCAAAAGTTGCAAAAGCCCATTGCGAAGAAATATTTTAATTTTCCTGGTTTCAGGTGCATCCCCGCCAAAACGCGTATAACCTTTCTTGATGGCAATAGCATCACGTATTTTTTTGATGTTCTTTACGTTAACTTTTTCAAAGCTCACCAATGAAATACTTCTGTACTCATTCATTTTTTTTATTGCATTCTTGATATTTGGACGATTAGTTTTACTCAAGCTCTCTGAACCCTCTTTAGGCATTTGGGCGATGGCCGCGTCAATATAACTCTTGATGGTATCCCAATCATTGCCCCAGCGAACAATACTCGATAACGTGCTGTTTTTTAATACTATCTGGTCGGCATAGTCTTTAAGGTTTCTTTCCGCTTCTTGAGCATAAGAAAACCATTCTTCCACCTTTTCGCCCTGCTCCTTGCCGCTAGGCGAAGAAAAAATATTCGCGCGGCACCCACAGCACAGCGCGATAACTGCTATCGCGGCCAATCTTAAATACTCTCTCTTCATACTACCTCCCCTACATAAGTCTTGATGCCCCACCATTCCCAGCACAAAATGTGCCGAGACGCGAGATCTTCCATCCGGCCCATATCAGTTGCGGTAACAGCCAGAAATAGGCGATGATGAGCCATAGAACCGACGCTATCCGTTCGAAAAAACGCATCTTTGTGCCACTCCTTTTGTTAATTGGTTTTAAAAACAGAGCACAATTGTTGTTTATACTTTGTGCCCCCAGTCGCGTGACATCTAATGATAGACATGGCCTTGAAACCCTGTAAAAACTCAATTAAAACCGTCTTAATTAAAATCGTTGTGTCATAATCTTTTAATAGACCGCTTCTCATTGGTTCTATCTTTTTTATAAGCAGATCAATTTCTCTTTCTATTTCAATCAATGATACAGTAAATGTTCCGCCATCATAAAACTGTTTGCCATTATCTAGAAAACTTATATACTTTTCTTCAAGTTCTACTAACGCCTTATCAATCCATTTTCGGTTCGTTCCGCTAACCTGCCCCTCGATGGGCGCCATATCCAGCAACGCTTTATCAATCGATGTTTTTAGATCCGCTATCAGGCTTCGCAAATTTTTTGCCGAAACCTTCTCGTTAGTGCAAAAATCTTTTTCTATTTTTTCGAACCGATGCATCACACTGGCAATTTCTATTTTATCTCTTTTTAATTCTTCTTTTGCAGGATCCACTTTCTGTACTTTCGTCGGTGTCTTTTCCTGCCTTACGATAAAAATACCGCTTTTTTCAAAGGCTTCATTCGCTCTCAGCATACTTTTCTTATATTCAACGATCCTCTTAAGCTCCAAAAGCGCATTACGAAGCAATATTGTAATCTCTTTGACACCGGGTAGATCCCCACCAAACCCCTTGATTGTAATATTGGCACGTGACTTTTCAATATCCTTCTCGCTAATCTCGCTAATTTTTGGAGAATCAGCAAAAAGTTTTTCAGTAAAGCCTTCCAGCCCTGCTATTGCGTTATCAACACTTTTAGTATAGCCTGCTGTCTTGCTTGCAACACATTTGACGTATTCCACCAAATTAGTCTGTATCTTAATCCACTCTTTTTTTATATCCGCCATTTTTGCGTCTTCGAACACAACTTTATCGGCCAGATCTTTGAACGAGCTATCTTTTGTATTGTCGCAAAATTTCGCATACGCGGGAAAATGGCACCCACAGCACAGCGCGATAACTGCTATCGCCGCCAATCTCAAATATTTTCTCTTCATACCACCTCCAGTCTATGAGACCTCACCCAACCGTTTACAAACCAGCTTCTCATTTATTACTATCATAATGAGGTCTGTGTTTACTAGAGATCAAAAAAAGGGGAAATCGCCATGCGTCTTATCTATGCCGTCTTAATGCTGCTTTTTGTATGCTTATCTACTACAACCAACGCCAAAAAACAGGCCTCCCTGTCCTACGGCGTCTATTCAGCGCCTGCAGACCCAAACAAGCCCAGCGAAGATGCCCACGCCATTTTTAAAAACGACTATTTTGGGGTTTTTGACGGACATAAGGGCAACTATGTTTCGCGCTATCTCGCCGAAAACTTACTCCCCTTAATCGAGAAAAAAATAACGTGCACTGAATCTGCAAAAGAGATTAGACGCGGGATCAGCAGAGCGTTTTCTAAGATTGACAATGACATGCGCCGCGACCAAAAAACTCCTGCCCAAGCTGGCGCACCGGGAACCGTGGTCATGAAAAAAAACAGTGAGTTTTACATCGCACACATCGGCAGCGTGCGCGCTTTTGTGCTCCCTAAAAAAAATGGTCGTTTTCGGGTCTCGCGCAACCACGCGGTGAGCGACCCGCGCGAAATGGATCGCATAAAAAGGGAACGGGGGCTCGTGCGCAACGGCACAAAAACCAGTGAGTATGTTATTGTCGACAACTGCTCAGAAAATATCTGCAAGGTTCACAAACGCGCGAGCCGCAGCTTCGGGGATTTTTACCTCGATGGAAAAGGCTCCCTGGTCAAACCAAAAGGGCTCTCTGTCGCGCCGGATATTACAAAATTTCATGAAAAAAACATACGTGCGATTGTCATAGTGACCGACGGGGTATGGCGCCCGTACGGCGACAAAAACAGCGATCTGGCACCGCTCAAAGATCTCTTTAAAAAACTTTTAAAATCAAAGATGCCACCTGCAAAAATCGCGCAATCGATTGTCGAAGCGGTACGAAAAAAAGTGCTTTCAGAAAAACAAAAGCTTGATGATATGACCGTGCTAGTGATTAATCTTGCATAACCAGCGCCCAGATTTCGAGCAGCTGCGCCTTATTCATCTGCTGCCCACGTAGCTGCAAAAGCTCTATCGGCACACGCTCGATAGAAAAACCGCCGCCAAGAAGGTTATTCTTCATGGTGCGACGCGGTTGGTTAAAACAGCAGCGCACAAACTTCCAGAACGCCCCTTCATCAGGAATAACATCACGCTGAGCACGCGGCGCAAAATAGAGAAGCCGAGAGAAGACTTTTGGCGGGGGCAAAAATGACGTTGGGGGTACTTTGTCAAGCAGCCGCCACTCAAACGCATGCTGAAAATAGAGCGAAGTATAACCAAACCCCCGGCCGCCCGTCGACACAATCTTCTGGGCAACCTCTTCCTGCACCATTACAACGCCCTCACGAAACAAGTGACTGTTTTTTTCAAACAGGTATAAGATCGGGAAGGTTATCTGGTAGGGCAGATTTGCCAGCACAACCCACGGCTTGTGCGGCTCGAGCAGGCCAAAATCTACCCTTAAAATATCTTCTTCAAAGATGGTCAAACGTGGATCAGCAAGCTCACTACGCACACGCGCGGCCCACTCATGATCGATCTCAAAACACCAGAGGCGTGCTATCTGCTGCGCCAGTATCCCGCGCGTCAAAAAGCCATCACCGCACCCTATCTCAAAGACAGAGCTTTCCAGATCGAGTTTCACCTGTGAGATCATCTGATCAACAATTGCCTGGTCTCGCAAAAAATGCTGACCAAATTTCTTCTTGAGCGCAACGCCACCCGACGATGCGTGTCTGTCATCGTACCTCTTCATCCAAGAAGCGTATCTTTAAAGAAATCGATATTCTCTAAGATTTTCCCCGCGCCATTGACGACACAGAGTAGCGGATCTTGCGCTATCGTAACCGGCAGACCGGTCTCGCGAGAAATAAGCCTATCAAGACCACGCAATAACGAGCCGCCACCAGACATCATAATGCCACGGTCAACGAGGTCGGATGCCAGTTCTGGTGGTGTATTTTCGAGCGCAACACGCACAACTTCAACGATGCTTGAAACCGTCTCTAACAACGCCTCATTCACCTCGGAGCTGGTCAACGTAATAGTTTTTGGCACACCGGTAATCAGGTCGCGGCCTTTGACTTCCATGCTCTGAACCTGCCCATCATCAAGCACGGTACCAATCTGCATTTTTATCGTTTCGGCCGTTCTTTCGCCAATCAAGAGATTGTATTTCCGTTTGACATAGTTAACAATCGCCCAGTCCATCTCGTCACCGCCGATACGGATCGAGCGACAAAAAACCACATCTTTCAAGGCAATAACCGCAACCTCGGTGGTCCCCCCACCAATATCAACAATCATGCTACCTGAAGCCTCTGAAACGGGCAGACCAGAGCCAATTGCCGCGGCCATTGGCTCCATAATCGTATAAACTTCGCGCGCGCCAGCTTCACGAGCACAATCTTCTACCGCACGCCTCTCGACCTGCGTGATGCCCGATGGCACGCCAATAACCATGCGAGGACTCAAAAATGCCCGCCGATCACCATTAGCTTTTACCATAAAATAACGCAGCATATCTTTGGTAAGTTCAAAATTGGCGATAACGCCATCGCGAATTGGTCTGGATGCAACGATGCTTTCAGGCGTCTTGCCCAACATCTCCTTTGCCTGCCGCCCCGTCGCAACCACCTGATTTGTGCTGGAACGCACGGCCACGACTGACGGCTCATCCAAGACAATGCCCTGCCGTGGCACGTAGACCACGGTATTAGCCGTCCCCATATCGATAGCGACATCACTTGAAAACAGACCGGCCAGCCGTCGCGCCGGTATCCATCTACTTAAAAATTTTTTCATAATATCTTCCAAATTTTTACATTTTAAAAATGCATCTCAACGCCCAATGATACCCCATACGTCACCGCTGACCTCTGTGCAATCATCCATGAGACCGGCACATCTACATTTACTGAAATAATAGGGGTATACCGGTACTCTCTTGAGCCTAAATCAAGATCATAAAAAATACCACAATGAACTCGCTCTGCTGCCCACTCCGATTCTGCCTGTAATACGCAAAGCTCGGCCGGCACCTGTTGATCACAGCGGCGGTCTATCCAGGAATCATGCAGGTGCTTGACCAGCGAATACCCAAGATAGAGTCCAAAACCCTCGCGCAAACGCTCCCACACGACATAGGGCGATAGCAAGAAGGTAAAGCCGGGTTTAACCTCAGCCGGGCCGATCAGAGCACCAAACATCGTCGGCTCATCGCCGGCAGGCATACGCTGTGTGCTTGTGCTTTTAAGGCGCTGCTGTAGCCGCACAAGAATACTTGCACGCAGATCCTGCCTTAAAATTGCATCAAGGTTACCCTCGAGGTAAACCCCCCAATGTCCGTCCCCTCCCGCCGATATCGACGCAGGGTTCCATAGTACGCGCTTTTTTGCGGTCGGTGCAACAACGCCAAGTGAAAGCCCTGCATCTAATAACCGGCAGAGATACGAATAGTCATGCACCGAAAAAATTCTGAAATAGAGCTCGGTGTCAGACATCGTGTAGTCATTCCAGGTGTATCCGCGTATCCCAAGAGCATCATGAACATTTTTCTGCAACAACTGCAGATCAAACTCGTCGCCAGGGCCGAAGACCACTGCCTCGAAATCATTAACATTTCGAACCAGATTAAAACAGGTATTAAGCTTTAAAACCGCGGTACGGAACCCAAAACCAAAGTTGTTGGTAAAAGGGTGAAAAAAGGAGAGCGCAACGCCGTAGGCATCGAGTACCCCCCCCATAAAATAGGGCCCGCGGGTAAGACGACTCTGCCAATCGCTACGCACAAATGACTTATCCGTTATTCCCGCCTTTAATAAAGCATTATCAAGGTTTCTAATACCGTAAGCAACATCACCATACGCAAACAGACCAGCCTCCTGTCCATACGCATTGAAGGCCTGATCTGCCGTCAAAAAGAATGGTTGGACCTGTAACGACGTTATCGTATCAGGCGCCAGATAAGGGCGGTGTCCAAGGGAGTCCCCTAGAAACCGGTTGTCAAACATCATACCGCAGGCACTGCCAGCCCCAAAAAGGACGAACAGAACTATTTGCCATAAAATACGCACCCGTCGCGCTCCTCTTTCTTGCATAACTCAGCTTTCTCAATTGTCGGTCAATCACCCACGCTTACCAGGATAAAGAATCTGTTAATTTTTGAAAGCGAAAAGATGGAACTCACCCTTCGGGAGACGTCATGATGGGACAAGTTTATTAAACAAAATTGCTTTTTCTGCGAACGTAAACGAAATAAAAAATAATTTTCTATTGAAAAATCTTTATATCCGACCACTTGGCATGATATGCTTATCAATGGGTCGGGTCTGTTTCTAATCGTAAAAAACAGACCTGGTCACGTCATTCAACAAACTTTACGCAGTTGAAAAGCTGCAAAAAAAGAGGTGGAACACATGAATAATTATCTTAAATTGGTTCTATTGGGAACCATGATGATACTGGGAACATCAGTTGTGCGAGCACGCGCAGACACAGAATATACCTCAAAAGATCTCGTTGATGCCATAAAAAATAATAACTATCAAAAAGTTAAGAATATTGTAAGCAAAAATGCTGCTTTGGCAGTGACACCGTATGTAATATTAAAAAACGATAAAAACGAAAACGTTACAGACTTGCCTATTATGCTATGCGGAAACAAACTCGAAATTGCTAAACTTCTATATGATAAACACAAGCGTCAAAACAGAGCATTAACACAGGGTGAGCTTGAAAATCTGCTCTACTTCGCCTTCGGCTCAAAATCAATGCCTGTTGCTCAATGGTTGATAGATACAATCAAAGTTGACGCAAAAGCTAGACTTGAGTGGTATAGAAAGGCTGGTGGGCAAGATCACACTGACATGCTTAAATCTTTAGGCCTTATAGAGTAGAAAAAATCGAGCCCTAAAAACATCCTAAAATAGCTCACAAATGCCGTCCATCCTGAGAATCGCTATGGCTGACTTTTCAAGATAACCAGGACTTTGTCCTGAAAAAACAATGGCATAAATAAAGAACATTTTATGGAAGGGGCCAAATATTTTGCGATATTTGGCCCCTTCCATAATCTAACCACATGGATTAGTTTAGCTACAAAGCCCAAAACACAACTTTAAGGAGTGTAGCTATGTTTCAAACGGTACTAAACTTTTCAGGAAAAATACAGCCTTTTTTGAACAACTTTATTGGCCATCTTTTGATGACCGAGGGACGTAAAAATTGTTCTTCAATGGCGCGTGAAACAGAAGCCTCTGTTAAGCGTCTTTATCGGTATTTCAGGGAAAGCGTTGATGATCAAATGATTGAAAAATCTTTATATCCGACCACTTGGCATGATATGCTTATCAATGGGTCGGGTCTGTTTCTAATCGTAAAAAACAGACCTGGTCACGTCATTCAACAAACTTTACGCAGTTGAAAAGCTGCAAAAAAAGAGGTGGAACACATGAATAATTATCTTAAATTGGTTCTATTGGGAACCATAATAATACTGGGAACATCAGTTGTGCAAGCAGGCGCATACACAGAATATACCTCAAAAGATCTCGTTGATGCCATAAAAAATAATGACTACAACAACAATGCTTCGGACAAAATCGCATAGCCTCAGCATGAAATAGTTCCCAAGTTTACA